>NZ_JBMLSM010000087.1:49201-54251 GCF_049240505.1 Novosphingobium sp.
CTGCCCATGTCGCAGGCCCCCTGCACGTTGTTCTGCCCGCGCAGGGGGTTCACCCCCACGCCACGCCGCCCGATATTGCCGGTGACCATCGCGAGATTCGCAATCGCCATGACGGTCGATGAACCCTGGCTATGCTCCGTCACGCCAAGACCGTAGTAGATCGCGCCATTGCCACCAGTGGCGAACAAGCGCGCCGCGCCGCGAATGGCCTCAGCATCCACGCCGATCACGGGGCTGAGAAATTCCGGGCTGTTGCGCTCTGCCGAAACGAATTCGGCCCAGTGCTGGTATTCGTCCCAATCGCAGCGTTCGCGGATGAAAGCCTCGTCGGCCAGCCCCTCGGTCACGATCACATGGGCCAGCGCCGTCAGAATCGCCACGTTGGTGCCGGGGCGCAGCGGCAGGTGGAAATCCGCCTCGATATGCGGGCTGCGCACCAGATCGGTGCGGCGCGGATCGATCACGATGAGTTTTGCGCCCTGACGCAGGCGGCGCTTCATGCGGCTGGCGAAGACCGGGTGCCCATCGGTCGGGTTCGCGCCGATCACCAGCATCACGTCGCTGTCTTCCACGCTGTCGAAGTCCTGCGTGCCTGCTGACGTCCCGAAGGTGGTCTTCAAGCCATAGCCGGTGGGCGAATGGCACACGCGGGCGCAGGTATCGACATTGTTTGTGCCGAAGCCTGCGCGGACCAGCTTCTGGACAAGGAAGCCCTCTTCATTGGTGCAGCGGCTGGAAACAATCCCGCCCAGCGCGTTGCGCCCGTAAGCATCGCGGATACGGTTGATTTCGCGCGCGGCGTAGGAAAGCGCCTCTTCCCACGAAACCTCGCGCCAGGGCTGGTCGATGCTCTCACGGATCATCGGCGAAAGCACGCGCTCCTGATGCTGGGCATAACCCCAGGCGAAGCGGCCTTTGACGCAGGAATGCCCGCGATTGGCCTTGCCGTCCTTCCACGGCACCATGCGCACCACCTGTTCGCCGCGCATCTCTGCCCGGAACGTGCAGCCGACGCCGCAATAGGCGCACGTCGTGACGACCGCGCGTTCGGGCTTGCCGATTTCCTTGACCGCCTTTTCCTGCAACGTCGCGGTAGGGCAAGCCTGCACGCAGGCCCCGCAGGAAACGCATTCGGACGAGAGGAAGCTGTCCGAGGTCAGCCCCGCCGAAACCTTGGAATCGAACCCGCGCCCGTCAATGGTCAGCGCCAGCGTGCCCTGCACTTCATCGCAGGCGCGCACACAGCGCGAACAGACGATGCATTTGCTGGGGTCGAAATCGAAATAGGGGTTCGAGATGTCGGGCATTTCGCCCAAATGGTTCTCGCCCTCATAACCATAGCGCACATCGCGCAGGCCCACCGCGGCGGCTTGGTCCTGCAGTTCGCAATCATTGTTCGCACTGCACGTCAGGCAATCGAGCGGGTGATCGGAAATGTAGAGTTCCATCACGCCCTTGCGCAGCTTCTGCAGCTTTGCCGTCTGCGTGTGAACCTGCATCCCTTCTGCCACCGGCGTGGTGCAGCTTGCAGGCGTCCCGCGCATCCCATCGATCTCGACAAGGCACAGGCGGCACGATCCGAACTGCTTGAGGTTATCGGTGGCGCAGAGTTTCGGGATGGAGCCGCCGGTCAGCGCGGCTGCGCGCATCACGGTCGTCGCTGCAGGAACGGTAATTTCGCGCCCGTCGATAGAGCAGGTTACCGCCGTGTCCGAAAGGACCTCCGGCGTGCCGAAATCTGCCTGACGTTCATAACCCATGCGATCGCCTCTCCGCAGACTCGAGGTCTGCCGGTGTATTGATATTATCAGGAATTTCCGAAAACCGCACCGCCCGCGCGCCGATGCTTTCCGCAAAGGCGCGCATCGAATGGCGGCCATCGCCGGTCAGCAGCGCATCAAGCGTGGTGGATGCCTGTGCGGGCCACAGTCCGATCACCGGCTGGTCCGCGCAATAAGCCGGCGCTGGGGTCAATTGCGCCAGCAGATCGTCGCCCAGCCCCACACTGTCCACCGCACAGGTCAGCACTTCGTCATAACCGGCATCGCAGGCATGGTGGAGCGCCGCAGCGATCCCGCCCAGCGGTCCCATATCGGGGTGCGGCCAATCGGGCAGCGTGGGCGCAGGTGCCGTCCCGCGCCCCACGACCACAACGGCATCGCACTGCGCCTCAAGCGCTTCCACTGCCCGCGCCAGCAGTGTGCGCCCGCCAAGCTCGGCCAGCGCCTTGTCGCTGCCGAAGCGGGTGGACCGGCCACCTGCAAGGACGGCTCCGAGGATCACTCCGCCGCTTGCCTTTCCGCGTCCGCCCCAAAATCCTCAGGGAAATTCCGCAGTGCCGACAGCACCGGATAAGGCGTGAACCCTCCCAGCGCGCAGAGCGAGCCGAACTTCATCGTCTCGCACAAGTCTTCGAGCAGCACGATCTCGTCCGCCAGCGAACGCTCCGCCTTGCGCGCATTGTGCATCTGCGGCAGCGCTTCCACACGATCCGGCGCACGCCCGGAACGCGCCCTGATGCGGTCGATCAGCTCTACCCCGCGCGTCGAGCCGATGCGGCAGGGCGTGCATTTGCCGCACGATTCCGCCGCACAGAATTCCATCGCAAATCGGGCCTGCGCACTCATGTCCGCCGTTTCATCGAAGACCGTGATCCCGGCGTGGCCAATCAGGCCATCGGCAGCCGCAAACGCTTCATAATCAAACGGCAGATGGAAATCCGACCGCGCATGATAGGCACCCAGCGGTCCGCCCACCTGCACCGCCCGCACCGGACGGCCCGAAGCGGTGCCACCGCCGATCTCGTCCACCAGTTCGCCCAGCGTGATGCCAAAGCCCACTTCGAACAAGCCGCCATGCTTCACGTTGCCCGCGATCTGGATCGGCATCGTTCCCTTTGACCGGCCAAAGCCCACCGCCGCATAAGCCGCCGCACCATTGGCCATGATCCACGGCACTGCCGCCAGCGTCAGCACATTGTTGACGACCGTCGGTTTGCCGAACAGCCCTTCCAATGCAGGGAGCGGCGGCTTGGCCCGCACTTCGCCGCGCTTGCCCTCAAGGCTGTTGAGCAGCGACGTTTCCTCGCCGCACACGTAAGCCCCCGCCCCAACGCGCACTTCCAGTTCGAACGGCGCCACAAGATGCGCGCTTGCCCGAACCGCCGCTTCCATCTTGGCAATCGCGTGCGGATATTCGCTGCGGATATAGACATAGCCCTTCTGCGCGCCGACGGCATGGGCAGCAATCGCCATGCCTTCGATCAGCATGAACGGGTCGCCCTCCATCACCATGCGGTCGGCAAAGGTTGCACTATCGCCTTCGTCAGCATTGCAGACGATGTATTTGCGGGTCTCCGCAGCCTTGGCCACGGTGGTCCACTTGATCCCCGCCGGAAAACCTGCGCCGCCACGCCCGCGCAGGCCCGATTCGGTAACTTGTGCGATAGTCGCCTCAGGCCCGATCTCGCGCGCCTTGGCCAGACCCTGCCAGCCACCGTGCGCAGCATAGTCCTCAAGGCTCAACGCCCGCGTCTTGCCCGCGCGGACAAAAGTGAAGCGCTGCTGCTTTGCAATGAACGGGTGCTGTTCAATCGCACCGATAGCCTTGGTCGATGTGCTATCCAGCACCGCCGCAACGTCTGTCGGCTCAAGCGGCCCGAAGCCCATCCCGTTGATCTCGGCCAGCGGCTCCAGCCATTGCATTCCCCACGATGACACGCGCTCCACTGCACAGCCCGCCGCAACGAAAGCTGCCGCCACCTCATCCGCGCCACAAGCCAGCGCCAGCGCATCGTCACTGATCCGCACCACAGTCATGCCAGTTGCTCCATCAGTGCGCCCAGCTTTGCGGCATCGAGCCGTGCGTGAACCCTGTCACCGACCATTGCATTCGGCCCAACCGAACACAGGCCCAGGCAATAGACCGTCTCAACCTTGACCCGATGATTCACAGGGAGTGCCGCCGCCAGCGCATCGACCCCGCGCGCCTGGCACGCTTCTGCCCGGCACAGCTTCACAACCGGGCGTGCGTCCGGCTCGGCATGGAAATCGTGATAGAAGCTCACCACGCCGTGCACTTCTGCCCGGCTGAGATTCAGCGCATTCGCAATGGCGCGCATCGCCTCTTCTGAAACGTGGCCATACTCCGCCTGCACATCGTGCAGAATCGGCAGCAACGGGCCTTCACGCCCGGCATGGGCCGCGATGATCTGGTTCAACCTCTCCATGACGGCCAGAATACTCCGATGCGCATTTGTAAGCAACACATACAAATATGCCACTTGGGACACACAACCTGTCCTGTCCGAAAGTGACCGCGCTGACTAGGCGCACAATCGCAACATAGCATTTCGCCATCGGCAACGCCGCATCCGTTCCATCAGGTGAAATGCAAAGTTCCGCTTTGCAGCTTTGCGAATTCACTTGAGCATGTTTGCGTGAAATGGGTTAAGGGCGAAAACAGACCCGGATTCCCAAAGGACTTCAGCCGTGCAAGACACCCTCACCCGCCAGCGCGAAACCACCGCTACTGCCAACGGCGTTCGCACAGACTGGACGCGCGAGGAGATCGCCGCACTGTTCGACCTGCCGTTCACCGAACTGCTGTTTCGTGCGGCAGAAGTCCATCGCCAGCACCACCGCGCGGGCGAAGTGCAGCTTTGCACCCTGCTTTCGATCAAGACCGGCGGCTGCCCCGAAGATTGCGGCTACTGCTCGCAGTCGGTCAAGGCTGACAGCGGCATCGAAGCGACCAAACTGATGGAAGTGCAAAAAGTGCTGCAAAGCGCGGCACAGGCCAAGGACAACGGATCAAAGCGTTTCTGCATGGGTGCAGCATGGCGCAACCCCAAGGAGCGCGACATGCCCGCCGTGATCGCCATGATCAAGGGCGTGCGCGAAATGGGCATGGAAACCTGCATGACGCTGGGGATGCTCACGCCCGGCCAGGCCGCGCAACTCGCTGAAGCGGGCCTTGATTACTACAACCACAACATCGACACTTCGCCGGAACGGTATGAAGAAGTGATCACCACCCGCACCTTCGCCGA
>NZ_JBMLSM010000088.1:0-15956 GCF_049240505.1 Novosphingobium sp.
TCATCGCCATCAACAAGGACGAAGACGCCCCCATCTTCCAGGTCGCTGACATCGGCCTCGTCGGTGATCTTTTTGCGGTGGTGCCGGAACTTACCGGGAAGCTGTGAGTTAGGCGCCCGATGGGCGGGAACTCACAGAATAGCACGAACGCAGAGGGCAGCGCGAAGCCGAGCCACGGCCGCGCTGCCCTTTTGGCATCCATCGCACGCGGCGCACGGCTTTCGCCGACCTATCTGATGCTGGTGGCACTGGCCACGGCCATTGCCCACGTCGGCCTACTGATGGATTCGCCGCCGGTGATCATCGGCGCGATGCTGATTTCGCCCTTGTTGGGGCCGATCATGGCATTCGGCTTTGGCGTGGCGATTTTTGAATTGGCGTTGTTGAAACGCGCAGCGCTTTCGCTGGGGGTCGGCATGGTGCTGGCGATCCTGATTGCCATCGTGCTTACCTGGATTTCCCCCATTCAGGACGTCACCCCCAGCATTCTGGCGCGCGTGCGCCCGAATCTGCTCGATCTGCTTGTTGCTGTATTTGGCGGTATCGCAGGGGCCTATGCCACCGTGCGGCGCGAGGCGATCAGTCTCGTCGGTGTTGCTATCGCCACAGCGCTGGTGCCGCCACTGGCGGTCGTCGGTTTTTCCATCGCCACAGCGCGGTGGGATTATGCCTGGGGTGCGCTGTTGCTATTCATCACCAACGCCACGGCCATTGCCCTGATGGCCACGGTGACGGCGCGCGTGCGCGGTTTCGGCACGCAGCTTTCGCCTCGTCAAAGCTGGGCGCAGACCGTGGGGATATTCGCAGCGCTGATCGCCTTGGCCATTCCTCTGGGGCTTCGCCTTGCCGCGAACGTGCGCGAAGCGCGCGCGCAGTCTGCGATCAACCGCCAGTTGCAGGAACTGGCGGGGCCGGGCGCCCGGATCGACCGCCTCGACAGCAATCTTGCCGCCCGACCGGCGCAGGTCGATGCGGTGGTGATGGCTCCGGCCTACAACGAAGGTTTGCAGGATCGGTTTGCCGATCGGGTGGAAGGCCTTTTGGGGCGCGATGCGAACGTCAGGCTGGTCCAGATCCGCAGCGGCACGCCAGAAGCTGACGACGCCCGCCGCGCGCTGGAGGATGCCGTCGCGACCGAGCGTGCGCGCAAGGAGGAAGTGACCCGGCTGCGGGCAACGCTGGCGCGGATCGTGGAAGGGGACCGAACGTCTGTTCTTGTCGATCCCGAACGTCGGTCAGCCCGCGTATTCTCGGCAGAACCCTTGCCTGATGCCACGATTGCAGCATTGCAGATCGCATTTCCGGGTTGGACGCTGAGTTGGGGCGAGGCCACACCCCCGGCAGAAGCGACTACAGCCGCAGAGTGAGGCACTGGCTGAAATCGTCGAGAACATAGTCGGCAAAGGCAGCGCAGTTCTCGAAGCCATGCTTGCGATAAAGCGCAAGGGCAGGCGCAAAAGCGGGGCCGTTACCGGTTTCGAGACTGACACGCCCATAGCCGCGCGCGCGGGCGACACTCAGGAGGTGCAGAAGCATCGCTTCACCCACGCCCCGGCCCAGCCAATCGGGAGCAACGCGCATGGACTTCAATTCTCCATGCATCGCATCAAGTTCACGGATCGCGCCCATGCCTGCGAGTGCCTTGGCGACCCATGCCGAGAAGAACGTGACGCCGGGCTGGCGCAACTGCTCTACCGGCAGGGCGTGAACCTTGCAGGCGGGCGAGTGGGCGTGCATTCCCGAAAGGTGCAGCGCGACAAGTTCGCGGATTTCCGCGCCGGACAGATCGTCCTCAATGATCCGCAAATTCTGCATCACGGGCCCTCGGTGTGCTTGTCGGCCTTGCGCTTGCCAAAGCGCATTCCGGTTTCCAGCCTTGCGCGAAGCTGGGCATAGTAGGCTTCGAGGAAGGCGCGTTCGTCGCCTGCTCCTGCGCTCCAGCCGATCTTGCGGCAGATCGCCTCTGTAACGTCGCGCATTCCGTCGGCCCGGTTTTCCCGCAGGACGCGCTCCAGAACCTGCAGTTCGTATTCGCCGTAAACGGCAAGATCGGCGTCGGTAAAGCGATAGTGGGCACCGGTTTCCGCCGATCGTCCGCGTGCGGCTTCGCCCACCGAAAGCGCCTGTTCCAGCTTCTTTTTCGGCGCTTCCACCACCCATGTGCCTGCGATCATGTCGCCGCAGCGTAACCGGTCGCGGTTGAAGAAGGGAAACAGCACGAAGATCAGGAACCAGCCGAGGCCAGCCCATCCCGCCATGTCGGTATCGCCGCCCTGCACGCTGGCCGAAACGAAGAAGATCAGCGGCATGAACAGTTCGATATCGCGCACGAGATTGCGCGCGATCACGGCTTCGGTCGTCAAGCGCCCGCCATTTGTGCCGCGTGCCCGTGCCGCCACGCGGATGCCGCAGATGCGCTTGCCCGGGGTCGCGCCGCGCGGGCCGAGTTCGAAGAACAGGAACCATGCGTTGCGGAACAGGAACAGTGCCACGATCCAGACGATGATCAGGGCCTGCACCGCACGGCCTGCGGGGCTGTCCTTTTCGTTGAAGTTCAGGCCAACACCGTCTGCGATCCAGGCAAGGATGAGTGTGGAGCCGATCATCGCGCCGAAAATCATCGCCAGATCAAGGAACAGGGCTGCAGCACGCGCGCCGCGCGATGCCAGCATGAATGGTATCGGCACGCCTTCGGGCGAGATGACCACGCGCCGCCGCTTGTCGCTGTCCGCGCGCAGGGGGCGGGGGCTGGTCTCGCTGCGGCGGAACGGCATTTTCAGCGCGATGGCCATCAGCGGCGCTCCCGCCTGAAGGCGAAGAAGTAGCCGATCCAGAACACCAGCATGAACCCACCCACGATCAACCGCGATGGCGTGGCATTCACCATCTGGCGCGCGAACCCTTCGAGCAGCGCCGCGATGACGAGCATCAGCACTACGCCGGTCATCACCTGCGCCGCACGCCGTCCGGCGTTGGCCGCCGCGTCCATGACCGGCAGGTTGCCGGGAAAGGCCATCGATCGGCCCACATGGATGCCTGCCGCGCCTGCCAGCAGGATTGCGAACAGCTCTGTCGTGCCGTGGATCGAGAGCCAGCCGACCAGATCAAGCAACAAACCCTGACCGTGGTAGAGCCAGAGCAAGGCCCCCAGCAGCGCGGTGTTGTGGATCAGCAGCAGCATGGTCGGCAACCCGAAGGCGAAGCCCAGCGCGAAGCACAGGATCGAGACTTGCGCATTGTTGCTGAACAGGCTGGCGGCGAAAACGCTCATCCCGTCCTGATCCTGATTGTCGAACAGCGTGGCGTGCAACACCTCGCGGCTGGCACCGGGCACGCGCTCATCAGCAAAGCCGCCGGGCACCAGCGCATGATACCATTCGGGGTTGGAATCGACGAGCAGCCAGCCGACTACGGTGCCCGCGACCATCAGTGCCAGCGCGATCAGCAGATCGATGCCGAGGCCGCGCACGCTGGCGCTCCACCCGCCGCCAAGGAAGCTGCGGAACCATGACCACAGCGACGCGCGCGGGCCATATACGAGGAACCATGCCCGCTGCGTCAGCGCTTCCAGATAGGCAACGAGCGCCGCATCGAGCGAGGTTTCGCGCGCGATGGCAAGGCTGGAGGCGGCAGTGCGATAGAGCGCGGGGAGAGCGAGCAGGTCTTCATCAGACAGCGCGCGGGTGCGGCCTGCTTCCATGCGTTTGAGAATGGCGTCGAGCCGCTTCCAGTCAGCTTCGCGCTCAAGCCGGAAACGGTCCGAGCGCAGGGCGGCCTGTTCGGCAGCGACAGCCTGTTCGGAAGGTTTGGCGAACCAGCCCCCGATACGCTTTGCGATGCCTTTGGGTGCGATTCCGGTCGTTACCGCGTTCATCCGATCCGCCCTTCGCGCTTGATCGCAAGATAGGCGTCGAGCAGCCGCGTGCCGATCTGATCGTGCCGCGCTTCCAGCACGCGCACGCCAAGGTGGCGCAGGCGTTGCAGCACCAGCGCGCGCTGGCGGATCAGGCTGCTGGCGATCACGGCTTCGGCCACCGATTGCATATCGGTGACATCCGCCGTGGTGATTTGGGCAAGTTCAGCGTCGGTCATCACCACGAACAGCACCAGATGTTTGTCGACCAGACGGCCCACGTTTTCCACCATCAGTTCGGCGCTGGTGGGATCGGAAAAGTCGGAGAACAGCACGATCAGCGAGCGACGCTGCAAACGCGCCGCCAGCGTGGACAGGGCCAGCGTGAAGTTCGGTTCGCCGGGGTGGTAATCGAGCTTGGCGGCGGCGCGCTGCAACCGGGCGAAATCGCGGCTGTCGGTGACGAAGGGCGTGGCGACTTCGGGCCGGGCGGCAAAGCCGAACAGCGCCACGCGATCCTGCGCTTTCAGGGCGACGTAGGCGGTGGTCAGCGCGGCAGTCACGGCGCGATCAATGCGGGGCAGGCCCTCGATCGGTTCGCACATGGCCTGCCCGCAATCGAAGGCAAAGACGATCTGGTTGTTGCGCTCGACCTCGTATTCCTTGGCATAGAGGCGGGCGTGGCGGGCCGAGCTTTTCCAGTCGATCCGGCGGCGGTCCATGCCCGGTTCGTATTCGGCCAGCGCTTCGAAATCGGTGCCTTCACCGCGAATGCGGCGCGCGATCATGCCGAACTGGGCATCGCGCAGGAAAATCTGAAGCGCCGGACTGCGCACGGGGGCGATATTCGGCCAGATCCGCACTTCGGCGTCCAAAGGGCGCGTGGCCTGCCGGTGGGCGAGGCCGAGCGGACCGGTCCAGCGCAGCCATATGCGCGAGACAGCGCCGGTGCCACGGCGACCAGGCGTAAGGTCCGCAGTCCCGCCCCACGCGCCGTCACTGAACGCCAAGGGCAGAGCGATGCGTCCGCCGGAACTGAGGCGCGGATCGCATTCCAGCGCGGCTTCAGGGCGCGGGCGGGGGGCGGTGCGCGAAAGATCGGCCATCACGGTGAGGCGTGTCGGCTCTCCGACTTCGGCATCGCCCGGCACGATGACGCGCAGATCATCAAGCGATCCGGCGAACAGTCCATCGAGCAGCACCAGCACCAGCAGCGCGCCGCCCAATGCGGGCGCGGCGATCCACGCGCCGGGGGCTGCCGCGGCCAGCAGCAGCGCGACAGGGGCCAGCGCTGCGATCAGCAGGACCGCGCGGCCCGTGGGCAGGAGAGCGGGTGGTTTGTTCAACGCGGGGCTTCCGTGCCCTCAACCAGCGCGGCGACGATGGCTTCCACCTGCTTGCCCTCAATCTCAGCCGCCGGGCTGAGCATCAGGCGGTGGCGCAGGACGGCGGTAGCAAGCGCCTTCACGTCATCGGGAATCACGTATTCGCGGCCATCCAGAGCGGCGCGGGCGCGGGCTGCGCCGGCCAGCAGCACGGCGGCGCGCGGGCTTGCGCCCACCACCAGATCGCCGCTTTCGCGCGTGGCGCGGATCAGGCGGACGACATAATCGACCACTGATTCTGCCATCGTGACCGACGCGACCGCCGCCTGCGCCGCCTTGAGCTGCGCGGCATCGGCCACGGCGGAAACGCCAAGGTCCGCAGGCTTCGGCGCGCCGCGCCCTTCGCCATAACGGGTGACGATGCGGGCTTCTTCCTCGGCGGAGGGATATTCGACCAGCAGCTTGAACAGGAAGCGATCAAGCTGGGCTTCGGGCAGGGGATAGACGCCTTGGCTTTCGATCGGGTTCTGCGTTGCCACCACCATGAAGCGGTCTGATAGAGCGTGCGCTTCGCCGTCCAGCGTCACGCGGCGTTCCTGCATCGCTTCCAGCAGCGCGGCCTGCGTCTTGGGCGGGGTGCGGTTGATTTCGTCGGCCAGCAGCAGTTCGTGGAAAATCGGCCCGCGCGTCAGCGTGAACTGGCTGGTCTGGAAGTTGAACAGGTTGGAGCCGAGGATGTCGCCCGGCATCAGATCGGGGGTGAACTGGATGCGGCCAAAGTCCAGCCCCAGCGTGGCGGCAAAGGTTTGGGCGAGGAAGGTCTTGGCGGTTCCGGGCGGTCCTTCAAGCAGAACATGGCCGCCTGCGAAGAGCGCGACGAGGAGATGATCGAGCACCTGCTCCTGCCCGACCACAGCCTTGCCGACCTCGGCACGGATGGCGCCTGAAAGGGCGCCAAGTTCCGCCAGGGTCATCGTAGGTGCATCTAGGTTCACTTCAGGAGCCTTTCTATCTGTTGCAGGACCAGCGCGCGTTTGGTCACGTCGTGGGGTTTGCGTGCATCGCGCAAGTGGCGGGCAGCGCTGGAGAATGTCGGTCCGGGGATGCCACGCCGCGCTTGTGCCGCATCGATCAGGCGTTCGATCTCTTCATGCGAAAGGCCGCGCGGCAGGCCCAGCGCCAGCGCAATCCGCTCTCGCACCGCGTCGGCATAGGGGGCGGCGGCAAGGTGGACGCGGCCTGCGCGGCGGATCAGGCCGGCAGCGTTGCCAACCAGCGCGGCCTTGCCCATCGCAATTTCCGGCCCCTGCGTCAGCGCCGGGCCGAAGCGGTGGAGCGCGCGCCATGCCACGGCCAGCGCAGCCAGAAACAGGCAGATCGTAGCGGCAAGGAACGGCGGCTCGAATGCCAGCGTCAGCAGGTTGCGGCTTGCACCGAAGCCGTTGAACGTCATGTCGAAAGCGAAGGGTTGCGAACGGTTGTCGGCCGTTGCCAGCACCAGATCGCGGGCGAGCAGGGCGGTGGCCTTGTCGGCCAAGCCCCAGTTGTCCATCAGGTCCGGTTCGAAGACGAAGACGACCGGGTAAAGGTCTTCGTCATCCCCACCGTAATCCGGGTCGATACCGACCAGATCGTTGAGGCCGGGGTAATAGCCATCGTCATCGAGCCATGCGGCGAGGATCTTGCCGTTTCCGGCGTCGACGATCGGCACAAGGCCTTTGCCGGAACCGTATTCGACCTGCCGGTCATCAGGCAGCTTTCCGCGCCGCTGGCCCAGGCGCCATCCACTGGCAGGGGCTGATTTTTCGTCCCCGATCTCGACCGTAACATTGTCGGCAAAGCCAGGCCATTCGGGCGGGTTGGTGGAGAGAATCTGCACCCAGCCGCGCTTCGCCTTTTCCGATTGCAGGCCTGTGGCGAACCATTTGGGTGCGATGACCAGTGTCGGCCCGATGTAGCGGCGAGCATCGACGACTTTGGCGATGTCCTTGCCTTCTGCACCGGCAGGCGGGGTGAGGATCAGCAGGCCGGGGGTGCTTTCGATCGTCTGGCGGTTGCGCAGGCGCTGCACATCAAGCCCTTCGGATTCCAGCATTTGCGCAAGGCCTGCAAAGCCGTTCAGCCCCTTACCGCCCACATGCGCGCCACCATCGTTGCCGCTGCCGCCGGTGCTGTTGCCCAGAAACCAGAGCAGCGCGACAAAGGCCAGCGCGCCGACCAGCAACATGCCGATGACCGTCCCGCGTGAAAAAGGCGATGGCGCGGCGCTCAAGCCCCAGTCCCCAAAGGTTCGAATGCCCCAAGCGGTTCGAGCGCGAAGCGCGCGTAGGCGGCGCGTGCGGTGGACCAGTCTTCGGCCCCAAGCGGGCGCAAGGCATAGCGCGCGCGTTCGACCAGCCCGGCAATGGTGCCGAATGCGGTGCGCGCTTCGCCGGGCAGACCTTGAAGCGAACCGATTTCGCGCGCGGTGCTGGCAGGTTTCAGCCAATCGGGCCGGGCGCGGGCGATCTGGCCGACGCTGCGCTGTAGCAGGAGATGCGCGGCTTCTGCGTAAAGGCCTTGTGCAGCGAGCCTGTCGGCATCTTCAAGCAGGGCGAGCGCTTCTTCGCGCGGCGGCGCCCATTCGGGCGCGGCGACCTTGCTGCGCGCCTGACGGTCACGCCAAAGCGGCCAAAGCAGTGCCCATGCTATCCACGCCGCACCAATCCCCGCGCCGACCAGCAGCACCATTTCGATAACGCCCCAGCCTTTACCAAGCAGATTGCCAAGTGGGGAAAGCAGCCATTCCAGCCATTCGCCCAGAACTTTCATCCATTCGGGCGTCGGCTGTGGGGGATCGGGTGGCACGGGGGCGAACTGGATATCTGCCGAATCGCGCATGGAACGCCATGCCGCTTCCGCTGCAGCAGCATCATCGCCAGCCGAAACCGCCGTGTCCGAATTTGCTGCCGCACCGAATATCACCCGCGCAACCTTGCACGCGCCATCGCGGCGTTCAAGCGTAACTGCGCCGACTTATCCGCGCCGGATGCGTTCCATCGGATAAGTGCCCAGCATCCGCAGATCCTTGGCGAAAAATCCCAATTCCTCGAATGCCAGATCGACCGCGCGTTCGCCCGGCGCGCCGACGATATCGACGAAGAACTCGGTCGCCGCAAAGCTGGCGCCACGCTGGTAGCTTTCCAGCTTGGTCATGTTCACGCCATTGGTGGCAAAGCCACCCAGCGCCTTGTAGAGCGCGGCGGGAATGTTGCGCACTTCAAAGACGAACGTGGTCATTGCAGGGCCGGTGATCGTTGCGGGATCAAGCGGCGTCTTCGAAAGAATCACGAAGCGCGTGGTGTTGTCGTGCGCGTCTTCCACGTTGTCTTCGATGACTTTGAGGCCATAGAGGTCTGCCGCGATGCGCGGGGCGAGAGCCGCCACCGTGGGATCGCCAAGTTCCGCCACATAGGCCGCTGCGCCTGCCGTATCGGCATAGCTCATTGGCACGATGCCCAGATTGCGCAGGTAGAAGCGCGATTGGCCAAGCGCCTGTGGGTGGCTGTATGCGGCGGTGAAAGGGCCATCGCCCAGCGCCATCAGGCTGGCATGGATTTCGAGGAAGTGCTCGCCCACGATCGAAAGCCCGCTTTCGGGCAGCAGAAAGTGGATATCCGCCACGCGCCCATGCTGTGAGTTTTCGATGGGAATAATGGCGTGGGCGGCGCGGCCTTCCTTTACCGCGTCAAGCGCATCTTCGAACGAAAAGCAGGGCAGTGGCAGGCAATCGGGCAAGGCTTCCATCGCCGCGCGATGTGAATTGGCCCCCGGCGCGCCCTGAAACGACACGGCGCGCGCCGGATCGGCGGCTGCGGCTGCGGCCATTTTTTCCACGAGGGCGAGTGCGGGGGCGGGATAGCTCTGCATAACGCGCGTCCGTTAGGCTCGTGCGCCTTTTCCGGCAAGCGACAACACTTTTTTGTGGGCTTTTTGGGTATCAAACCATCTTGCGCTGCGGCAAGCCGCTTACTAGAGGGTCCGGCAACTCGCGCGGGTGTCGGCAAGGTGTCGGCGTGCGCCTATGGGGCTTCTAAATGGACGACCGCTTCAATACCATCGCCGGATGGGCCTTGTTCGGGGGCATCGTGGCTCTGGGGCTTTCCAGCCTGTCTGGCCACTATTTCATGGCCGACAAGGAACATCGCCCTGAAAAGATGGGCTATGCCATCGAAGGCGTTGAAGAAGAAGCCGGTGCTGGCGCTGCTGCCGAACTGCCGCTGCCGAATCGGCTTGCTGCGGGCGACGCGGCCAAGGGTGAAGCGGTTTTCGCCAAGTGCAAGGCGTGCCACACGGCGGATCAGGGCGGTGCCAGCGGCATCGGTCCGAATCTTTTCGGTATCGTGGGCAAGCCGATCGGCAAGCACGCAGCCGGGTTCGCCTATTCGGCCGATCTTTCCGGCCACGGCGGCAACTGGGATTTCGATAACCTCGATGCGTGGCTGAAGAACCCCAAGGCGTTCGCGGCAGGCACCAAGATGTCGTTCGCCGGTCTGCCCAAGGGCGAAGATCGCGCCAACGTGATCCTCTATCTCAACTCGCTCGGTTCGAACCTGCCGCTGCCCGCTGCCGATGCAGCCCCGGCTGCAGAAGCTCCTGCAGACGCAGCGGCGAGCGAAGCCGCTCCCGATGCAGCAGCCAGCGAGGCAGCACCGGGCGCCTGATTCGGGCCAAGGTGTGCAGAAATGAAAAGGCGCCCGGAGCATCGCTCCCGGCGCCTTTTTCATGTCCTTTGATGCAGCTTTGCTTTGCGGCGTCCGACAATCATTGTGAGCCAGAAGGGAGATCGATGATGGTGCGATTGCCAGTGGTTTTTGCACTGTCTTGCGTTCTGCTTGCAGCTTCGCCCGCTCGCGCAGCGGAGACGCCTGCGGCAATGCAGGGAGCGTGGACAGTGGATCTCTCCACCGATCCGGGGCAACCCTACTCCAAGCCGATGATGCTTGAATTGCGGGCCGATGGAACGGTTGCAGGCAGCTTTTATGAAAGCGAGATTCAGGCCGGGCGCTGGAAAACTGATCGCGGCCGGACCTGCGTTAGCTTTCGCACAACTGATGGGGCGGGGCCATATCACACGGCTGCTTGCTTGCTGGGTGACGCAATCGCGGGCCAGACTTGGGCCGAACACCGCAATTTCTTGTTCAACTGGAACGCGGTTCGCGCTGTTTCAACCCGCTGACACTTGCTTCAAATCATAAGCGCGCTGGGCGGCGGTGACTTCGATCATGCAGGTTTCGGCCCATTCGATCATGGCCGAAAGCGATCCGAACAGGCCGCGCCCCAATGGCGTTATCGCATAAGTGACCGTGACCGGAACGGTCGGCTCCACGGTTCGACTCACCAGTCCGTCCCGCTCAAGCGAGCGCAAGGTCTGGCTCAGCATTTTCTGGCTTACGCCCTGAATGCGGCGTTTGAGCGCATTGAAGCGCATGTCCTCGGCCGCCAGCAGCATCAGGATCAGCGTGCTCCATTTGTCGGCAATGCGATCAAGCAACTGCCGTGTGGGGCAATTGGCGGCATAGACATCGCCGCGCGGTTGGCTTTGCGCCGTTGCGGGCGCTGGCGCGGTCACTTCGCGGTGACCAGGTATGGAAATCGTGCCTTCTTGCATGGGTGATTTCCATATAGCACTTGGTATCCATTGGAAACTACCAATGGAGAATAGGATGAAAGTTGCCGTGTTGGGTGCAAGTGGCCGCGCAGGATCGGAAATCACCGCCGAACTGGCCCGCCGAGGGCACGATGTGGTGGCGATTGCGCGCAAGCCCGAAGCAATCGCACCTGCGCCGACCGTCACTGCCGTGCAGGGTGATGCTTCTGATCCGCAGGCGCTTGTCCCGCTGATTGCAGGCGTGGATGCGGTGATCAGTGCGCTGCATTTCGATGTGCCAGCACAAACGCTGCTTTCCGCGCTCAAGAAGGCAGGTGTGCCGCGCCTGTTGGTAACGGGCGGGGCCGCCAGTCTGGAAGTGGCGCCGGGCAAGATCCTGTTCGATGCGATGGATCTGCCCGATGAATGGAAGCCTGCGATCCTTGGCGGCATCGCCTTCCTCAAAGACCTGCGGGCCGAGACGGAAATCGACTGGACGTTCTTTTCACCCGCGGCGTTTATTGAAGAAGGCCCTCGCACCGGCACGTTCCGGTTGGGCACCGACCAGCTCGTGGTGGACGAGAAGGGCGAGAGCCGGATCAGCTTTGCTGACTATGCCATCGCGATGGTCGACGAACTGGAGCAGCATCGCCATCCGCGCGCGCGGTTTACGGCAGCCTATTGATCCTACGCGGCGCAGGCTTCTGCCATGATCGTGGCATTGAGCGTTTCGGGTTCGACCGGTTCATACCGGTCGGCCCGATCGGCCTCCACGGTATTGCGGGCAAGCACTGCGCCATCGGGGGCATAGTCGGTCGCCGCAGCGATCAGCACGCGCTGGCTGGTGCAATCATAGCGGAACAGCACCAGCTTGCGTCCCGTGTCGAGCGAGGCCGCTCCCGCGAAATCGAATCCCGCCCATACCTGACGGACGGTGAACGTGCGTTCCGTGCTGGGCGGCAGTTCGCGGATGGATGCGGGGCGCACCAGCACTTCGGTCCGGTCTTGCGCCACGCCGATGACTTTCCAGTCGGCAGACCATCCTCTTGCTGCATTCCCTTCCGCCACCGCCCCGCCGGAGAAGCCGAGGAGAGCCATAGGAAACAGCAGGTTGCGCCGGAAAGTCATCAGTGTGGTTCTCGAAAATTGCGTCGGGTTAACGCGCTGATAACCACGCTGGCTGTCGTTGCCAGCTAAGGGATTTTCCTGAGTCCCGTTGTGCAACAGCGCGGTGGCTGCGGGTTAACGCCTCACTCTGCGCGGCCCTTGAAGCCTTGCGCGATCACGTACCATTCCGACGAATCCTTGCGGCTGGCGGGCGGCTTGGCGTGCTTCACGGTGGTGAAGTTCTTTTTCAGGATGCCCAGCAGTTCGGTATCGGTGCCGCCCGCAAAGACCTTGGCCACAAAAGCGCCGCCGGGGGCGAGCGTCTGCACGGCAAAGTCCACCGCCGTTTCCACCAGCCCCATCGTGCGCAAGTGGTCGGTCTGCTTGTGGCCGACGGTGTTGGCGGCCATGTCGGAAATCACGAGATCGGGCGGACCGTCCAGCGCATCCTGCAGGGCTTGCGGGGCTTCGTCGGCCATGAAGTCCATCTGGAAGATCGTCACGCCTTCGATCGGGTCAGTGGGTAGCAGATCGATGCCGACGACGCTTGCCGCCGGGGCTTTCTTGCGCACCACTTGCGCCCACCCGCCGGGAGCGATGCCAAGATCGACCACGCGCTTAGATCCGCGCAGCAGACCAAATTTCTCGTCCAGCTCGATCAGCTTGTAGGCCGCGCGGCTGCGCCAGCCATCGGCCTTGGCCTGCTTTACGTAAGGGTCGTTCAACTGGCGCGAAAGCCAGCGGACGGAGGAGGCGCTGCGGCCTTTGGCGCTTTTCAGGCGCTCGTTGGGATTTTTTCCTGAGCGGCTCATGCTGCTTCCGTTCGTTTGGGGCCGCGCGGGTCTGCGCCGATGGCCATGAGGCTGCGCAGGATGCCTTCGCGAATGCCGCGATCGGCAATGCCAAGCCGATCTGCGGGCCAGATGTCGAGGATCGATTCGAGGATGGCGCACCCTGCCACGACCAGATCGGACCGTTCGCGCCCGATGCAGGGCAGGGCAACACGCTCTGCCGGGGTCATCACCGAAAGGCGCTGGCTGATGCTGCGCATCGATTCGGCGGGCATGACCAGACCGTCCACCGCGCGCCTGTCATACTGCGGGAGTTCCAGATGGACGCTGGCCAGCGTTGTGACAGTGCCGCTGGTGCCGAGCAGGCGGATGCGGCCTTCGCCACGCGCTGCACTGCGCATGGGGCGGACCCGTTGTGCAAAGTCGGCAAAACCTTCGTCCACGCGGCGGCGCATTTCGGCATAGGCGACGGCGCGGGCGTCGGGATCGTCAGCAATCGCGCCGATGCTTTCGGTGAGGGAAACCACGCCCCAGGGCACCGATTGCCAATCGAGAATGCGGGGCACCGTCTCGCCGGTTTCCACCAGCACCATCTCGGTCGATCCGCCGCCGATATCGAAGATCATGGCGGGGCCGGTGCCTTGCTCCAGCAGGATGTGGCACCCCAGAACTGCAAGTCGCGCCTCTTCCTGCGCAGTGATGATGTTCAGATGGATGCCGGTTTCCGCCAGCACCCGGTCGATGAACTGCTGCCCGTTTGTGGCGCGGCGGCAGGCCTCTGTCGCGACCGAGCGCGCGAGGTGGACATTGCGCTTGCGCAGCTTGTCCGCACAGACATGCAGCGCGGCCAGCGCGCGGTCCATCGCTGCATCCGAAAGCCGTCCGGTCTGCGCCAGGCCTTCACCCAGCCGCACCACACGGCTGAAGGCATCGATCACCACGAAGTGCTCACCCGAAGGGCGCGCGATCAGCAGGCGACAGTTGTTCGTGCCAAGATCGATCGCGGCATAGGCCTGTCGATAATGTGGCATCGACTTGACCCAGCCAGCGGCGCGCGGTGATTCGGGGAGTGGCGGGGCAGGCTCGGGCACAGACACGATGGGCGCAGCTGCGCAAGTATCAGTGCTGCCCGCGCTACGCGCTGCGGGCGGTTTCGTCTTGCCGGCAGATCCGGGCGGGAGGTTACTCCCGGCATTGCCGCGTGGCTTGCGGGGCTTTTTCCTTTGCCCCTTCTTGCTGCCGAAACGCGGACCTTGCCCACTGGCCGGCGGAATGGTTCCCGCCATGTCACAAATTCGCTTATGTTTTCCCGCGCCGCTCAATGCCTGCCGGGTACTTGCCCGCAATGCTAGCGCCGCAGCGCCCCGCCCGCAAGGCCAGCACCCAAAAATGCCATTTCCCCCGCTTGACTTGCAAGCAACCGCCCCCTAGTTGCGCGCCTCACACTGCCCCGTCGTCTAATGGTAAGACTACGGATTCTGATTCCGTCTATCGAGGTTCGAATCCTCGCGGGGCATCCATACTCCCAAAATTCAATCCACCCGGAAATGGTCGGCCAGTTCGCTGGGGCCAAAGCCGTGCGTGTAGGACTGTGGGTCTATTGGCAGCATGTCGGCGTTCCATGCTTCCCAGGCGGCTTTCAGTTCGATGAAGCGTGCTGGTTCGCGTTCCTTGAGGTTGGCCCGTTCCAGCGGATCTGCATCCACATCGAAAAGGAACTCGTTGTCGCCGATCTTCAGGTATTTGAGGTTTCCGCGCCGGGCAGCGCGCTGGGCGTGGTTCTTGTAGCGCCAGAACAGTGTGCGTTGCGGCAGCGCCTGTCCGCTCAGGGCGGGGCGGATGTCGATGCCGTCGGTGAGATGTGCGGAATCGGGTGTTGATCCTGCGGCGGCGAGGAACGTGGGCAACCAGTCCATCGAGATGATCTGTGCGTTGCTTGTAGTGCCCGCGCGAGTAACGCCTGGCCAGCGAACGATTGCCGGAATGCGCAGGCCCCCTTCGAGCAGTTCGGTCTTGCGCCCGCTGAACGGCCATGTGTCGGAAAAACGCTCACCGCCGTTGTCGCTGGTGAAGACCACGATGGTGTCCTGTTCGGCACCCGCTTTGCGCAGGGCATCGAGCACGCGGCCTACCTGATAATCCAGCCGCCGCACCATTGCGGCATAGATCGCGGCGCTGCCACCATCGAAGTGGAACAGGGCCTTGGGGTCTTTCGAACCGGCAATACGGGCCGATTCGCTGGCATCGCTCGGTCCTTCCCACGGCCAATGTGGAGCAGTAAAGTGCAGGCTCATGAACCACGGAGCCTTTGCCGCCGAAGCCTCCCTGATTTCGGCAATTGCACGGTCAGCAAGGAGATCGGTAAGATAGCCGGTCTTTTCCACAGGGGTCGGACCGTCCCACAAATCGGGTTCGCCGTTGCTGGTAGCGTGGGTGTAGTAATCCACGCCACCGCTGCGGATGCCCCAGAAGGTCTGGTAGCCGCTTTTCAACGGATCGAAATCGGGCAGGCTGCCAAGGTGCCACTTGCCGATCAGCGAAGTGCGATAGCCTGCCTTTGCCAGCAGCGACGGCAGTGTCGGGTGTGCAGGCGGCAGGCCGATGTTTTGGCGGAAGGCCAGCGGCTCTTCCAGGCCCACGGGCAGGCGATACTGATAGCGTCCGGTGATCAGTCCCACCCGCGTGGCGGTGCAGACTGCGCTGTTGGCATAGGCATCGGTGAAGCGCAGGCCTTGCGCTGCGAGACGATCCAGCACGGGCGTTTCGAAATCGCGCCGACCGTAGCAAGAGAGGTCGGCATAACCAAGATCGTCAGCCATGATGTAGAGGATGTTGGGTTGCCGCGCTTCTTTTGGCGCAGAAACGGCGGGCGCGGCGATGGCGCCAAGGGCCAGTGTGGCTGCGGCGCCGCCCAGCGTTTCGCGGCGGGAGATCAGGGTGTTTTCGGAAGCGTTGGTCATCTTGCGGTCCATCTTCTGGCTTTGAGGACCTGCGCGTTGTCGCGTGAGGCGCCAGGATGATGATCGTTCGATGGCTCAATGTCTATCATAACTATAGACAATCGGATTTGGGTGGGAACAAGTTTTCCTTTCGCCGTGACGTGCCGCAATATGACTTGACGAAAAAGACTCTAGCAAATAAGTAGAGATTAACCCGCATGGCTCTCGGCGATCAGGCCGTCATGCAGAACAAGGGTCCTGATCCGCGGCATTTGATGGGAAGCAGCTTGCTCCGCGTAAACAACCGCTAAA
>NZ_JBMLSM010000089.1:0-7532 GCF_049240505.1 Novosphingobium sp.
GTTACGAAGGCGTGATGCGGCTTTACGGAACGTGGTTCCAGAACCTGTTCACCGGTGGGAAGCGCGGACCGGTTCACGGGCTGCTGCTCGACCATTTCCAGTTGCAGGACGTGATCACCATCGCGCCCGACGGGCAGACCGCCAAGGGTCGCTTCCGGGGCATCCTTGCCGGTGGATGGCATGACGATATTCTTGGGGCCAAGCCGGAAGGAATGCCGCAGCAGTTCTGGGAAAGCGGCATGTACGAAAACGATTATGTGAAGGAAGATGGCGTCTGGAAGATCCAGCGGCTCGACTACATGATGCAGTGGCAGGCCGATTACGAAACCGGCTGGTCAAAGACCGTTGCCCACCTTCAGCCCGCCGCGCAGTGCTTCCCTGAAAACCCCATCGGCCCCGATCGCATCCTGCCCGATACGCAAGTGCGCCAGACTTGGCCGCACCGTCAGGAAGTGCCGATGAGCTTTGCCCATCCGGTGTTGGCCCACAGCTTTGCCGTGGGGGATTTCACCAAGCTGCAGAAGAAGTGGCCCTGAGTTCGATCCTTCGACAGGCTCAGGATGAGTGGCCCTTCGACAGGCTCAGGATGAGCGGGCGGAGAACACCATCATCGGAACCGCTCATGCTGAGCTTGTCGAAGCATCAACCGCCCCAGCGACCGATCCGCGCCAGAACCGTTGCGGCCACGCGGCGGAAGGCATCGCGATCGCGCTGGGGTACGCCCTTGAACAGGTCTGCACCGACTCGCTCCATCGCGGGCACCGTCTGGTCGAACAGGGCCTGACCTTCATCGGTCAGTCGCACCGGCTTGCGCCTGCGATTGCTGCGGTTGCGGCCCGGCTCCACCAGCCCGCGTTCGCTTAAGGTGGCGATGGCGCGGCTTACGTTCATCGGCGGCACGCCCATGATTTCGGAAAGGTCGTGGCCGGCAAGTTCGCCCTCACCGCCCAGCGCCAGAACGATGCGCAGGTCTGTCGCGGTCATGCCCATTGGGTCGGCCACGCCTTCGCGCATCGGGGTGCCGATGAAGGAACCGAGCTTGAGGAGATCGACAAGCAGGGCAACGTCTCCTTCGAACGTCGGGCCTTCGTTGGGCTGGGGGGCTGAGGGATCAAGGCTCATTCCCGCAGTCTATCGCCGGGTTCCCGTGGCGGGGCAAGGGGCGAAGTGTGGGAAACGTGCATCACTCAGGCCCCCGCACGACAACCGCAAATGTTAGGCTTGCCAAGTCCGAATTAGTATGTCTTACTAACAAACATCAGCCGGTCACGAAGAGGACCATACAGGAGAGGGGATATGGCCAAAACAACCCGTACAACGTCACAACTGCGTCTGCTCGCTGCTGGAAGCATGGCTGCGCTCACGCTTGGCATCGCGATGCCTGCTGCTGCGCAAGACGCGCAGGCAACCGATGCGCCAACCACCAGCGAAATCGTGGTGACCGCGCAGTTCCGCGAACAGCGCCTGCAGGACACGCCGCTGTCGATCACCGCCGTGGATGCCGCGCTGCTGGCCTCGCGCAACCAGACCGACATTTCGCAGATCGCCGCGCAGGCGCCGAACGTGCAGTTGACCCAGATGGGCGGCGCTTTCGGTTCGTCGATGGCGGCCTACATCCGCGGCATCGGCCAGTACGACTTCAACCCCGCCTATGAACCCGGCGTCGGCATCTATATCGACGATGTGTACTTCGCCACGCTGACCGGCTCGGTCATGGATCTGCTGGATCTTGAGCGCGTCGAAGTGCTGCGCGGCCCGCAGGGCACGCTTACCGGACGTAACTCCATCGGTGGTGCGATCAAGCTGTTCTCGGCCAAGCCCACGGAAGAAAGCAGCGGCACGGTTGAGGCGGTCTACGGTTCGCGCCAGCGCACCGATCTGCGCGCCACTGCCAACTTCCCGCTGGCCGAAGGCCTTTCGGCCCGAATTTCCGGCGTCTACAAGCGTCAGGAAGGCTACGTCGATCAGGTCGATTTCGGTTGCGCCAATCCGGGCAATCCGCTGGGTATCGGCGGCAACGCTTCCACGCCGAAGGACTGCGTGGTCGACAAGCTGGGCGAGCGTGACTACGCGGGCCTGCGCGGATCGCTGCGCTACAACCCGAACGACTCGATCGACTGGATCGTCACGGGTGACTACACCTATGAAAACCGCACCAATGCAGCTGGCGTGATCGGGGTTACCAATCCTGCGCTGACCGGCGGTGTCGATTTCTCGTGCGGCAAGTTCTGCACTTATGCCGATTGGTACATGCCCGCAGGCGGGCAGGCCACGCAGGCCTACTACAACCCCAACAGCACCGAATTCGAAGGTTGGGGCGTGTCCAGCAACCTCACCATCGGGCTGGGTGACAATCTGAACCTGCAGGCGATCACCGCCTATCGCAAGTACACGCAGGTCTTCGGTACCGACGATGATTACACGCCCTACAGCCTGATTGCCGGCTCGGGCTTCAACGATCTGCGCTTCAAGTTCTTCAGCCAGGAACTGCGCCTGAACGGCAAGATCGGCGATATGGTCGATTGGACCATCGGCGGTTTCTACAACAACCAGACCTCGGTCTACTTCACCCGTCAGGACATCCGCTACATCGTGCCGATTGGCGTGCCGTCGCTGTTCCTGCAGTTCCAGGGTGACGATCCGATCAAGGCGAACAGCGCGGCGGCCTTCGGCACCGTGTTCGTCCGCCCGGTCGAGAACATGACCATCACCGCAGGCATCCGCTACACTGATGAGCATAAGGATTACACCTTCATGCGCACCCAGTGGGATGGCGGCACGCTGAACGACATCTTCGGCGTTGGTGCGCTCAATGGCACCAAGTCCGTCTACGATGGCGACAAGATCGACTGGCGCCTGTCGCTCGACTATCGCTTCAGCCCCGAAGTGCTGGCCTATGCGACCGTCAGCACCGGGTTCAAGGGCGGCGGCGTGACTGCGCGTCCGTTCACCAAGAACCAGGCGATCAACGGCACGTTCGATCCTGAAACGCTCACCGCGTATGAAGTGGGCCTCAAGACCGATCTGCTCGATCGTCGCCTGCGCCTGAACCTTTCGGGCTTCTACAACGATTACAAGAACATCCAGCTTCCGATTGGGGACTGCTCGGTGCTCGATGGCTTTGCGCCGGGCACGGGACCGTTCCCCTGCGCCGCCATCCAGAACGCTGGCGACGGTGAAATGTATGGTCTTGAACTCGAAATGCAGGCCAGCCCTGTCGAAGGTCTGGACATCGATGCATCGCTGAGCTGGATCGATGGCAAGTGGAAGCGGATCGACGCCGCAGCGCAGGGCGCACTGCGTGTCGAAGATCCGATCACCACACCGGCATGGCGCGCCAGCCTTGGCATCCAATACAAGGCCGATCTGGGCACGTCGGGTTCGATCACCCCGCGCTTCGATCTGTCCTACACTGGTCGTCAGACCATCGGCCGCCTGATCAACGCAGGTGTGTTCACGCCGCTGCAGTACAACCCGTCGATCACGCTGGGCAACGCACGCCTGACGTGGAAGAACGCGGACGAGGATCTGGCCATCTCGCTCGAGGTGCAGAACCTTTTCAACAAGTACTACTTCCTGCCGCTGCGCTTTGCAGCCGTCTATTCCTTCGTCGGCACGTCGTATTCCAACGTCGGTCGCCCGCGCGAATGGGGTCTGTCGGTGCGCAAGACGTTCTGATTGCAGGACCGGTAATGAAGAAACGGGGGCGGTCGGCAACGACCGCCCTTTTTCTGGCCCTTTTTCTGTTGGCGCAAAACATATCAAATGTTAGCGTTGCACTTGCGAGCCGAATCCGGCCGCATGGGGAGAGAGCGCTTGCTGAGCCGCACGGATTATGACCGCTATGTCGCCGCGTTCAACGCGAAGGATTATGATGCGGTTGCCGATTTTTATGTCGATCCGCCGCTGATGACCTTTTTCGGTGTCGAGATCCGCTCGCGGCAGGCGCTGAAAGATTTCTATGCCTTCCTGCACGATCATGTGAACGAAAGCGTGCGCGTGCTGAACTTCGCCGCGTCTGAAACCCTGACCGCCATCGATGCCGTGATCCGGGTGGAAGGCGTGAAAAGCCTGACGCGCGAAGCGCTGGATGCGCGGGGCCTGCATGGCTTCTTCCCGATTGCGGTGGGCGAAGTGCAGGAAATGCGGCAATTCATTTTCTATACGATCAGGGACAGCCTGATCGAGCGCGTGGAATGCGCGCTGGCGCCCCAATGACATACGGCCTGAAAGGACAGACCACGATGAACCCCGAAGGCGTTAACGTCTCCCACCCCGACCAGCTCTTTATCGGTGGGCGCTGGGTGCCAGCCCACTCCGGCCGCATGATTGATCTCATCTCGCCCAACACCGAACAGGTCGTGGGCCGCGTGGCCGAAGCGGATGAGGCGGACATGGACGCCGCCGTCGTCGCAGCGCGTGAAGCGTTCGACAACGGGCCTTGGCCCACCACGCCGCCCGCGCAGCGCATTGCCGCGTTTCGCCGCATGATCGCGCATCTCGAAACCCGCGTGCCCGAACTGGCAAAAGCGTGGACCGCACAGATGGGCGGCCTCGCATCGTTCGCCGGGCCGATGCACGGCGGCAGCGTGATGGCTTTGGGCCAGATCGCGGGCTTTGCCGAAAAGTTCGAATTCGTCGAACGTCGCCCCAGCCATGCGGCAGACACCGCGCTGATCGCCTATGAACCCGTCGGCGTCGTCGCTGCCATCGCGCCGTGGAACGGGCCGTTTGGCATCATGGCCAACAAGGTCGCCTATGCCCTGCTCACCGGTTGCACCGTGATCATGAAGCCATCGCCCGAAACCCCGCTGGAAGCCTATATCATCGCCGAAGCGGCAGAGGCCGCAGGCATTCCGGCGGGCGTCGTGAACCTTGTCACCGGCCACCGTGAGGCGAGCGACCATCTCGTCTGCAACGAAGGCGTGGACAAGGTTTCCTTCACCGGATCGACCGTGGCTGGCAGGCGTATCGCTTCGGTCTGCGGTGGGCGCATGGCACGCTGCACGCTGGAACTGGGAGGCAAATCGGCTGCGATCATCCGCGATGATTTCCCCATCGAAGCTGCGGCCAAGATGCTCACCGGCACCATCACCATGATGTCAGGGCAGGTGTGTGCGATGCTCAGCCGCGTCATCGTCCCGCGCCATCGGCATGACGAACTGGCCGCAGCCATCGCCGCCGAAATGCAACAGGTGCGCATCGGCCATTCGGACGATCCGCAGGCCCAACTCGGCCCCGTGGCAATGAAGCGCCAGCTTGAACGCATCGAGATGTATATAGAGGAAGGCAAGACGACTGCCGATCTGGTAACCGGCGGCGGGCGTCCGTCGCACCTCAACCAAGGCTACTTCATCGAACCCACGCTGTTTGCCAACGTGAAGAACGAAAGCCGCATCGCGCAGGAGGAAATCTTCGGCCCGGTGCTCAGCCTGATCCCGGTGGAAGATGAAGAAGACGCGATCCACACTGCCAATGCCAGCGCCTACGGTCTCAACGGCTCGGTGCTGACCACGGATGCGGATGCCGCCTATCGTATTGCGCGCCGGGTGCGCACCGGCGGCTTCGGCCAGAACGGTTTGCGCATGGACTTCGGCCTGCCCTTTGGCGGGTTCAAGCAATCGGGCATCGGGCGCGAAGGCGGGCCGGAAGGCCTCTTCCCTTACATGGAAATGAAGACCATCCTGATCGACGGAATGCCCGGGAGTTTGTGATTCATGATGCGTTTTCTGGCCGCGCTGCTGATCGTCCTGTCATGGGGAGGCGCGGCGCGGGCAGCGGACGCACCTGTTGCCGCAAGAACCGCCGTTCCTGCCCACGCTGATGTGGCTTATGCCCCGGCTACGCCTTCCGGCAGCAGGGGCCATCTGCTGGACATCTACCTGCCGCCCAAGGCAGACAAGCCGGTGCCGCTGGTGATCTGGACCAGCGGTTCGGCCTGGATGGCCGATACCGGCAAGGATGGCGCGAAGATCATGGCGCCGGCGCTGCTCGATGCGGGCTTTGCGGTTGCGGGCGTTTCCATCCGTTCCAGCACGCAGGCGCGCTTTCCGGCGCAAGTGCATGATATCAAGGCGGCCATCCGCTTCCTGCGTGCCAATGCCGCGCGCTATGGCATCGATCCGGCGCGCATCGCCATCATGGGTGATAGTTCCGGCGGTTGGACGAGTGCGATGGCCGCATTGACGGGCGATGCCCCTGAACTTGAGGGTGCGATCGGCACCACTGGCGTGTCCAGCGCCGTGCAGGCCGCAGTGGCGCTCTATCCGCCGACCAATTTTGTCGAGATGGATCGCTGGGCGCTGACGAAATGCTCGCCTTCCACACCTTTGCCCAAGCCGGGCTTCTGTCACGATGATCCGGCATCACCGGAATCGCGGCTGGTCGGATGCGCGATCCAGACGTGCAAGGATGCGGTGCTGCGCGCCAGCCCGATCCATTACATTTCACGTGCCGATCCGCCGCTGATGATCCTGCATGGCCGATCTGACGGTCTTGTGCCCTACAATCAGGGCGAACGGCTGTTCAAGGCACTGGCCCATGCCTGTCTTGCAGCGGAATTGTATACCCTGCCGCTGGCGCCGCACGGCCCGCCTGATGGTTTCCTGCAGGATGCCGCGTTGCAACAGGGGGCATCGGTCGAACGGTCCGATGCAAAAGGGTGCAAGGTGGATTTGCCCAAAATCGAAACGCCCGGCTGGACGCCGGTTATCGCGTTTCTGAAGCGCCATTTGCAATAAAACATTCGGGAGAGAACATGTCTGGCCATATCGCGGGTAAATCCATCGTCATTACCGGCGCCGGTGGCGGCTTCGGCAGCCTCGTCGCGCGCAAGGCTGCGGCGCTTAGTGCCAAGGTCACATGCGGCGATATCGATCTTGCCGCAGCACAGGCCACGGTCGATGAAATCACGGCTGCGGGTGGCAAGGCGCAGGCTGTGCAGGTTGACGTGCGCGATCTGGCGGCAGTCAAGGCGCTTGTCGCCAGCGCGCTCGATGCGTTTGGCGCGGTCGATGTCATGGTCAACAATGCCGGGATCATGCCGCTGGCGTTTTTTGCCGACCACGAAGCAGCCTATCCGGCGTGGGAGCGCTGCATCGACATCAATATCAAGGGCGTGCTGAACGGCATGGTGGCCGCATACGATACGATGATCGCCGCAGGGCATGGGCAGATCGTCAACATCTCTTCGATCTACGGCAATTTCCCGGTAATCGGCGCGGCGGTCTATGGCGCGTCCAAATCGGCGGTGAACTTCCTGTCGGAATCGCTGCGCGTGGAAAGCCGGGGCAGGATCAAGGTGACGACGATCAAGCCGACGGGGGTTCCTTCAACTGGCCTTTCGGGCACCGTCGTCAATCAGGCGGCGGGCATTGGTATCGTTGCGCACAACATGCCCGATTTCATGGAAATGGTCGGCCAGATGGCGGAAGGCACGTTTCCGGCGGAAAGGCTCGATCCCGAAGCGATGGACTACGCCAGCCTCGCGCCCGAACACATCGCCGATGCGGTGATCCACGCGATCGACCAGC
>NZ_JBMLSM010000090.1:0-4796 GCF_049240505.1 Novosphingobium sp.
CACGCGTGATGAAGCCGAAGCCCTTCATCGCGTTGAAGAACTTGACCGTGCCGGTGGCCTTTTCACCCGTCAACTCGCGCTGCGGACTTGCAGGCTTTGCCGCGACGGGGATCACATCGCCCACAACCTGAAGGTCGGCTGCGGAGATCTTGCCGCCACGATCGACGAGGTTGAATTCGAGCGTCTGCCCTTCGGCCAGACCTTCAAGGCCCGCCCGCTCGACCGCGCTGATGTGGACGAACACGTCCTCACCACCGTCTTCGCGCGAGATGAAGCCGAAGCCCTTCTGACCATTGAAGAACTTGACGACACCCTTGCCGGTGCCGACCACCTGGGCAGGCATACCGCCGCCGCGTGGGCCGCCGAAGCCGCCACCACCGCCGCCGCCGCGCGGGCCGCCGAAGCCGCCGCCACCGCCGCCGCCGAAACCGCCACGGTCACCGCCGCCGAAGCCGCCGCGATCACCGCCACCGAAGCCACCGCGATTTCCGCCGCCGCCGAAACGGTCGCCACCGCCGAAGCCGCCGCGATCACCAAAACCGCCGCCGCCAAAGCCGCCACCGCCGCCGTAGGGATCAAAGCCGCCCTCGTCGCCAAAACCGTCGCGCTTGTCTCTGCCGCGACCGCGCCGCCCTCTGTCAAAACCCATAGAAATCAATAGACCTTCAATCCGCCCCAACCTTCACGGCACCGCAAGCCGGACGCGGGAGCCGGCGGCGCGACGAGGGAATCGATGGCAAACCGAATGGCTGGCACGTTCCTCTGCGGGCAAGACTATAGAGCAAAAAAGCCGGACCGCTAACGGAATCGACAACGTCGACACATTTCATCCCGAAAACTGTGGCTTTTGTGCCAAGTGCCTCATCGCAGAGCCAGTTTTCTCCGAATGGAGGGCCTGCTCGTAGCGGATATCTTGCCCCGGCAGCACGCATTGGGCACAAGCACATCGTAACGACAGACGATATTACCAGCAGAAAGAATGCGCGATGTTCCGCAAGATCGATGAAAAGACTTACGCCAGCCCCCAGATCGGAATCGCGGAAGTCGCCTATGCCAAGGCGCTTGGCATAGGCCTGATCGTCAACAATCGCCCCGAAGGCGAAGCCGACGATCAGACGCCCGGTGCAGACATCGAAAATGCCGCGCGTGAAGCAGGTATTGATTATATCGCCATTCCCGTCTCGCACGCGGGCTTTTCCATGCCGCAGGTCGAAGCGATGCAGCAGGCGCTGGCCAAGGCCGGTGAGGCGCCGGTGCTTGCCTATTGCCGGTCTGGCACGCGCTCCACCCTGCTATGGGCGCTGGCACAGGCCCGTTCCGGCATCAATCCCGATGAAATCGCAGCCAAGGCAGCGGGCGCGGGATATGATATCGGCCCGATCCGCGCGACGGTCGATATGCTGGCCAGCCAGGCTGGTTGAGCGCGGGCAGCGCCATGACCGCGCTTGAACCTTTGCTAAGCCTGCCCGGTGCGGTCTTTACCCTGCAGGCACTGGCATCACTCGCCGCTATTCTGGCGCTCGCATGGCTTGCCCGCAAACTGCAACTTGGCGGTGACCCTCGGATCGCATCAGAAGCACACGCCCGCGAACTGGCTGACGAAGCCCTGTGCGGGTTCGATCCCGAAACGCTCAGCATCGACCGTGCAGGCATTGGCGCAATCGCGCGCGATCGGCACGGTCGCGTTCTGCTGATCCGCCAGCACGGCTGCCACTTTGCCGCCCGCCAGCTTACCAGCCACGATGGCGTGCGATTGGATGGCCGCTTCCTTACCCTGTCCACCGACGATCCCCGCTTCGGCAAGATCACGCTTGATCTGGGCGATCAGGCGCAAGTCTGGGCAGCCAGCCTGCGCCGGTTGGGAGCGCTGCGATCATGAAGCCGATCGATATCGTCACATTTGCAGTGCCAGTCTTTGTCCTGCTGGTTATCGCCGAAATGCTGTGGGCCGCGCGCCGCGCGCCTGAAAAATACGAGCCGCGCGATACGCTCACCAGTCTCGCGCTCGGTCTTGGCAGCACGATTGCCGGAGCGCTCACCGCAGGCGTGGTGCTGGCCGCCGCCATGTGGCTTTACGATCATCGCGTGATGACAGTGCCCAATGTCTGGTGGGCTTGGATCGCCTGCTTCGTGCTCGACGATTTCAATTACTACTGGGCACACCGCACCGGCCATCGCGTTCGCTGGTTCTGGGCCTCCCATGTCAACCATCACACCAGCCAGCACTACAATCTCTCCACAGCCCTGCGGCAAACATGGACAGGCTTTTTCGCTCTGTCGTTCGCCTTCCGCATCTGGCCCGCATTCCTCGGATTTCACCCGGCAATGCTGATCACCGTAGGCGGTGCCAACCTCGTCTACCAGTTCTGGATTCACACCGAAGCAGTCGGTCGTCTGCCTCGCTGGTTTGAAGCGGTGTTCAACACGCCTTCACACCACCGCGTCCATCACGCCACCAATCCGCTTTATCTCGACCGCAACTACGCTGGCGCGCTGATCGTGTGGGACCGCCTGTTCGGCACTTTCCAGCGCGAACGCGATGACATTTCGATCCGCTATGGCGTGGTGAAGCAACTGGGCAGCTTCAATCTGCTCCACGCCGCCTTCCACGAATGGCGCGCCATGTTCGCAGATATCTGGCGCGCGCCCTTCCGCCACAAACTCTCCTACCTGCTCCGCCCGCCCGGCTGGAGCCCTGACGGCAGCCGGGAAGGCTCAGAAGCGATCAGAGCGCGTTGGCTTGAACGGCAAGGGTCTATCGCAGACTAAGCCCGTCCCCGAGCAAGTCTGCAGCAATCTCGGCAATTTCCTCGACTGGTCGGCTATCGTCCCACACGCCGAAGCGCAGGCCAAGGAAGACGTTCATGCCCATGATCGCCCATGCCCGCACATCCTGTTCGCCATCGCGCACCGATCCGGCGCGCACGCCTTCGGCAAGGCGCGCGGCGATGCGCGTGGCGGTGCCTTCGTAGTGCGCGCGGTAGCTTTCCGGGTCAGCGAATTCAGCCTCGTCGATGATCCGGTAGATTTCCTTGTGTTCGCGCGCAAAGTGCAGAAAGCCGACCAGCGCCTCGCGTTCGCGCCGCAAACCGCTTGATCCTTCACTCACCGCCGCCGCCGCGGTTGTTGCCACACGGGCAGACATATCGCGGACCAGCGCTGTGAAGATCGCGTCTTTCGAATCGAAATAGGTATAGAAGCTGCCCAGCGCAGTTCCCGCCCGGCGGGTGATCCCGCTGATCGACGCTTCGTGAAAGCCGCGTTCGCCGAACTCTGCCGCCGCCGCATCCAGCAGGCGGCGCAGCGTTTCGCGCCCGCGCGCCGTGCGCGGCACTTTGCCCGGACTGGCTGCGCTGACCTGTCCCATTCTCATCCCTCCCCGCAACGGTCGCCGCCCCAGTGGCCCAACGGCTGTTGCCAAATCGCCACGATTCGTAGCGACGAAAGTCGATCCTCACAACGAGAAGTTGAAAGGTGGTTCAACTTTCAATATCAGGGCGTGGTACGGACAAACCAAGTTCGCGAGAGGGAGCCTGACCGATGACCCGAATTTCCACGCGCGCCGCCCTGGCCGCAACTGCCGCGCTGTTTGCGCTGCCCGCCGTCCCTGCCCTTGCGCAGGAAACGCCTGCCGATGAAGCCAGCGTCAGCGAAGGTTCCGGCGAAATCCTCGTCGTCGCCCGCCGCCGCGAAGAACGCCTGCTCGACGTGCCAATCGCCATTTCTGCCGTCAGCGCCGAATCGCTTGAAAAGGTTGGCGGCCGCGATCTCTCTGCCGTGCAGGGTGCCATCCCCAACGTGAACATCGTGCAGGGTCGCGGTTCGGCCAGCAGCGCCAACTTCTACATTCGCGGCATCGGCCAGCCCGATGCGCTGCAGACCTTCGATCCGGCCGTGGGCGTCTATGTCGATGGCGTCTACCTCAGCCGCATTCAGGGCGCACTGCTCAACCTGTTCGATGTCCAGCGCGTAGAAGTGCTGCGCGGGCCGCAGGGCACGCTCTATGGCAAGAACACCATCGGCGGCGCGGTCAACGTCGTCTCGAAAAAGCCTGACCTCAACACCCTGCGCGGCGAAGCCTCGATCGCCTATGGCAAGTACGAGGAAGTAACCGCCAAGGGCTATGTCTCGGCCCCGCTGGTGGCAGACAAGCTAGCGCTCTCGGTCGCTGGCGTCTATGACGACCGCGAAGGCATCGTCACCGATCCCGCCACCGGCAATCGCTACAACGATCGCAACAACCTTTCGGGCCGCGCCATCCTGCGTGCGCAGCCTTCCGAAACGGTCGAAGTGCTGATTTCGGGCGATTACACCCGCCAGCGCAACGCCCTCACGCTGGGGCAGGCCACTGCGCCGCTGGTAGGCTTCAACTACAACGCCACCTTCACCGGCCTCACGCCCTTCACCATCGCACCGGCATCGGGTCCGTGGGAATACAAGGCTTCGACCAGCTTCCAGAACGATGAAGGCCAAAAGCTCGATCACTGGGGCGTTTCGGGCACGGTGAACGTCGATCTGTCCGACGCGCTGCAGCTTGTCTCGATCACCGCCTATCGCAAGCTGAAGACCGATTTCTTCGTCGATATCGATGGCACCACCGCCGAAGTGGGCGACGTTTTCGTCGGCACGCGCCAGCACCAGTTCAGCCAGGAACTGCAGCTCAAGCTCGATGCCGACAAGCTCAAGGGTGTGCTGGGCGTCTACTACCTGAACGAGCATGTGAAATCGCATCAGGAAGCCTATGCCGACAGCTACCTGCGCTATGTGAACACGCCGCTGAACTTCCTGCGCACGAT
>NZ_JBMLSM010000091.1:0-32255 GCF_049240505.1 Novosphingobium sp.
TGGCGCGGTCGCAGGACCGGCGCCCGGGCTATTCGCGCAGGGCGCAGTACGGGATTTTCACCGGCTACGTGATCGCCATTCTTGGCGTCGTAGCAGGTCTTGCCGTGCTCGCCGTGTCGCTGATCAATCCTGACGCCTTCTCGTTCGCCCGAAGCGCCGCTGCCGAAGTCGCAAGACCGGTGGGGCGTGCCGGTGCCGAAAGCCGCTTTGCCGGGCAAGGTGTGTTTGCGGCTATCGGGGCCTATTTCAAGGCAGGTCAGCAAAACGCCGAGCTTCGCCGCGAAGTGGAAGCTGCACGCGCCAATGCCGTTTCAATGCAAGCGCTGGAGGGAGAGAACCGTCGCCTCAAGGCGCTTCTGGGCATCATCGATCCGGCGCGCAAACCCGTGGCGACTGCACACCTTATCGGATCAACCGGATCAAGTACGCGCCGTTACGCAGTGATCGATGCCGGTAGCACACAGGGCATCGTTCCGGGACAGCCCGTCCGCGCTGCTTCAGGATTGATCGGGCGCGTGATCGAAACTGGCCCCCGCACCGCACGGGTGTTGCTGGTGACCGATCCCGATAACGTGGTGCCCGTGCGCCGCGCAAGCGACGGGCTATCTGCCTTTGTGCAAGGCGCATCCGATGGCCGTATCGATATTCGCCTGATCAACATGGGCGTCAACCCGCTCAAAAAAGGCGATGTCTTCGTGACATCCGGTTCGGGCGGTCTCTATCCGCCGGGCATTCCCGTGGCAGTGGCAACATCGCCGCATCGCGACGGCGCAACCGGACACCTCGCCGCCGATCCTGCCGATAACGTCTATGTCGTTGTCGAACAGGCCTTCAGCGCACAGGCTCGGGCCGATCTTGAACGCATTGTCGAGGATGGCGCGAAAGCTGCCGCGGAAGAGCCGTGAATTTCGATCGATTTGTACCGTCGCCCGAAGAGCTCGTGCGCAAGCGGATCAACCGCGCGCCCTTGCCCGCGCTTGCGCTTGGCTTGCCGTGGGTCACAATCATGCTGACCTCAATGGCCAGCTTTTCGCCCGTTATCGCATCGGCCCCGGTGGTCCCTCCTTTGGCCTACATGATGTTGCTGGCATGGCGCATGATGCGCCCCGGCATGTTGCCGATATGGGCGGGACTGCCGCTGGGATTTTTTGATGATCTCTATTCAGGCCAGGCCTTTGGATCAGGCATAGTGTTGTGGTCCGCCACTATGCTTGCGATGGAACTGGTAGACGAACGGTTCTTGTGGCGCGGTTTCGTGCAGGACTGGATGGCGGCTAGCGGACTGATCGCGATCTATCTCGTGCTTTGCGCAATATTGTCCGGCATTGCCACGGGCTACCCGCTGCCGCTGGTCGTAGGCCCACAATTGCTGCTTTCGTTGGCACTTTATCCTGCGATCACCAGCGTTGTTGCGCTGCTTGATCGGCTTCGCCTCCTCCCGCTGAAAAGGCTCTGAGGGCAATGGCGAAGCTGCCGATGACGTCGGCCATTCTCAGCAACCGGTTCGAACGACGGACCTTTGTGCTAGGTTCGCTGCAGGCAGGTGTCGGAACCCTACTGGCAACCCGATTGGGCTACCTCGCTGTAGCGCAGAACGAAAAGTACCAGGCGGCGTCGGAAAGCAATCGCGTCAACCTTACGCTGATCCCGCCGCGCCGGGGGTGGGTGCTGGACCGCTTCGGAAAGGCCCTTGCCTCCAACCGCGCGGACTTCCGCGTCGATCTCATCCCGGATCGGGTGGTTGACCCGGACAGGACAATGGAAACGCTGGCCGGACTGCTTTCCCTTCCGCCCGACAAAGTCCGCGACATTCGCGACAAACTGGACAAGGCGCGCGGATTTCAGCCAGTCGAAGTCGCAGCCAGCCTCGATTGGGACAAGTTTGCGGCGGTTTCGGTACGACTGCCAGAACTTCCGGGCGTCATCCCGCAGCAGGGCTTTTCACGCTTCTACCCCTTCGGTGCCTCGGTTGGGCACATGGTCGGATATGTCGGCGCGGCATCGGCAGAGGACTACGAAAAAGAACGTAATCCGCTGCTCGTCACACCGGGATTCAAGATCGGCAAGGACGGGCTGGAAAAACACTTCGAAACACGTCTGCGTGGCGTTCCCGGCGCTCGCAGGGTCGAAGCCACAGCTTCGGGCCGGATCGTTCGCGACCTCGGCACGCGCGAAGATGTGCCTGGCAAGCCTATTCAGTTGACGATCAATGCAGGCCTGCAAGACTACGCGGCAAGGCGTATCGGACTGGAATCCGGTTCGGTTGTCGTCATGGATTGCGAAACGGGCGACATCCTTGCGATGGCGTCCATGCCCAGCTTCGATCCGAACAGCTTTTCAGATGGTATTGGACGCATCGAATGGAAGATGCTGTCCGAAGACGATCATGTTCCCCTGCGCAACAAGGTGCTGCGCGGCCTGTACCCGCCGGGTTCTACGGTCAAGCCGATGATCGCCATGTCGTTTCTGGAAGCAGGGCTGGATCCTTCGGCCAGCGTGGGTTGCGGCGGCGGTTTACGCGTGGGCAACCGTGTGTTCCACTGCTGGAACCGGCGCGGTCACGGCTCGGTGGATATGGCCAAGGCGATCTATCAATCGTGCGACGTCTATTTCTACCATTTCGCGCAAAAGATCGGGATGGACAAGATCGCCGCGATGGCACGGCGTCTGGGTATGGGGCAGGAATTTCCCATGCCCTATCCGGGTCAATCCTACGGCACAGTTCCTGATCCCGCGTGGAAGTTGAAGAAGTATGGCAAGGAATGGGCCGTTTACGACACTGTGAACGCAACCATCGGCCAAGGCTACATGCTGTCCAACCCGCTGCAACAGGCGGTGATGGCATCGCGCATCGCATCCGGGCGGCAGGTGATGCCCCGACTTCTACTTGATCGAAACGCGCCGCCTCCGCCGTCAATGGGCTTCCGGCAGGATCACCTCGATTACGTTCACGCAGCGATGAGCGAAGTGGTGAATGGGCGCGGCACTGCTGGGCGCGCAAAATTGCCAGTGGATGTGCTGATGGCGGGCAAGACCGGCACGGCGCAAGTCGTCGGCCTGAACATCGCCAACGGCAAAAGCGGGCAATGGAAATATCGTGACCACGGCCATTTCATCGCCTTTGCCCCATTCGACAAACCCAAGTTTGCCTGTGCCGTGGTGATCGAACATGGTGGTGGGTCCAGCGCCGCCTACCCCATCGCGCGCGATGTGATGACCTATATCTTCGACCCGGCCAAGGCGATGGAAGTCCTCGACGGGTTCGAGAAGCAGTGGGGCGGCAACGTGCAGCAACGCATGACATCACGCTACGATGCCTTCGCGGCCAAATACGGCGCTTCGGCCCCCAAGCCCGTGCCGAACGATGAGGAAGTCACCGAGCGGGTAGAGGAAGGCCGCAAGCCTAGCGAGCCTACCACGGCACAAACCGATGCCGCATCGCCGAGGCCCGAACCTGAAGCCCCTGCACCGGATCAGGTGCCTGCGCCTGCAGCAGCAACCCCTGCCGCCACGACCGGAGGACAGTAATGCCACGCGCATATGTTCCCGCCACAATCGCTCGCCAACCCTGGAGCGTACTGCTGCCATTGATGGCGCTGGTCGGCTTCGGGTCGGCCGTGCTCGATTCAGCAGCAGGGGGCCGATTCGATGTCTGGGCCATGTCGCATCTGGTACGGTTCTGTGTTTTTCTGATCATGGCGATGGTAATTGCCCGCCTGCCGCAGGATCTGTTCCGCAAGATGGCGCTACCAGCATACGCCTTGCTGTGCGTGCTGTTGATGCTGGTCGAACTCATCGGCGGAATCGGTGGCGGTAGCCAGCGCTGGCTCAATCTGGGCTTCATGACCCTGCAGCCGTCTGAACTGATGAAGCCCGGCATCGTGCTGGTTCTGGCCTGGTTTTATTCCGTTCTGCCCGTGGGCGAAACGCAAAGCTGGCGGGCGTTGGCGCCAGCGGCAGTCTTGCTCGGGATTCCGGCAGGACTGGTCATGTTGCAACCTGATCTGGGCACTGGCCTTGCCATTACCTTTGGTGCCGTCGTCGTGATGTTCATGGCCGGCCTGCCGCTGCGCTGGTTCCTGGGAGCCGGCGCCGCTGGACTCGTAATTGCGCCGCTCGCCTTCTTCACGCTTCTGCATGACTATCAGCGAAAGCGTGTACTGGTGTTCCTCGACCCTGAAAACGATCCTTTGGGATCGGGCTATCACATAACGCAATCGAAAATCGCGATCGGGTCGGGCGGGCTCATCGGCAAGGGCTTCGGAAACGGATCACAAAGCCACCTGAATTACCTTCCCGAATCGCACACTGATTTTGTGTTCGCCACAATGGCCGAAGAATGGGGCATGTTGGGTGGGCTGTTCGTTCTGATCGTGTTCGGCCTGATTTTCCGCTGGGGCCTCAAGGTCTCGCTCGCAGCGCCAGACCGGTTCTCACGCCTGCTGGCCAGCGGGATGACGATGACCATCTTCTTCTACATGTGCATCAATCTGATGATGGTCATGGGCCTCGCTCCGGTTGTCGGCATCCCGCTACCGTGGATGAGCCACGGCGGTTCCTCAATGATGACCAACATGATCTGCATCGGCACAATCATGGCTGTAGAGCGCTGGAGCCGCAGCGGCCCAAAAGGCCTTTCGTAAAAGTGCAATTTGGGGCTTGGCAGCGCCGATAAAATCGCTATTGGGGCGGCTCCCGAACGGGAATGCCTGATGGCATGGACGCATAGCTCAGTTGGTAGAGCAGCTGACTCTTAATCAGCGGGTCCTAGGTTCGAGCCCTAGTGCGTCCACCACCGCCACTTCCCGCCGCCACCAATGCGGATCCTGTCGGGCATGGACGCATAGCTCAGTTGGTAGAGCAGCTGACTCTTAATCAGCGGGTCCTTGGTTCGAGCCCAAGTGCGTCCACCATTATTCATCCCACTGCAGTTTCAGCATAAACAACCTGATGGAATGGCCAATTCCGTGCAGGCTGCCGGATGCCTAGCATTCTGTTATCCTAGACAACGGGAGAGCATGGATGGAGCGGGTGACCCTGTGGGGCTGGATTGACTTTGACGGCAAAGATGCGGCGGACGTTGTGCGAGGTGGCGCGCAGTTCATCCTGCCGACATACGAAGAGCGTGGTTGCATTCACTACGTTTGGAATGCCGATCCGCTCAAGCCGTCGCGGATATGGGTTTACGAAGAATGGGAAGACGTCGGCGCACTGGCCGCGCATCTCGCAGGGCCGCTATACCGCAGCATGGCAAACTATCTTGTCGAGGCCGGGATGACGGGCGCGGAAGTGGACAAATACAAGGTTGTCGCCAAGCAGCCGGTCTATGATGGCAGCGGGTTACCGCAGGCAGAGTTCAGCTAAAAAGATGCGCCGGAACCCGAAAGTCCCGGCGCGCAGTGTTTCGCGTCTGGTTGACGTCGAAATATTCTAGAACTTGAACCCTGCAGCCACGCCGTAGCGGCGGGGTTCAAGCGTGAAGATGTTGGTGAAATTGCCCGATGACTGATCGGTGATGTATAGGCCGGTAATCGGGTTCGAATTGCCGACGTTCTGAATGAACCCACGCAGGAACCACTTGTTTTCCGGCCCATCCAACTGAATCTGGGCGTTGACCTGCGTATAGCTTGGAATGCGGTTGATATTGCCGTTGAAGATGCTGCCCGTGGACGTGCCGGTCATGATGAAGTCGGCACGCGGCGTCAGGGTCAACCCACCAAGCGGGATGGCGTATTCAGCCCCGCCCGACACCTTCACGTTTGGTGCACCCGGCAACTGATTGTCCTTGATGTTCACGGGAATGCCCGATGTGAACACCTGAACCCCGCCGAACGGCGCGCCGCCACCGGTAGCAGCAGCAACGCCTTCAAGAGCCGCACAGATACTGTAGGCCCCGGTCGAAGCGATGCCGCTGTTGGCGCCGAACGAAGTGGTGGGGCGCAGTCCGGCGCCTGCAGCAACGCCGGGAATTGCCCCAGCGTTGATCTGGGCGTTGACCGTGTTCACAAAGGCGTTGACGCCCGCGACACTGCCTGAGGTAGAGGCAACGGCGCAGTTGGCGGCGTTGGTGATGTCCTTGATGATCACCGCATCCGAACGGCCCGCACCGAAGTCACGCGGGTTCGCAAGGAACTTGTCCTGCGAAACCTTGGTATTCAGGTAGCTGGCAGAGACATTCACCGTCATGCCGCGCACAGGCCGCATGACAGCTTCGGCTTCGAGGCCCCAGATATTCGCATTCACATTATCGTTCACCGAAGTGCGCGCGACGATACGGGAAAGCTGCAGGCCCTTGTACTTGTAGTAGAAGCCGGTGAGGTTCAGCGTCAGGCCGCCGAACTGGTTCTTCGTACCGATTTCGAAAGCGTCGATGAATTCGGGCGCGAACGATTCCGGCACTGTGAAGATCGGCGAAAGCGGCGGGTTGATGCCCCCCGACTTGTAGCCACGCGAGTAGGACAGATAGACAAGGTTGTCCGGCGTGATCTGGAAATCCAGAACCGCACGCCCGGTGATTTCCTTGAACTGGGCATTGCGGTTCTGGAAAAGCTGATTCCCGGCGAGGCTTGGATCCGCATCGAAACTGCCCACGAAAGGCGAACTGAACACATCAGCGGTCCCGAACGGCGTCAGGAAGTTCGCCAGGGTCGTTCGTGCTCGAATCTTCTTGTCGTCGTTATTGTAACGCAGGCCCAGCGTCAGCTTCACCCGGTCGTCGAACTTGTAGTAGGCTTCACCGAAAATGCCGTAGCTCTTGATGTCGAGCTGGTCGGAATTGTTGCGGAAGAACGGCGTCGCCAGATACGACGGTGGAGCACCGGCACCGAGAGCCGAAAACGCCCCCACTACGCCCGTGAAATAATCGAGGCCGAACGAGTTCACATAGTAGCTGTTTTCGCTGAGCGAATAATCGCTGTAGATACCGCCCAGCAGGAAGTTGAACTTGCCGTCCCAGTCAGAACTGAAGATCGCTTCAGCCGACCAGCTCTTGTTGTATTGCACCGAACGGTCGAAATCGAGCGGGGTCATGCCGCAAACGCGGTTCCCGCCAAACACGCCGGTACCCGATTCAACCGGTGCAGAAGTGCAGATCACACCTGCGGGGCCATTGGGCATGAGCGCCGCTGCAACAGGGCCGAGATAGCGCTGCAACCCTGCCCCCAGCAAGCCCGCCTGCGCAGCCGCCAGCGTGTTGAGCGAGGGCTGGATCAGCGAGCGGCTCTGGACCGAGTTGTTATAGTCTTGGCTCGAGTCAACTTTCACATCCTGATAGTTGCCCGTCAGCTTGAGGTTGAGGCCGCCTCCAAGTTCCTGATCCCAGGAACCCACAACGATGAGTTCCTCGGTAAAGTAGCTAGGCTTGGTATCAGTGTTGACGACGCGCGGGTCGGCTGGGTTAACCGCCCCGGAATAGGTGTCCGTTCCGTAAATGCTGCCCGAGGCAAACGCGGTGGGCAGCCCCCGGATTGCAAAGAATTCACGCGACCCCAAAATGGCAGCAAGCGTCGAGTTTCCGTTGGTGGTCCCATAAGGCAGGTTCGCATTGAGACAGCCGAGAATGCCGGTCGGATCAGGCTGACAGACCTGCTTCTGGATGCGCATACGGTTGTCGCGCTCATGGAAATACTGCGCCATGAGATCGATCGTGGTGCCCGTGCCCGGTTCGAACCGCAGCGAACCGCGAACGCTGTACATGTTGCGATCGTCGATGCGGGAATTGTCGAACAGGTTCTTGGTGTACCCCTCACGGTTCAGGTAGAAACCAGCAAGACGAACACCCAGAGTGTCGCCGATCGGCAGGTTGACCATGCCGCGCACACGTACTGAATCGTAGTTGCCATATTCTGCATCGCCCGAAGCGCCGAACCCACTGAGGTCTGGCTTTGCGGTGATCAGGTCGACCACGCCCGAGGTGGCGTTACGACCGAACAGCGTTCCCTGCGGCCCACGCAGGACCTGCACTTGCGCCAGATCGTAAAATTCTCCTTCGAACAGGCGTGTGGCAAACAGCGGCGAGTCATTGAGATGGATCGCGGTTGCCTGATCGCAGGTCACGCCAACACAAAGGTCACCGATGCCGCGAATGGTAAAGCTTGATGAGGTGAAGTTCGTCTTGGTGAACGTGATGTTGGGCAATGAGAGTTGCAGATCCAGCGTATTGCGGATCTGTTGCTTGTCCAGAGCTTCAGGCGAGAAGGCGCTGACCGCGATCGGCACATCCTGCAGGCGTTGCGCCTGACGCTGCGCCGTCACGATGATCTCTTCCAGGCCGAAATTGTTATCGGCAGTTTGCGGTGCTTCCTGCGCGAAAACTGGTGCGGAAACGGCGGCGACACATACGCCAGCCAGCAGGGAAAGCTTGCCCCTCATAGCTCAGACCTCTCTCTCCAGCGGTGCCCGTCATTTGTTGCGAGCTACCTGAGACACAGGACATAACGGGGCGGAATCTTTGTCAACCGGATAATTAAAAATAGGGGTTTCCGTAAGGGAAGGACGTTGCAATTGCGACCATTATGGCAAGGATTGCATGAAAATGCATGACATCATGATGTGATGCGCAAACTTGCATAGCACCGCACACTGTGAGAATGCCGAATCACCACCCCCTGCTGACCCTCGCCATTGGCAGAATTCTGCGACTCGATTGTCGTGGCAATGTGTCGGGATGGACGGTAGGGCGACCCATTAACGACGCATAGAATGCGTGCGCATCATCATCTTCTTATTGAGGACCGAAACTCATGGCCAAGTTCCTGATCGTCGAAGCCCGTTTCTATGACCATATGAACGACATGCTGGTGGAGGGCGCAAAGGCGGCAATCAAGGCAGCCGGACACAAGGCCGAAGTCATCACCGTACCCGGCGCACTGGAAATTCCGGGAGCGATAGCGCTGGCCGATCAGTCGGGCGACTATGAAGGCTACGTGGCGATCGGCGTCGTCATTCGCGGCGAAACCTACCACTTCGAGATCGTAGCCGGTGAAAGTGCGCGCGGAATCATGGCACTCACGATGGACGGCATGGCCATTGGCAATGGCATCCTTACCGTCGAGAACGAAGCGCAAGCCATCGTTCGCGCCGACCCCAAGCAGAAGGACAAGGGCGGCGAAGCGGCAAAGGCAGCGCTTGCCCTGCTCGCCTTGCGTGAGCGTTGGGCGTAAGCGCTGGGCCTGATCTTTAAAGCCCGAGTCTCAATCGTGGGGCCTCAGCCCGGATCATCATATCCTTTGAGGCCCCACGGCGCGTAAGGGCCGATCACAAGCTGTTCAAAGCCGCCAATGCCGACCTCGCCGTCACTGGTCGTAACGCGCGAGATGATCTGGACGTGCAAATTTTCAAGCGTCGGTGCCATCGGATCAAGATCGGCAAGGGCGAAATCCTCACGCTCCACGGCAAGCGCGCCGTGGTAAAGGCCGTGCCCCCACTTCGGACTGGTATATCCCAACCCGCGCATCTGGAACCGGACTATCGGTTCAAATAGCAGCGTCAGCGGTCCTTCGGGACGCTGGATCGAAAGCTCCCCGCTTGCAGGCCAGCGCGTGCCCGCCTGCATTGGCGACTGCATTGAGGCGGCCGGTGTTTCGTAGAAACCATCATGATCAGCGCCATCTGGCGCGATGACCGCACGGGTATTCCACGGCGCGCCGTGGCGATCGGCGTTGATGTGAAAGAACAGCGAGCGGGAGGGCAGGTTGACCGGGGTCCACTGCCAGAAGAATGACGAGACTACGCCGTGCCCATGTGGCTGAGCGTCAGAAGCGCCCACCGGCCGCACCCCCCAGCTTCGGTCGCGCGTACCGACGGTACCAAGCGCCAGATCCTGACGATCCCCGTCCACCTCTATCCAACCGGAGTAGTGGCCATTCTGCGTCAGGCGCGTGTAGTCCATGAAAGTGCGCGGACCGATGCGGTAGGTAAATCGCGGTTCCTCGATCGGGAAAGCTCGCCCCGTGAACGTCAGATCGGCGGACAGCCCTTCCCCGTTAACGCGGACTCGCAAGGTCTTGAGGGGTTCGATCACCTCGATCGAAATCGGACCAACCGACAGGTCAAGGCGCTCCATACCCAATTCACGTGAGGCATGAAGATTGTACTGCTTCCCATTACGAATACAGGAGAAATGCGCATCAGCAACATTGAGATGCGGGTAAATCCCAAGGGCAATCGCGAAGAACCCCGATCCATCGGGGGCATAGCCGTTGAAGAAATAACGGTCGTAAAAATTGCGGTCGGTTCCGGCATAGGCGACTGGCTCAGGCGTCTGGTGCAACGGAAAGTCATCACCCTTGGTCAACATCAGGCGTGCTCCATCCGGCGCTTCAGTGCGCCAAGGCTATCGTGTTCCAGGGCAAGCTCGCAGGCCCCTTCGGCCATCGAGAGGAAGTTGGCATCGCCCCTGCCGGTGCGGACGACGAAAGCCGCGCTGAAAACTGCGGTGGATACACCGTGAAGTGCAGCGATGCGGTAATCGTCCCACACTTCATCGCGCGTCAGCATTACCCCGCGCCGGGACATTTCGGCGCAATAGAGGTCAAGCAGCGCCCGTTCGTTCGGTCGCCGAAGCGCAGAGCCGATGCCGCAGCCAAGAAAATATCCGATGTCTGTCAGGTTGCAGCCAACCGCGCAGGTCTGCCAATCGACCAGTGCAATCGGCTCTGCACCGCCGCGAATATCGAATAGCATGTTGTCGAGCCGAAAATCACCGTGAAGCAGGCTACGCCGCCGGTGCGTGCGATCAAACCAGAGATCGAGATTGTCGTTCAAACCTTCACAAACAACCATGAGTTCAGCTGGTAAGTCTTTGGAATATCGTTCCCGAAAGATAGCTTGCGCTTGTGGGTAGAGCGCCCGCAAAGTGGCAATCGCCTGTGGATCGGGCCTTAGCCATTCAGCCTCAAGCAGCGGGCTTTCAACGGTCGGTGCATGAAGGGCGGCCGCTTGCCGCATAGCATCCTGCGCCTGCGCCAGTGTGCACCCCGCGAGCTGATTACCGGCAACACAAGGGCCGAGATCCTCGAACAGCAGGACGAAATCGCACTGGTTATCATCCAGCATTGCCGCATAAGTGTGCGGCACGCGCATGGCAATGTGTGCAGCAGCCTGTTGATAAAACAGCACTTCCTTGCGATAGAGCGAAAACGCCGTGGCGGTCTGGCGACTGGTGGCATCGGCCGACGGAAACTTTGCGGCCAGCGTGCGCGGCGCTTGTGCAGCGTCGCCTGAATAGCGCAGCGTAAACCGGGCGGTATCGCCCACTTGCCCCGTTCCGATGGCCTCCCACTCGAACGACGCAATGCGCGCATCGCCCAGAACACCCGATTTATCGAGTTGCGCCTCGATCCACGCTGCATCCACGTCGCTTGGGCGCGTCGGAAAATCTGCCATGTCCTTCTCTCCCGAACGCAGGCTGGCAGAGCGGCACACACTTGGGAAGTGCGTTTCAATTGACCGTTTAAATCAGGTAAGACGGAACGGTGCCGCAATGTGTCGGTTGATCTGCAGTTCATTGCCGGAAGTGGAGCAAAACATGAACGGCGTTCTCGAGTGGTTTGCGGCAATAGGCACCATAATCGCGGCAGGGTTGGTTGCGCTTGATGCGGGCCGCCGCGCGACCGGTTGGGGGTTTGTGCTATTCGTCTTTGTATCAATCGCCTGGATCGTTTCAGGAATAAAGAATAGTGCTTCATCGGTCGCCATTCAGAACAGCGCATTGCTGTTGGTGAATGGATGGGGGGTATGGCGCTATCTTTTGAATCCAGAACGGAGTCAGATCAAAGCCGATACACCATAGTCTGCTCCAATTCGGCGGCACAATATCCGATGCAGAGGTTATTCATCCGCACCATTCCGCTGATAACCAACAATTTTTATATCATACGCTGCCGCAATATAAGGCTATTTACTTAGGACATGCCCGAATGGCCCAATCAACGCTATTGATTGATCCCATCTGCACAGACCGAACCTTCACCGGTCCCGTACACTGCAACAGGGGGTTGCCAACGGATGGGCAAGGATCAACTTCGCGCAAAGGCCAGACGCCTGATCGCCGCCGCCAACGAATTGCTCGCCATCGCGCACGAACTTGAGGCCAGCGATGGTGATGGGCGCAGCGATGAATTTGCCAGCAATCACAACATAAAAGACAGTCCGGTATGGGCCGAAATTGCCCGTTCGACCTATCGCGACCGCCGTCGCCGGGGGAATATTTTCGCAGACCCCGCACTGTTCGGGGAACCCGCGTGGGACATCCTGCTCGACCTTTTTATCGCAGCGAAGGAACGCAAACGCTTACCCGTAACCAGCGCCTGCATCGGCGCGGCTGTTCCGGCGACTACAGCGCTGCGCTGGCTGACCGTGCTTGAAGAAAAAGGCTTGATCATTCGAGAGAACGACATGAACGATGCACGCCGCGTCTTCGTTCGGCTTTCGACCGAGGGTTACGAAAAGATGGTGGCCTACTTTTCAGAAGTGTCAGGCGATATGCGCAGCGATGAAGAAATCGGCTCCCCCGCCTTGCGCACGGCACAATAACCCACGGATTGCAGACAATCAAAGGGCGGCGGCTTCCACCGGAAACCGCCGCCCTTTTTGCAATCTGCCTTAACAGGTCAGGCGCCGAGACGACCGAAAGCCGCAGCACCGGCATAACGCGCCGACATGCCCAGCTCTTCCTCGATACGGATCAACTGGTTGTACTTGGCGAGACGGTCCGAACGCGCGAGCGAACCGGTCTTGATCTGGCCGCAGTTCGTCGCCACCGCGAGATCGGCAATCGTCGCGTCTTCGGTTTCACCCGAACGGTGCGACATGACGGCGGTGTAGCCATTGCGCTGTGCAATGCTGACTGCTTCCAGCGTTTCGGTAAGCGAACCGATCTGGTTGACCTTCACGAGCAGCGAGTTGGCAAGCCCCTTTCCGATGCCCATTTCAAGGCGGCGGGGGTTCGTTACGAACAGATCGTCACCCACCAGCTGCACGCGCTTGCCAACCTTGGCGGTAAGCGCGGCCCAGCCTTCGAAATCGTCTTCGCTCATGCCATCTTCGATCGAGATGATCGGATAGGCATCGCAGAGCGCAGCAAGGTAGTCTGCCATAGCATCAGGCGAGAGCGAGAGGCCTTCGCCACTGATTTCGTACTTGCCGTTCTTGAAGAACTCCGTGGCCGCGCAATCGAGCGCCAGCTTGATATCGGTGCCCGGCTTGAATCCGGCCTTCTCGATGGAAGCCATGATGAAATCGAGCGCGTCGCGCGTGCTGGCGAGGTTCGGGGCAAAGCCACCCTCATCGCCTACAGCCGTAGCAAGGCCCTTTTCGTGGAGGCCCTTCTTCAGGGTATGGAAAATCTCCGCCCCCCAACGCACCGCTTCGGCGAGCGACGGCGCGCCCACCGGCATGACCATGAATTCCTGAAAATCGATCGGGTTGTCAGCATGTTCGCCGCCATTGATGATGTTCATCATCGGCACCGGCAGGACATGGGCTGAAACACCGCCAACATAGCTGTAGAGCGGCAACCCGCGCGCATCGGCTGCAGCCTTGGCAATGGCAAGGCTGGTGCCCAGAATGGCGTTCGCGCCAAGGCGGCTCTTGTTCTCGGTGCCGTCCAGTTCGATCATCGCAAGATCGACATCGCGCTGGTCTTCGGCGTCCATGCCCAGAATGGCTTCGGCAATGTCCGAATTGACGGCGGTGACGGCCTTGGTCACCCCCTTGCCCAGATAACGTGCCTTGTCGCCATCGCGCAGTTCCACGGCTTCATGCGCACCGGTGGACGCGCCCGAAGGCACAGCAGCGCGGCCAAAGCTGCCGTCTTCAAGCAGGATGTCGACCTCGACAGTGGGATTGCCACGGCTGTCGAGAATTTCACGCGCATGGATGTCGATGATCGCGGTCATGGTCTGCTCCCTGCAGTGCGGCGGCACAATCGGCGCCAAGGTTTGGCGCGGCTCCTATCTGCTGGAACCGTGGCAGGCAAGCCGCGTTTGCAGTGCAACATACCTATCCGGGTCGATCTATCGGCCCAACCCTCTTGCAAACCGTCATGCAGGTCTAGCAAGATGGCAAACACAGCCCATATCGAGGGCGACGAAAACGCGCGAACTGCCGAAGGGATAAGAGACATGGCCGACACCACGATGCCCCCCGCCGACGCTCCCAAGAAGCGCGCAGCGAAGAAGAAGGTCGAAGAAGCGGTTGCAGCCATCGGGCCTGCAGTTGAACAAGCCGCCGAATCTGCAAAGGGCCGCTTCAGCAAAGCGATCGAAGAAGCCAAGGCAGGTGCCGAGGCGCTCAAAGGCGAGGCGATGGAAAAGGGCGCAGCCTACAAAGCCAAGGTCAGCGGCACCACGTCTGATTGGGTAGACGAGGCCAAGGTCTATGCCGGCCAAGCCAAGGAAAAGGGTGCAGCCCTTGCTGTCGAAGGCAAGTCCCGCGCAAGCGATGCGCTGACCACGCTGGGCAAGACCATTTCCGATACCGCACCGACGATCGATGAAAAGCTGGGCGTGCAGTACGGCGATTATGCCCGCAGTGCCGCACGATCGATTCAGGAAGCCGCCGCAAAGCTGGAAGCCAAGGATCTTAACGAGTTGGGCGATGACGTGAAGGATTTCGTCAAGAAAAGCCCTGGCGTTGCCGTTGGCGTAGCCGCCGTAGCGGGCTTTGTTATCGCTCGGATGCTTTCGGGCAAGTCGGACGACTGACGGCAGCTCCAACGGGGGCTGAAGCCTGATGATCGAAAATGACAGCAAAGTTTCAGAACCCGGCGTGGAAGCGCCGGGGTCGGCACCGAACGAAGGCATCGGCGGCGCAATAAAGGCGCTGATTGACGATGCGCAGACGCTGATTCAGGCGGAAATCGCCTACCGCAAGGTGCAGGCCGCATATGGCCTTGCACAAGCAAAGGCGATCGCCGTCTTGATCGTTCTGGGTCTGGCGTTCGGATTCTTCACCCTGCTTGCGCTGGTTGTTGGCCTGCTTTTGGCGCTGTCCATGCACTTTGGCGTTTGGGGCGCGCTGGCGATCGTTGGTGGTGTGCTGGGCGTCCTTGCCGGAATTTGCCTGATGCTCGCCCTTCGCAGGATAAGCCGCGCAAAGGCGGCCCTCATTTCCGGGAGCCGAGCATGATACCCGGAGCAGACACCATCGCATCCGCCCGCGCGCTTCGCGATGAGGCGCTCGCCGTGTTCAAAGGTGACCTTGAAATCGCCAAGCTGGAGGTTTCGCCGGGCCGCGTAAAGGAACGCGCCGTGGGCGAAGCCGTTGAAATGATCGACACTGCCCGCGAAATCGCGAGCGAGAACAAGGCCGTGATCGGCGCGACCCTTGCCGCACTGTTTGCATGGTTCCTGCGGGAACCGTTGCAGCAAGCCGCTGGTTGGATTGCCAACAGGGTTGGAATCGGAGATTGACATGCACAACGAAGTGACGCCCCCCACCGCCGAAACCGAAACACTGCGCGACAAGGTGGATGCAGCAAAGAACAGGCTGGCTGAACGCACCGCGAATGCAAAGCCGGTGCAGACCGTAAAAGGCCTGATTGAAGAGCATCCCGTTGCGTCGGTCGCTGCGGGCATCCTGCTCGGTGCACTGGTGGCAAAGGCCCTCCCCTCGTTCAGCCGTCGCACCAGCAGCGTTGATGACGCTGCCACGGGCTTGCGCAAAAGTGCTGCAGGCCTTGCCTCGGTGGCAGGCAAGCTGGCGCTTGATTACGCCACCCGCGCGCGTGATGCCGGGCGCGACGGTTTGCACAAGGTCGAAGAAGTCGGCAGCAACGTGACCGATCGCCTTGCCGATGGCAGTGAAAACGCCCGCCTAAAAGTTATCGACATCGCGGAAATCGCCCGTTCGGCCGCGATTGAGGCGAGCGAGGCGGCTCTGCGCAAGGTGAACGAACTCACATCACGGATGCGGCACTGATCGCCGAACAAATTTGCCCGAATACGACTTTGGCCGGCTTGCACAAAACCGTGCTTTTTGTCAGTGGCACTGACGAATCCTCCCCAATGGAAAGTCGCCAATGCAAAAGCTCCACCTCGTGATGGGCGGTCGGGTAAAAGACCCGCAGGGCCTCGAATTCGTCGATCTGAAAGCCGTTGATATGGTCGGCGTCTATCCTGACTATGCCAGCGCCGAAGACGCATGGCGTAGCGCAGCGCAGAAGACGGTGGACGATGCCGAAATGCGCTATGTGATCGTGCACCTCCACCGGTTGCTCGATCCCAGCCAGTCCGAGGACTGAGCGCCCGAAACAAAAAAAGGCCCCGGATCGCTCCGGGGCCTTTTTTTGTTGAGCGTTCCACCCGATCAGATGAATTCGATCTTCTTTACAAGATAGAACTTATCCCCCGAAGGCACCGTCACTTCGATCTCTTCTTCAACCTTGCGACCGATCAGCGCTTTGCCGAGCGGTGAGTTGTAGCTGATCATGCCCTTCTTGGCGTCCGCTTCATAGGGGCCGACGATCTGATACTTCACAGGCTTGTCGTCGTCGTCGAGCAGAGTGACCGTCGCGCCGAAAATGATCTTGTCACCCGAAAGCGTGGCAGGGTCGATAATCTGCGCGCGGCTGACCCGGTCTTCCAGATCGGCAATCGTCGCTTCGACCTGACCCTGGCGTTCCTTGGCTGCATGATATTCGGCGTTTTCCGAAAGATCGCCGTGGGCGCGTGCTTCCTCGATCGCATCAACGATCCTCGGTCGCTCTTCGCGCAGCGCTTTCAGCTCGGCAGTCAGCTTTTCGTAGCCTTCCGCAAGCATCGGCAGCTTTTCCACACTCGCCATCCGTCAATCTCTTTCCTGTCTGCCCCCGCAGGCTGCCGTTACGGCAACCAAGGGAAAACCTGCCCCCACCGACCGACGCCGAATGCGCCGAGCCGGACCATGATGCCACGATGCCGGGGGACTTGAAGGTTCAGCTATAATAGTCCTGCAACGAACGCACTTCAAGTTCAGCGGTCCGAAGTGCCTCTATTGCTTCCACAGTCGCGACAGATGCCGCCGCCGTGGTGAAATAAGGCACGCGCGAAGCCAGCGCCGATGCGCGGATCGAAGCAGAGTCCTTGTGGCTTTGCCAGCCTTCGGTGGTGTTGAAGATCAGCGCGATATCGCCATCGATGATGCGGTCGACGATATGCGGCCGCCCTTCGGCCACCTTGTTCACGCGCTCCACGATAACGCCCGCATCGGCGAGATAACGCGCGGTGCCGCCGGTGGCCACGATCTTGAAGCCCAGCCCTTCCAGCTTGCGTACAGCAGGCAGCACCACGGCCTTGTCGCTGTCCTTGACCGATACGAACAGCTTGCCCTGCTGCGGCAGCTTCGTGCCCGCACCAAGCTGCGATTTGGCAAAGGCGACTGCAAAGTTGCCATCGATGCCCATCACTTCACCGGTAGACTTCATCTCTGGCGAAAGCACCGGATCGACGCCGGGGAAGCGGGCAAACGGGAACACCGCCTCCTTGACCGCCATATAGTCGATCTCGCGCTTGATCGGCGGGAGATCGGCCAGCTTTTCGCCCGCCATCACGCGCGCCGCCAGCTTGGCGATAGGGGTGCCCACCGCCTTGGCCACGAACGGCACGGTGCGGCTTGCGCGCGGGTTCACCTCGATCAGGTAGACCTCGCCGTCCTTGATCGCGAACTGGATGTTCATCAGCCCGCGCACGTTCAGGCCCCGTGCCAGCAGCACAGCCTGGCGCTCCATCTCCGCGATGATCTCGTCCGAAAGGCTGTAGGGCGGGATCGTGCAGGCGCTGTCGCCCGAATGGATGCCCGCTTCCTCGATGTGCTGCATCACGCCTGCAACGGTCACGTCGTCACCATCGGCCAGCGCATCAACGTCGCATTCAATCGCATCGCGCAGATACTGATCGATCAGCACCGGGCTGTCGCCCGAAACCTGCACGGCGGTGGCGATGTAATCGTCAAGTTGCGCAAGGCTGTCGACGATTTCCATCGCGCGCCCACCCAGAACATAGCTTGGGCGGATCAGCACCGGATAACCGATGCGCGTTGCCACAGCCACGGCCTCGTCACGGCTGCGCGCGATGCCGTTCATCGGCTGCTTGAGGCCCAGCTTGGCCACCAGCGCGGCAAAGCGTTCGCGGTCTTCGGCAAGGTCGATGGAATCGGGCGACGTGCCCAGAATCGGAATGCCCGCATCCTGCAGCGCCTGCGCCAGCTTGAGCGGGGTCTGCCCGCCGAACTGCACAATCACGCCAACCAGTTCGCCCTTCGACTGTTCGACAGCCAGGATCTCCAGCACATCTTCCGCCGTCAGCGGTTCGAAGTAGAGGCGATCCGACGTGTCGTAGTCGGTCGAAACGGTTTCCGGGTTGCAGTTGACCATGATGGTCTCGAACCCGGCCTCTTCCAGCGCAAAGCACGCATGGCAGCAGCAATAGTCGAACTCGATGCCCTGACCGATGCGGTTCGGCCCACCGCCGAGGATCACGACCTTCCGGCGATCCGTCGGCGCAGCCTCGTTCTCCGGCTCACCAAACAGCGCGCCTTCATAGGTCGAGTACATGTACGGCGTCACCGCCTCGAACTCTGCAGCGCAGCTGTCGATACGCTTGAACACCGGACGCACGCCCAGCTTGTGGCGCAGCGCGCGCACTTCGCTCTCGCTCGTCGCTCCCGCCATCGCGCGAAGCGCATCGTGCAGCAGCCCGGAACGCTTGGCCTGTGTTTCGGCCATGCCGCCCGCAACGCCGATGCCGCGCACTGCCAGCGTGGCAAGCCGCTTGTCCGAAAAGCCCATCGCCTTCAACCGGCGCAGGCCCGCAGCGTCGTTGGGCAGGCCGTCCTGCTGAACCTTCTGCTCTTCTGCGATGATCTCGGCGATATGGCGCAGGAACCACGGTTCGTACTTGGTCACGGCGTGGACTTCATCCACGGTCAGGCCTTCACGGAACGCCTGCGCGATCACCAGCAGCCGGTCCGGCGTTGCTTGTGCCAGCGCTGCGGTGATTTCATCGCGGCTCGCCCCTTCGAGGCCGACCACGCGATTGAAGCCATCAAGCCCGGTTTCCAGCCCGCGCAGGGCCTTCTGCATCGATTCCTTGATGTTGCGGCCAATCGCCATCACTTCGCCGACAGACTTCATCGCCGTGCCCAGCAGCGGTTCTGCACCCTTGAACTTTTCAAAGGCGAAGCGCGGGATCTTGGTCACCACATAGTCGATGGTCGGTTCGAACGCCGCCGGGGTCGCCCCGGTGATGTCGTTCATGATCTCGTCGAGCGTGTAACCCACCGCCAGTTTCGCCGCGACTTTGGCAATCGGGAAGCCGGTGGCCTTCGACGCCAGCGCCGAAGAACGCGAAACGCGCGGGTTCATCTCGATCACGATCAACCGGCCGTCGGCGGGGTTTACCGCAAACTGCACGTTCGATCCGCCAGTCTCGACACCGATCTCGCGCAGCACCGCGATGCTGGCGTTGCGCATGATCTGGTATTCCTTGTCGGTCAGCGTCAGCGCCGGGGCGACAGTGATCGAATCGCCGGTGTGGACGCCCATCGGATCGACATTCTCGATGGAGCAGATGATGATGCAGTTGTCGTTCCTGTCCCGAACGACCTCCATCTCGTACTCTTTCCAGCCCAGCAGCGATTCCTCGATCAGGACTTCGGTGGTGGGGCTGGCTTCAAGACCGCCCTTCACGATCTTGACGAATTCGTCCTTGTTATAGGCAATGCCGCCGCCGGTGCCGCCCATCGTGAAGCTGGGGCGGATGATCGAAGGCAGGCCGGTGCGCTCCAGAATGGCCAGCGCCTCGTCAATGGTATGCGCAACGCCAGACCGCGCCGATTCCAGCCCGATCTTGTCCATCGCCTCGCGGAAGCGCTGGCGGTCTTCGGCCTTGTCGATGGCATCGGCATCCGCCCCGATCATCTGCACGCCGAACTTTTCCAGCGTGCCATCGTTGAACAGCGCCAGCGCGGTGTTCAACGCGGTCTGCCCGCCCATCGTCGGCAGCAGCGCATCGGGCCGCTCCTTCTCGATGATCTTGGCCACGACTTCGGGTGTGATCGGCTCGACATAGGTCGCGTGCGCCATGTCCGGGTCGGTCATGATCGTCGCGGGGTTCGAATTGACCAGGATGATGCGATAGCCCTCTTCCTTGAGAGCCTTCACCGCCTGCGTGCCCGAATAATCGAACTCGCAAGCCTGGCCAATGATGATCGGCCCGGCGCCGATGATCAGGATCGAGGAGATGTCAGTGCGTTTGGGCATTATAAACCTAAGGCTCCGCGAATTGTTGCTATACAGGCAATAAATGCTGCATAATGCTTAAACTTTGGATGAGCAGTTATTTGCTCAATTATACCAACTTCAGGACGAGCCATTTCGCAAAGTGCAACTAATGCCTCACAAAGGCCTGTCACATCTTGCCGATCTTGCTCGCTTTCGAAATTTACAGCTTTCGCTAGAGCGCAAACTTTTCGAGCCGCCGTCCGAATTTTGCCTAGGACCGCACTGTCCACATAGACAAGGCGAGAGCCCGTCCAGTCTTCAGATGATGCTGAAGCACGCTCCTCGTTAACGCTGTCCGAAGCAGATTTAAGTTCATGTTCATTCTCAGATGCACGCAGGGAATCAACACCGGTCCGAGTAACTCGGTATTCGGTATATAGATCACCAGGTTCCTTGCGGACTTCGACAAGGCCTTCATCTGCTGCAGTCCGAAGTATGTTTTCAGCCTCATCAATTAAAGCCGCTTCGTCAAAGCTTTCGGCCTCATCAGGCTGGTGGCGACTAAGTGAACGCAGAATGTCGCTAACCCGCATCCATTCGTGTACCTCATCGTCGTCTGGCAGGTATGCAAGGATACCTAACAGACTGCGCCGAAAGCCTGTTGATTCCGACGCTGAACTCACCCCAGCATCCTCACGAACTTCTCGAACAGATAGAAGCTATCCTGCGGCCCCGGCGAAGCCTCAGGGTGATACTGCACCCCGAAAGCCTTCTTCCCCTTCACCGCAATCCCGCAGTTCGAGCCGTCGAACAGCGAAACGTGCGTCTCAATCACGTTCTCGCCCAGCGCGCCCGGCGTGTTGTCCACCGCAAAGCCGTGGTTCATCGAGGTAATCTCGACCACGCCGTCTTCCATCCGCTTGACCGGGTGGTTCGCGCCGCGATGGCCCTGATGCATCTTGGTGGTGCGCGCGCCCGCCGCGAGTGCCAGCATCTGATGGCCAAGGCAGATGCCGAACACCGGCATATCGGCCTCAAGCAGCTTCTGGATCACCGGCACCGCATAGGCACCCGTCGCCGCCGGATCGCCCGGGCCGTTCGACAGGAACACGCCATCGGGCTTCAGGCCAAGGATCGTTTCCAGCGAGGTTTCCGCCGGAACCACCGTCACCGCCGCGCCCGCTTTCACGAGGTTGCGGAAGATGTTGTCCTTCGCGCCGAAATCCATCGCCACCACATGCGGGCGCTTGTCATGCGGGCTGCGGCCAAAGCCCTTGCCGAGATGCCAGACCGAGCCTTCCCAGCTTTCCTGACCGTCGCGCGTAACCACGCGGGCAAGGTCCATGCCTTCAAGGCCGGGCCATGTCTTCGCACGCTCGATCAGCGCGGCGATGTCGAACGTACCCTTGGGATCATGCGCGATCACCGCGTTGGGCGCGCCAGACAGGCGGATGCGGCGGGTCAGCGCGCGGGTATCGAGACCCGAAATGCCGATCTTGCCCTGCTTTTCCATCCACTGCTGGAACGTGCCAGCAGCGCGGAAGTTGGCCGGATCGGTCACATCCTCGCGCACCACGCAGCCGACTGCGCCGGGCGTGTCGTGGCTTTCCATGTCTTCATCGTTGGTGCCGACATTGCCGATGTGCGGGAACGTGAAGGTCACGATCTGCGCGGCATAGGACGGATCGGTCATCACTTCCTGATAGCCGGTCATCGCGGTGTTGAAGCACACCTCGCCCACGGCCTCACCCGTTGCACCGAAACCACGCCCCCATGCCACAGACCCATCGGCAAGAACGAGGACTCCCGTCGCACCATCTGGTTGAGGCACGTGCGAAAGTGCGGGGTCGGCCATGATTGGGGGCGCTCCGTTGGCAGGGGTTCTGGCGATGTTGCTAAGGGGCGGCGGTTAGACCTGAGTCCCCGATGCGTCAACCTAGCGATTCCTGAAAGTTTGGCTTACAGGGTGCGTTTCCCGCTTTTTTGCCGGACAACTTCACAGGAAATACGAACCCATGATCCGCGACACCATCAAGGCCGCGCAGGTTTCTGCCATGAAAGCGGGCGACAAGCCCCGCCTCGCCGCCGTCCGCCTGATCCTCGCCAAGCTGAAGGACAAGGACATCGAACTGCGGACCGCTTCTGCCGTGCCGGACGATGACGTGCTGGTCACCGACGTTCTCCAGAAAATGGCCAAGCAGCGCCGCGAATCGATCACGATGTTCGAACAGGGCGGACGGCAGGAACTGGCCGACGTGGAGAAGGCTGAACTCGCCGTGATCGAGGAATTCCTGCCCCAGCAGATGGGCGAAGACGATGTAAAAGCCGCTATCGTCGCGCTGATCGCCGAAACCGGCGCTGCGGGCATGAAGGACATGGGCAAAGTCGTCGCCGCGCTGAAGGCAAAGCACGGCACGCAACTCGACATGGGCAAGGCCAGCGGTCTGGTAAAGGCCGCACTGGCAGGCTGATCCAGCAATGAGCCTGACCCCCCAATGGCTCGACGAACTGCGCGCCCGCATCTCCCTTTCCGGGCTGATCGGGCGCTCAGTCCGCGTGACCAAGGCAGGGCGGGAATTCAAGGCGTGCTGCCCGTTCCATAACGAGAAGACACCCAGCTTCACCATCAACGACGAAAAGGGCTTCTATCATTGCTTCGGCTGCGGAGCCCACGGCGATGCGATCCGCTGGATGACCGACCATCAGGGCCTGCCGTTCATGGAAGCGGTCAAGGAACTGGCGGTTCAGGCGGGTATGGAAGTCCCCGCCCCCGATCCCCGCGCCGCGAAGAAAGCCGAACAGCAGAAGTCCTTGCATGACGTCATGGCGGCAGCGCAGGACTTTTTCGTGCGCTCGCTGGCCGAAGAGCGCGGCGAGCAGGCGCGCCGCTATCTCGCCTCGCGCGGGTTTCCGGCGCACATCGTCCGCGATTTCGGGTTCGGCTTTGCGCCCGATAGCCGCACCGCGTTGAAAGAGGCGCTGTCGGCCTTCCCGGATGACATGCTGATCGAGGCGGGCCTCAGGATCGTGGTCGAAGGAAAGGAGCCTTACGACCGTTTCCGGGGCCGTCTCATGCTGCCCATCCTCGACCCGCGCGGGCGCGTGATCGCGTTCGGTGGCCGCATTTTGAGCGCTGAAAAGACTGATGCGCCCAAGTATCTGAACTCGCCCGACACACCACTCTTCGACAAGGGCCGCACCGTCTACAACCTGCACCGTGCCAGCCCGGCCTCACGGCAGAGCGGGCGTGTGGTGGTGGTTGAAGGCTATATGGACGTTGTCGCGCTGGCCGCTGCCGGAATCGTCGAAGCGGTCGCACCATTGGGCACCGCGCTGACCGAACACCAGATCGAACGGCTGTGGCGATTGGTGGAGACGCCTACCCTGTGCTTCGATGGCGATGCTGCGGGCCAGCGCGCCGCGATGCGCGCCATCACCCGTGCGCTTCCCCTGCTCCGCCCCGGCCACTCCTTGCGCATCGTCACCCTGCCGAAGGGCATGGACCCGGACGACGTGGTAAAGGCGCAAGGCTCCGCCGCAATGGAAGCCCTGCTCGATGGCGCGCGCAGCCTCGTTGATGTGCTGTGGGAAGTGGAGCGCGATGCCGCCCCCCTAACCACGCCAGAGGACAAGGCAGGCCTTAAAGCGCGCCTGCTCGCCCATTGCGAAACAATCGCGCACCCCGATATCAAATCGCTCTATCGCCGCGAACTGACCGAGCGTTTTGGCGAACTCGCTTTCGCCCGCAAGGAGCGCGCTCCGTTCCAGCCACGGCAGGGCAACTCCGGCCCGCGCGGAAAGGGACAACCGTGGAAGCCCGCCCCTGCCCCTCTGGCAGAACAGGACAAGGCAAAGATGCTGCGGATCGGCAATGGCCCCAGCACCAGCCTGCTTGCCGCCGTACTGTCCGGTCTGATCCTGCACCCGACGCATATTTCCCGCCATGCCGATGCGCTGGCCCGGCTCAAACCCGACGATCCCGCAACCTGTGCGCTGATCGACGCGCTACTGGTGCAGTCCGATTCCATGCAGGCACTGAACGGGCAAGCGCTTGAAAGCGAAGCCTTGCGCACCATATTGCAGAAACGTGGGCTTCGGCTCCCGTCGGCGCAGGACTACGCCGGAATGCGATTCGGCTTTTTGGCCAGCGGCGGTGATTCGACAGGTGACGAACTTGCCGAAGCGGTAGCCCTTCTGGTCGAACTGCCGGCCGTCGAAGAGGCGCTTGGCCACGCCACAAAGCGCCACGAAACGGAGTTTTCCGACGAAAGCTTCGCCGAACAACAAAGATTGTTGCAGCGAAGGCTGGCATTGCTTGCCCGTTTGGGGCAAATGGGCCGTGCTCGTGCTGCGTTATAATTATAGCAATAGGCGCACCCGGGTCTGCCAAGGCCCGGCTCTCACATGGTGGTACCGGGGTTAAATGGCTTCGAACGACAAGACCGATAGCGGTGATGCTCCGCTGATTGATCTCAACGATGCATCGGTGAAGAAACTCATCGCGCGTGCCAAGCGCCGCGGGATCATCACCTATGACGAACTGAACGAGGCCCTGCCGCAGGACCAGATGTCTTCCGAACAGATCGAAGACATCATGGCCGCGATCTCGGAAATGGGCGTCAACATCGTCGAGAGCGATGAGGATGCCGTCGATCCTGAAGAAAAGGCGCAGGACGACGAACTCGACGAAGCGGAAACGGTTGAAGACCGTCCCGACGTCATCAAGCGCAAGGAAACGGTCGAGCGTACCGATGATCCGGTGCGCATGTACCTGCGCGAAATGGGCGCGGTCGAACTGCTCAGCCGCGAAGGCGAAATCGCCATCGCCAAGCGCATCGAAGCTGGCCGTGACACCATGATCATGGGCCTTTGCGAAAGCCCGATTACATTCCACGCGATCATCCAGTGGTCTGACGCGCTCAATGCCGGTGAAATGCAACTGCGCGAGATTCTCGATCTCGACGCGATGCTTTCAAAGGAACCTCAGCCCGAAAACCTGTCGGAAGACGGTGACGAGGCTGAGCCTGAAATCAGCGAAGCAACTGCCGGTCCTACGTTCAAGGAAGAGGAAGACGTCGAGGAGGAGGAATCCGCCGACGACGAGGACGACGAACTGCGCGAACGCCGCGCCCGTCCGGCTGAGGAAGAGGAAGAGGACAACACCCTCAGCCTCGCGCAGATGGAAGCCCAGCTCAAGCCTGCCGCGCTTGAACGCTTTGCCGAAATCACCGCCCTGTTCCGTGCGTTCGAGAAAATTCAGGCCGAACGCCTGGATTCGCTGGGTGCCGGCAACGATTTCCCCGCCGCCAAGGAAGCGCAGTACCAGAAGCTGCGCGAAGACCTGACGGCGCAGGTGGAATCGGTGCAGTTCCACGCATCGAAGATCGAATACCTCGTCGACAATCTCTATGCCTTCAACCGTCGTCTGACGACGCTTGGCGGCCAGATGCTGCGCCTGGCTGAACGTCATAAGGTGCCGCGCAAAGACTTCCTCGATATGTACATCGGGCGCGAGCTTGACGATGGCTGGCTGCAGGGCCTTGCCGGGCGTGACAAGCGCTGGGCAGCGTTTGCCGCCAACGAAGCAACTCCGGTCGAACGCATCCGCGCCGAGATTTCCGACATTGCATCGGCCACCGGCATGTCGCTGGGCGAATTCCGCCGTATCGTGAACATGGTCCAGAAAGGTGAGCGCGAGGCGCGCATCGCCAAGAAGGAAATGGTCGAGGCCAACCTGCGCCTCGTCATCTCGATCGCCAAGAAGTACACGAACCGCGGGTTGCAGTTCCTTGATCTCATTCAGGAAGGCAACATCGGCTTGATGAAAGCGGTCGACAAGTTCGAATACCGTCGCGGCTACAAGTTCAGCACGTACGCCACATGGTGGATCAGGCAGGCGATCACGCGCTCCATCGCGGATCAGGCCCGCACGATCCGTATCCCGGTCCACATGATCGAAACGATCAACAAGCTGGTCCGCACAAGCCGCCAGTTCCTGCATGAGCAGGGCCGCGAACCGACGCCGGAAGAAATGGCAGAACGGCTCTCGATGCCGCTCGAAAAGGTTCGCAAGGTGATGAAGATCGCCAAGGAGCCGATCAGCCTCGAAACGCCGATTGGCGACGAGGAAGATTCGCATCTCGGCGATTTCATCGAGGACAAGAACGCGATCATCCCCGTCGATGCCGCGATTCAGGCCAACCTCAAGGAAACCGTCACCCGCGTCCTTGCCAGCCTTACCCCGCGTGAAGAGCGCGTGCTGCGTATGCGCTTCGGCATCGGCATGAACACCGATCACACGCTCGAAGAAGTCGGTCAGCAGTTCTCGGTTACCCGCGAACGTATCCGCCAGATCGAAGCGAAGGCTCTGCGCAAGCTCAAGCACCCCAGCCGCAGCCGCAAGATGCGCTCGTTCCTCGATCAGTAACCGATTGATCGACAAGCTGGTTAGAACAAGCAGCGGCCACCCGAATGGGTGGCCGTTTGCATTTGTGCCGCCTTGCCAAATGTTCTTTATATGTTCTAGTTACGTATGTCGATTCATGGCCGAGGAGCGCAATCGGCGCAGGTGCCCACCCGCTTCGGACTTGCCACGCGCGAAGCCGATGGCGAATGGCTGGATGCGCGCGAGGAGATTGACGGACCCGGCCCGAAGCTGCGCACCACGGTGACAGAGGAACACCCGCGTTCGATCCTCACGTTCAACCGCTCACCAGACATTCCGTTTGATCGCTCGATCAACGCCTATCGCGGCTGCGAACATGGCTGCATCTATTGCTATGCCCGCCCCAGCCACGCCTACCACGACCTTTCGCCCGGCCTTGATTTCGAAACGAAACTTTTTGCAAAGCCGGATGCCGCAAGGCTCTTGCGCGAAACGCTGGCGAAGAAGGGATATGCCCCCGCCCCCATCGCGATGGGCACGAATACCGATCCCTACCAACCGATCGAGGGGCGATACCGGATCACGCGGGCGGTGCTCGAACTGTGCCTTGAACTGCGCCATCCGGTGACGATCACCACCAAATCCGCCCGCGTGCTTGACGATATCGATGTGCTGACCGAACTGGCGCGCCACCGGCTGACCGCTGTTGGCGTGTCGGTCACCAGCCTTGATCCACGGCTGTCGGGCCTGCTCGAACCGCGCGCATCATCACCGGCCAAGAGGCTGGACGCATTGGAAAAATTGGTGAACGCGGGTTTACCTGCGCACGTCTCGGTAGCTCCGGTAATTCCAGCGATCACCGACGGGTTCATGGAAGCGATCCTCGAAGCCGCCGCCGAACGCGGTGTGCGGTCTGCCAGTTGGATCATGCTGCGCCTGCCCCACGAAGTTGCGCCACTGTTCCGCGAATGGTTGGAAACGCACTTTCCCGACCGCGCGGGCAAAGTCATGTCCATCGTCCAGCAGGTGCGCGGGGGGAAGGACAACGATGCGCAGTTCTTTACGCGGATGAAGCCGCAGGGCGTATGGGCCGATCTTATCCGCACCCGCTTCCGCATCGCCTGCCGCAAATTCGGCATCGGCAAGGCGGAAGTGGACCTTGATTGCACGCAGTTCAAAAAACCCAGCACTGATGGCCAGTTAGACCTGTTTAATGCACCTTAGGTGCGCCTAGGTGCATCTAGGTGCAGTTCAGGCGACCTGATCCCAGACGTATTCCCGGAACTGTTCGCGCAGGTCTTTCTTGCTGATCTTGCCGGTGCCGGTGTGGGGAATCTGATCGACGAAAGCCACCGCATCGGGAACCCACCACTTCGCCACATGCTGCGCCAGCCAGGCCTTCAGTTCCGCTTGCGACACCTGCTGATCGGGCTTGGTCACCACCACCAGCAAGGGGCGTTCGTCCCACTTGGGATGATAGACGCCAATGGCCGCCGCCTCTGCCACGGCGGGATGGCCCACTGCGGCGTTTTCCAGTTCGACCGAACTGATCCATTCGCCGCCGGATTTGATCACGTCCTTCGTGCGATCGGTCAGTTGCAGGGTGCCGTCGGGGTGGATCAGGCCGACATCGCCAGTATCGAACCATTGCCCGGCCACCACCGCATCGGCATCCGCCTTGAAATAGCGCTTCACGATCCACGGTCCGCGCACCTGCAACGCGCCCGATGTGACGCCATCGCGCGGCAGGACTTTTTCGGGATCGCCCAGATCGACGCAGCGGATTTCCACGCCGAAGGGTGGGCGGCCCTGCATCGCCTTGACGGTGACCTGTTCGTCGAACGTCAGTTCATTCCAGTTGGCCGTTTCCGCGCCGGTGGTGCCGATGGGCGAGGTTTCGGTCATTCCCCATGCGTGCGCAACGCGAAGGCCAGCGCGCATGAAACGTTCGATCATGGCGCGCGGCATGGCCGAGCCGCCGCAAACGATGGTCTGCAAGGAGGGCGGAATTTCACTGCCGTTGTGGGTATCGACATGCTGGAGCAGCGCCAGCCATACGGTTGGCACGCCTGCCGAACAGGTCACCTTTTCGCGGTTCATCAGATCACACAGCACCGCACCATCGTTAACCGCCGAATAGACGAACTTCGCGCCCGCCGCCGCGCCTGCCCACGGCAGGCCCCAACTGGCCGCGTGAAACATCGGCACGATAGGCAGCATGACCGAGCGACAATCCATGCCGAACACCGGCGGGCTGATCGCGCTCAAGGCATGGAGCATGGTCGAACGGTGTTCGTAGAGCACGCCCTTGGGATTGCCGGTGGTGCCGCTGGTGTAGCAGAGCATACAGGGATCGCGTTCGTCCCCGTCGTGCCATTCGGCAATGCCATCTTCCGCTCCAATCCACTCTTCGAAATGGAGTGCCGGTTCGCTGCTGTCATAGCAGATATAGTGTTCTACCGTAGGCCAGCGCGGCTTCATCCGCTCGATGATCGGCGCCCACAGCTTGTCGAACAGCATCACGCGATCTTCGGCGTGATTGACGATAAATTCCAGCTGATCATCGAACAGGCGCGGGTTCACGGTGTGGAGGATGCCGCCGACACCGACCGCGCCATACCATGAAACGAGATGGCGGTGGTGGTTCATCGCCAGCGTGGCAATGCGATCGCCCGGCTTGATGCCAAGGCGGCGCAAAGCCTGCGTCATGCGCAGCGCATCGTGGCGCACTCCTGCCCAATCGGTGCGGGTTTCGCTGCCATCGGCCCACCGGCTGACGATTTCGCGCGAGCCGTGTTCGCGCGCAGCGTGATCGATGAGGTGTGTGACCCGCAGCTTCCAGTCCTGCATCGCGCCCAAGGTCTGTCGAAGCTGCTGCATCACTCTCTCCGTTCGTTCTTATTCTACCAGCCGCAGATGCCTTTCCGGTCTTGCGGTCAGGGCTACATTGGCAAGCCCTTCTATCGGAATCAATCGCTCGATTAAGTCGCTGTCCAGTTTAAAATCATTGCCGAGCCGGACGAGCGGTTCTTTCGGCCCGCCGGTGCGCAAGCGGGCCAGCACTTCGCCCTTCCCACCCGCTTCGCGCGGCAGCAGCATCGCCAGTTCTGAAATGGCCTCAGGCTTGCTGACATCCAGCTTCAACAACATGCGCGAGGCATTGGTGACCGAGGCCAGCGGTCGCGCGCCGCGCACGGTGACGCGGGGCGGTTCGTCCGGGTTGGGCCGATCCAGTTCGACATTGAGCAGCACGCATGTGCCTTCACGCGCCCATTGCTGGAAGGGTTCGACCAGCGATTCTTCAAAGCAGGACGCGGAGAACAGGCCCGAACTGTCGGAGAAGTCGGCCATGACAAAGTCCTTGCCCTTCTTCGTCTTGCGCTTCTGCACGTTCTCCACGAGCGCGGCCATGACAGCGCCCGAACGTCCGCCCGGCTCACCCGTGCCGGTCATCAGGCTGCCATAGGAACGCGCGCCATTGGCCGAGGCGACCGCGCGGTATTCCTCCACCGGATGCGCGGCGAAATAGAAGCCGAAGTTTTCGCGCTCTGCCGCCATCTGATCGGCGCGGCTCCACGGCTTCGTTTCAGCAAGGCGCGTGGCGGGGGTGGCGTGATCTTCTCCGCCGAAGAGGCCGCCCTGCCCCGATGTGCGCGAACGGACGGCTTCGTCGGCCACGGCCATCAACAGTTCGGCATTGGCGATCACCTGCGCGCGGTTCGGCTCAAGACAATCGAGCGCGCCGCCGGCAGCCAGCGCTTCCAGCTGGCGGCGATTCATCGATCCGGCAGGGATGCGGCGGAACAGATCGTCAAGCGAGGCGAAGGCGCCGTTGGCCTCACGCTCAGCCACGATCTGCTCCATCGCCTTTTCGCCCACGTTGCGCAGACCTGCCAGAGCATAGCGGACGGCAAAACCGTCGCTGGTCTTTTCAACGGTGAACTCGGCCTCGGAATGGTTGATGTCCGGTCCGGCCAGTGCAACGCCATTGCGACGCATGTCGTCCACAAAAACCGACAGCTTTTCCGACTGGTGCATGTCGAAGCACATCGCGGCGGCATAGAATTCGTGCGGATAGTGCGTTTTCAGCCACGCGGTCTGATAGGCAAGAAGCGCGTAAGCGGCTGCGTGCGATTTGTTGAAGCCGTAGCCTGCGAACTTGTCGATCAAGTCGAACAACTCGTTGGCCTTGGCCGCCGGAATGCCGGACACGTCCTTGCAGCCATCGACGAAGCGCTGGCGCTGCGCGTCCATTTCGGCCTGCACCTTCTTGCCCATCGCGCGGCGCAGAAGGTCTGCATCGCCCAGCGAATAGCCCGCAAGAATCTGCGCGGCCTGCATCACCTGTTCCTGGTAGACGAAGATGCCGTAAGTTTCCGACAGGATGCCCGCCAGCTTTTCGTGCGGGTATTCAATGCTTTCCAACCCGTTTTTACGACGACCGAACAACGGGATGTTATCCATCGGACCGGGACGGTAGAGCGAGACGAGCGCGATGATGTCGCCGAAGTTGGTCGGCTTCACCGCCGCCAGCGTGCGCCGCATACCTTCGGATTCCAACTGGAACACGCCCACGGTATCGCCCGATTGCAGCAGCTTGTAGGTCTGCTCGTCATCCCAGGCGAGCGCGGACAGATCGATCTGGATGCCGCGCTTGGCCATCAGGTCCACCGCCTTGCGCAGCACCGACAGCGTCTTGAGGCCAAGGAAGTCGAACTTCACCAGCCCGGCATCCTCGACATGCTTCATGTCGAACTGCGTGACCGGCATGTCGGAACGCGGATCGCGGTAGAGCGGAACGAGTTGCGCCAGCGGACGGTCGCCAATCACCACGCCTGCCGCGTGGGTGGAACTGTTGCGCGGCAGGCCTTCAAGCTGCATCGCAAGGTCGATCAGTCGCTTGACCTCTGGATCGCGGTCGTATTCGCGCTTGAGTTCAGCCACACCATTGAGCGCGCGGGGCAGCGGCCACGGGTCTGTCGGATGGTTGGGCACCATCTTGCACAGGCGGTCGGTCTGCCCATAGCTCATTTGCAGGATGCGCCCGGTATCGCGCAGCACGGCGCGGGCTTTCAGTTTACCGAAGGTGATGATCTGCGCGACGTGATCCAGCCCATACTTGCGTTGGACATAGCGGATCACCTCGCCGCGCCGCGTTTCGCAGAAGTCGATATCGAAGTCTGGCATCGAAACACGTTCCGGGTTGAGGAAGCGTTCGAAAAGCAGGCCCAGTTTGATGGGATCGAGATCGGTGATTGTCAGCGCCCAAGCGACAAGGCTGCCCGCGCCAGAGCCGCGTCCAGGCCCTACCGGAATATCGTTTTCCTTGGCCCATTTGATAAAGTCGGCCACGATCAGGAAGTAGCCGCCGAAGCCCATGCGATTGATGATCGCGATCTCGAACTCAAGCCGCTTGCGGTAATCGAGAACTTCTTCCCACACGCCCGCGACATTGAGCTGCGGATAGTCTGCGGCGTCAGGCTCAACCTCGGGACCGAGGCACAGCACGCGGTCCAGTTCAGCGTGGGCAACTTCGGGGTAATATGGTTGGAGCCGCAGGACGAGGCCCTTGCGGCTGTCCTCGGCGCACATCCGCGCTTCGCCTTCCTGATCACCCGCAAGGCTGGGCAGGATCGGCTTGCGCTTTGGCGGCATGACGGCGCAGCGCTG
>NZ_JBMLSM010000091.1:32265-44733 GCF_049240505.1 Novosphingobium sp.
TCGGGGCGTCGCCTACCGTAACCCCCGCCGGGGGGGGCTGGATGGGTTGGGGTTTGGGGGGCATGCCGGCGCCGCGCGCCCCCACGACGAGCGTGTTGGCGAGCGCTTCGGGAAGATCCTTGAACAGTTCTTCCATGACCTCGGCAGGCTTGATCCACCATTCCTTGCCGGACCGCGGACGATCGGCGCTATCGACGTGGGTGGAACTGGCGATGCACAGCATGGCATCGTGCGCATCGTAGAACGTGCGTTCGGCAAAGCAGGCCGGGTTGGTGGCGACGAGCGGAAGATCGCGGGCGTAGGCCAGATCGATCAACGCTTCTTCGGCAGCTTCTTCCTGCGCATCGTTGCGGCGGGCGACTTCGATGTAGAGGCGCTGGGGGAAGAGTTCCTGAAGCCGGTCGAGATAGGCTTCTGCCGCGGCTTGCTGCTGGCCTGCAAGCAATCGCACCAGCGCGCCCTCACCGGCGGCGGTCAGGCAGATCAGGCCATCGGTGTGGCCCACAAGGTCTGCCAGCACGACATGCGCATCGAATTCCAGCGGGCGATCCAGATGCGCGCGGCTGACGAGATGGCAGAGATTGTCGTATCCAGTGGAATCCTGCGCATAAAGCGCCAGCCAGTCAATCGTCGGGGCCGCGGGGCCGAAACCGGTGGCGGCCCCTTCCCGTTCTGGCCGGGCGACGGCAAGCATCGTGCCGATGACCGGCTGCACGCCCATATCCTTGCACGCCTTGGCATAGGCGACACTGCCGTAAAGGCCGTTGCGGTCGGTGATGGCTGCGGCGGGAAATCCACGTTCGGCCGCCGTCTTGGCGATGGCCTTCGGATCGATCGCGCCATCCAGCATCGTGTAGGACGAGAAGATGCGGAGCGGGACGAAGGGGGCGTGGGGCATGGCAGTCAAAGTAGGAAAAAGGCCGCGCACTTGCGAGAGGCGCGGCCTTTTTGCGTGAACCTTATCGACAGTTTCAGAGCAGCTTCTCAATATCTTTCGCAATGCTCTCCGGCTTGTCCGTCGGCGCGTAACGCCGCACCACCCTGCCATCGCGGTCGATCAGGAATTTGGTGAAGTTCCACTTGATGCCCTTGGTGCCAAGCACGCCGGGGGCTTCCTTCTTCAGCCATTCATAGAGCGGGTCGGCGTTGTCGCCGTTGACCTCGATCTTGGCCATGAGCGGGAAGCTGAGGCCGAAGTTGACCTTGCAGAAGCTTTCGATCTCGTCCGCCGTGCCGGGTTCTTGCGCGCCGAACTGGTTGCAGGGAAAGGCGAGAACTTCGAAGCCTTTGCCGCCGTAGTCCTGCCACAGCTTTTCCAACCCGTCGTACTGGGGCGTGAAGCCGCATTTGGACGCGGTGTTGACCACCAGCAGGACTTTGCCCTTCTTGTCGGCCAGATCGATCTGCTCGCCATTGGGCTTCTTCACCTTGAAATCGGCAATGGTGACAGGTTCAATCATGCAGGCGCTCCCCAATGCAATTGCCCCCGCAACGTCTCATGACGTGCGGGGGCGTTCAAGCGTGTAAACATGCGGTTTCGCGTCAGGCGGGAAAGTCGCCCCGCGTGCGAAGCGCCGCAATCTCTGCGGGGTTGTACTGGCGGTCGCCGCTCTTTTCGATCACGAGGTTCGCGCGCTCGCTTTCCGGCATTCGCGCAACGAGGCGGACCATATCGGCGAAGCTGCCCGAATGCAGCGTGGCGAAGCCGTGGAATACACCATCGGCAGCCTCGCGGCGCAGGACAGTGGCGTGGTCGGTCCAGAAGGAAGCCCTATCAGGAGCTTCGGCGCGGATCGTGGTGTTCATGGGTACGATCTCCTTTGCCCGGTGAAACGCGCGAAGGTGATGTTGTTTCCCTATTCCAGCACGCCTTCGTGCAGGCGAACGACACGATCCATGCGCTGGGCGAGCCGTTCGTTGTGCGTGGCGATCAGCGCGGCGCTGCCTTCTCCGCGCACGAGTTTGAGGAACTCTTCCAGCACGCGATCCGCCGTGGCTTCATCAAGATTGCCCGTGGGTTCATCAGCCAGCACCATTTCAGGCCGGTTGGCGAGCGCGCGCGCGACGGCCACGCGCTGCTGTTCGCCGCCCGAAAGCTGGCTGGGCCGGTGGTCGAGACGCTTGGCGAGGCCGAGCGCGGTCAGCAGTTCGGTGGCGCGCGCCTCTGCTTCTATGCGCGGCTTTCCGGCCACCATCTGCGGCAGGACCACGTTCTCGATGGCGTTGAAGTCGGGCAGGAGGTGGTGGAACTGATAGACGAAACCAAGGTGATCGCGGCGCAGCGTGGTGCGATCATCGCCTGACAGTTCCGACGCATTCGTGCCCGCGATCTCGATCAAACCGGAAAAGCCGCCTTCGAGCAGGCCGATGGCTTGCAGCATCGTCGATTTGCCGGAGCCGGAGGGGCCGAGCAGCGCGACGATTTCACCAGGACGGATATCGAGATTCACGCCGCGCAACACGTCGATGGTGACGCCGCCCTGGCTGAACGAACGGCGCAGGTCTTTGAGGCGCACCACTGGGTTTTTGGCTACTGGATCACTCATAACGCAGCACCTGAACGGGGTCCGTGCTCGCGGCCTTGAGTGCCGGGTAGAGCGTGGCGAGGAAGGAGAACAGCAGCGCCATCAGGCAGATCGTGGTGATCTCTACCGGGTCGGAACGGCTTGGCAGTTCGGTGAGGAAGCGGATCGAGGGGTCCCACAGGTTCTGGCCTGTAACCCATTGGATCGCGTTGACGATGGGCTGGCGGAAGAACAGGAACACGAAGCCAAGGCCGAGGCCCGAAAGCGTGCCCATCGCGCCGATCACGAAACCGATGGTCACGAAGATCTTCAGCAGGCTTTTGCGCGTTGCCCCCATCGTGCGCAGGATCGCGATGTCGCGCGTCTTGGCGCGGACCAGCATGATCAGCGACGACAGGATGTTGAACACGGCCACCAGCACGATAATCGACAGCACGATGAACATCGCCACGCGCTCTACCGCCAGAGCTTCGAACAGGCTGGCGTTGATCGTCTTCCAGTCGGTGACGACAGCGGTGCCTTCCAGTTCCTTGGTAATCGGAGCCAGTGTTTGTGAAACGGTGTCGGCGTTGGTGGTCGTGACCTCAATCATGCCGATGGAATCGCCAGTGAGCAGCAGTGTCTGCGCATCGGCGATGGGCATGACGACATAGGCGTTGTCGTAATCATAGACGCCGACCTCGAAGATGGCTGCCACGACATAGCCGATTTCACGCGGGACAGTGCCGAACGGGGTAGAGCGGCCCTGCGGGTTGATGATGGTAATGGTATCGCCCACCCGTGCACCAAGGTTCTGGGCGAGGCGTGAACCAAGGGCGATGTTGCCCGATGCCGGGCGCAGCGAGGCGATCACGCCATCCACGCGCTTGTCCTCAAGCCTTTTGATGTCGCCATCGGTGTTGCCGCGCACCAGCACCGCTTCGACACGGCCGTTGAAGCTGGCCAGCAGCGGTTGTTCGATCAGCGGCGAGGCATGGGTTACGCCGGGCGTGGCCTCCACCCGCTTCAGGATATCCTGCCAGTTGTCCAGCCTTCCGCCGTAGGCCTGAATAATGGCGTGACCATTCAAGCCCACGATCTTGTCGAGCAGTTCGGCGCGGAAGCCGTTCATCACGCTCATCACGATAACAAGCGCGGCAACGCCAAGCATGACCGCGACAAGGCTGATACCGGCGACGAGGGCGATGAACGCCTCTCCCCGGCCCGGCAGCATGTAGCGCTTGGCGATGGTCCATTCGAAGGGGGAGAGGATCAAGCAGCAGCCCTTTGGAAACGGTTCGCCTGAACCACGCAGGAAACGGCGCAGGCGGCTGCGGATGTAGGGTGCAGCGGCAAAAACGGCAATGGCCCGAATGCGAGGCGCCAAGCGCAGCCAATTTCAGAACACTGCCTGGCTCTGGTTTTCAAGTTCCACGATACGTGCGCGCATCTTGCGCATTTCCAGCACGCGTTTGGCGCGTTCGCATTGCAGTGGCAACGAAGTGAGGACGGTGACGCCGATATAGAGCTGGAAGAACTGGACACGGTCACCCATCGGCCAATCCATCCCGGCAATCGGCCCCATCCCGGCCACGGTCATCCCGCCACCGATCATGATCAGCAGCAATGGCAATTGGGTAAGGATCGCGCTGGGCACGGTTGCCGAACACACCACAAGGTAGACCAGCGGGAAGACCAGCAGCGCGCGCATATCCAGCGAGAACACGGTTACCGTAAGCAGAACGAAGGTGCCGACGACCAGCGCGGTCAGCGGCAGCATATCGCGCGGAGGCAGAAAGCTGCGGCCTCGCCCCAACCGTCCGTAGATGAAGTGAAACACCGGCAGGCATGCCAGCAGACCGAGCGAATGGCCGATGATCCAGCGCGTGAAGTTATCGATCACCGGCTGGCCGTGAACCACCCAAGCGGTAGACGCCGCAGCCCCCCCAGAAAGCAGCGGAATCGTCAGCCCGATCCCGACATAGAACGATGCGATCCATTCCAGCGTTTCGTATGGCCAGAACGCCTTGGTGATACGTCGCCAGATGATGGCTGCGCCGATGGCTTCGAGGATATTGATGATCGCAAAGGGAAATGCTGCGAGCCATCCGAAGCCCCACAGCCCTGTCGCAATGAAACTCGCAATACCACTGCCGACAAGCCAGGGCATCCAGCGATGTTCGGGCAGATGGAGCAACCTTCCTGCCAGAACAGCGCTGGCAATCCACGCCATCGCCACACCGCCGGTAAACCTGCCGAACGCGATGGAGCCTGCGGCTAGCGCAAAATAGGTGAGTGATACCCCGGCAGGACATGCAAGAAGGCGAGCGATGCGCATGAGCCACTATCTGAATGATTTTGGTTAAGAATTTGCAGACATGTCCCCGCGCAGGACCGTTCTGCGCGCATTGTCCAAACCTAACCCTTGCCTTCGAGGGCAAACGTCGCCATTTGGGCGCCAGCTTTGGCCGACGCGCTTGCGTCCACGCGAGTCCACGGGACCCATGACCTCACATAACGATCTTTTCGACGCTGCCCCTTGGGATATTGGGGGCGATGACGACAAGCTGCGCGAAGAGTGCGGCATCTTCGGCGTACTCGGCGTCCGTGACGCTGCGGCGACAGTGGCGCTGGGCCTTCATGCCTTGCAGCATCGCGGGCAGGAAGCTGTCGGCATTACCAGCTTTGACGGGCAAGAGTTCTATTCGCGCAAGGGCATCGGCCATGTCGCGGCAAACTTCTCCAGCGGATCGGCACTGGCCGAACTGCCGGGAATGATGGCTTCGGGCCACGTTCGCTATTCCACCACCGGCGGGGCAGGCGTGCGAAACGTGCAGCCCCTGTTCGCTGATCTGGCCTCTGGCGGCTTCGCCATCGCGCACAATGGCAACATCTCGAACGCGATGTTCCTGAAGCGCGATCTGGTGCGCAAGGGCGCGATCTTCCAGTCGACATCCGACACCGAGGTGATCATCCACCTCGTCGCCACCAGCCGCTACCCGACCCTGCTGGACCGGTTCGTGGATGCGCTGCGTCTGGTCGAAGGCGCCTATTCGCTGATCTGCATGACGCCGCAGGGCATGATCGCCTGCCGCGACCCGCTTGGCATCCGTCCGCTGGTGATGGGCAAGATCGGCGATGCCGTGGTCTTCGCCAGCGAAACCGTGGCGCTCGACGTGGTGGGCGCCGACTTCGTGCGCGAGGTTGAGCCGGGCGAACTGATTCAGGTCGATCTTGACGGAAAGCTCAGCACACATCGTCCCTTCGGAACGCCGGACGCACGCCCGTGCATCTTCGAGCACGTCTATTTCAGCCGCCCCGATTCGATCATGGGCGGCAATTCGGTCTATCAGGTCCGCAAGGCCATTGGCGCGCAACTGGCGATCGAAAGCCCGGCTGATGCCGATCTGGTGATTCCCGTGCCCGACAGCGGTGTTCCCGCCGCGCTCGGCTATGCGCAGCAATCGGGCACGCCGTTCGAACTTGGCATCATCCGTTCGCACTATGTCGGCCGCACGTTCATCCAGCCTTCGGATGGTGCGCGCAATGCTGACGTGAAGCGCAAGCACAACGCCAACCGTGCACTGGTGGCAGGCAAGCGTATCGTGCTGATCGATGATTCGATCGTGCGCGGCACCACCAGCCTCAAGATCGTGCAGATGATGCGCGATGCTGGCGCTGCCGAAGTGCACATGCGCATCGCCAGCCCGCCGACCGAACATTCGTGCTTCTATGGCGTGGACACACCCGAACGGTCGAAACTGCTGGCCGCGCGCATGGATGTGCAGGCGATGGCGGACTTCATCCATGCCGACAGTCTGGCCTTCGTTTCCATCGACGGTCTTTATCGTGCGGTGGGCGAGGCTGAGCGCAAGAAGTCGTGCCCGCAGTATTGCGATGCCTGCTTCACTGGCGAATATCCGACCCGGCTGACCGATCTTGCCCAGCGCGACAATCCCGACCAGCTTTCGCTGCCGGTCGGAAAGGTTGCCTGACATGGACATGAGCGGGCAGGTTGCGCTGGTGACCGGCGCAAGCCGCGGCATTGGCGCGGCAACCGCCAAGGCGCTGGCTGCGGCGGGCGCCCACGTTGTGCTGGTGGCGCGCAACGCCAAGGATCTGGAAAAGATCGAGGAAGAGATTTTCGAGGCGGGCGGCAGTGCCACCATCGCCCCGGTCGATCTTGCCGAGCCTGACAGCATAGCGCGCCTTGCCACCGCCATATCCGGGCGATGGACCGCGCTTGACGTGCTGGTCATCAATGCCGCCGCCTTCCCCACGCTGACCCCGGTGTGGCAGATCGATCCGCGCGAATTCAATCAGGCGCTGACGCTGAACGTGCTGGCGACGCAGGCCCTGCTTGCCGGGTTCGACGGGATGCTGCGCAAGAGCAAGGACGCGCGCGTGATTGGCGTTACCAGCAGCGTGGGCGCTGCGCCGCGTGCCTATTGGGGTGCCTATGGTGCATCCAAGGCGGCGTTTGACACCCTGCTCAATTGCTATGCGCAGGAAGTGCGCAACACCGCTTCGATCCGCGTTGCCGTGGTTGATCCGGGCGCCACGCGCACCAAGATGCGCGCCAAGGCCTATCCGGGCGAAAATCCTGAAAGCGTGAAGCCCCCGGAAGCGGTGGCTGACGCCGTGGTTGCGCTTCTTGGTGAACAGTTTGCCAGCCCACACCGTATCCGCGTTAACCAGGATTGATTATCCGGTCTTAACAATCAGCGGCGATTCTTGACGTCAGCCTGCCGGAGCCTTTTCCGACAGGCATATGACGCCAATGGGTCAAGGACGCCCTGCATGACTGCGACGGACTGGAACACCGATATCTATGCGCAGGCGGCGCTGGAAGATCGCAGCGCCAATCGCCAGCGTGTGAATATCCCGGCCACGCTGCGCCCATCAGGCTCTCCGGGTTTCCAGACCGTGATCCTCGATCTTGGCCTTGGCGGCTTTTGCGCCAATGCCTTGCAGCATCTGGCACCCGGCAACCGCTGTTGGTTGACCTTACCCGGAATGCAAAGCCTGCAGGCGGAGGTCGTGTGGTGGGACGCTGGCCGCGTAGGCTGCGCCTTCACCAACCTGCTCAGCCCGATGGTTCACGACAACATCCTTGCACGCTACCGCGGCGACGGGCCGTTCAGGCGGGTTTGACCAGCGTGATCTGGCTGACGTTGATGCCACCACCACGGAAGCCACCTTCGCAATACATCAGGTAGTAGCGCCAGAGATCGAGAAAGCGGCGGTCGAAGCCGTGTGGCAAGCGCCCCTCGTCCACTGCCCGGTCGAGCGCATCGCGCCACATTTTGAGCGTGCGGGCATAATCGAGTCCGAAGTCCTCACGATCCTGCCACGTCAGGCCACGCTCCTGCGCCAGCCGGGCAAATTCACGCTCGCTGATCAGCAGCCCGCCGGGAAAGACATAGGCCTGAATGAAATCGGCGCTGGCAGCATAGGCATCAAACAGATCATCGCGGATGGTGATGTATTGCAGCGCTGCGCGCCCACCCGGTTTGAGGCAGCGGGCAAGACAATCGAAATAGGACGGCCAATATTCACGCCCCACCGCCTCGACCATCTCCACGCTGGCAATGGCGTCGTATTGGCCGGTAACGTCGCGATAGTCCTGATGGCGGTATTCGATGCCCGAAAGGCCTGATGCGGCCAGCTCACGACGCGCCCATTCCAGCTGCTCGTCAGACAGGCTGATGCCGGTGACCTTAGCCCCGGTGGTTTCCGCAAAGCGCCGGGCGAGATAGCCCCAGCCGCAACCGATCTCCAGCACATCGCTGCCTGGTGAAAGATGCAGGCGCGCGCCCAGACGATCGACCTTGTTGGCCTGCGCCTCGGCCAGCGGCGCATCGGGGGCGATGCCCTGCCACAAGGCGCTGGAATAGCTCATCGTTTCATCGAGCCACTGGTGGTAGAAATCGTTGCCGAGATCATAGTGCGCGGCGATGTTGCGGCGGGCCTGCGCCTTGGAGTTCTTGCGCAAGAAGTTGAGCGCGCGACCGGCCAGACGCCACGGCCCTTTGGCGCGACCCACATCGCCCAGCGTGGTGGCGTTGCGCATGAACAGGTCGAAGATCGGCACAGGATCAGGGCTATCCCATTCATCTGCGACCCACGCTTCATACCAGCCGATTGAACCTGCGGTGCCGAGCCGGATCAGCGCATTCCAGCTTTTCAGATGAATGCGCGCGACCGGTCCTTCGCCCCGCCCACCAACACTGCGCTGCGATCCATCGGGCAGCGTGGCATGGATCGTGCCGTTGACGAGGCCTCGATCGATCCGGTCGACAACCTTGCTGAAGGAACCGGAAAAAAGGTGCGCCAACCGGCGGCCGACGGCGGACATGTTCCACCCTCCGGCAACCAGATGCCCTCCCCTCGTTGGCGTCTGTGCGTTCATGGTGCCGATATGTCGACCGGTAGCGGAACCTGCAAGGTCAACCGGCAGCTTTCATCACATCATGCGCCGTAAGCGCGCGATGGCGCGCCTCTGCATGGGGCACGATCTTGGCGGGATAACCCTTTGGGGGGAATACGGGATCGTGGATATCGCCATCGGACAGATGCGCCAGTTCCGGCACCCACTGGCGGATATAGTTTGCCGCATCGAATTTGGGCGATTGGGTGAGCGGGGCCATGATCCGCACGAACATGTTCGAATCAACGCCCGTGCCTGCCGTCCACTGCCAGTTGACCGCGTTCAATCCATAGTCCGCATCGACGAGCGTATCCCAGAACCAGCGCTCCCCCTCGCGCCAGTCGATCAGCAAGTGCTTTACCAGAAAGCTGGCGGCTATCATGCGCACGCGGTTGTGCATCCAGCCGGTATGCCACAGTTCGCGCATTCCGGCGTCGACGATGGGGTAGCCGGTGCGGCCTTGCTGCCAGGCTTTCAGATCGGATGGGGCATCGCGCCATTGCAGTCCGTCATATGCTTCGCGCGCGTTTTTGGTGCCGTAATCGGGGAATTGCAGGATCACGTTCTGCGCATAATCGCGCCAGCCGATTTCACCGAGGAACACATCGACCGAACCGCCTGAATCGGCCACGTGGTGCCAGATGGTGGCGGGCGATATCTCGCCGAAGTGGAGATGAGGCGAAAGGCGCGATGTGCCTTCGACCGAGGGCAGATTGCGGCACTCACCATAACGCTGGGCGCGATCCGCGAAGTCTTCAAGACGCGCCAGCGCGCCTGCTTCACCGGGTGCCCATTCCTCGCGCATTCCGCCAGCCCAATCGGGCTTGGTCGGCAGCAGCGCCCAGTCGTCCAGCTCGTCGCTCTTCGGCCATGTTGGCGGTGGAGAGAGCGTGTCTGGCGCAGCGCTTGGCGGTGGAGGCGGCATCCGCTCTTTCAGCGCTTTCCAGAACGGGGTGTAAATCTTGTAAGGCGCCCCACCGCCGGTCAGAACTGTGCCTGCGGGGGCAAGGTAGTTGCCGTGGTGCAGTTCCAGCCGCAGGGACTTTCCCACCGCCTTTTCGGCATTGCGCCACCACGGTTCGTAATGGTGCAAGGCATGGACGATACGCGCGCTCGTCTCTCGCCGGATCGCCGCCAGCTCTTCATGGCATTTGCCACGGCGCAGTATCAGGCGCGAACCGCGCTGGCGCAGATCCCTGTCGAGACTGGCAAGACTGTGGTGCAGCCACCAGCGCGATGCAGCACCCATGCGGCGGTGCTTGGGGGTTTCGTCGTCCAGCACATAGACCGGAATTACCGGCCCTTCCGCCGCAGCAGCCAGCAAAGCGGCCTGATCGGCAAGACGAAGGTCGCGACGGAACCAGACAATGACGGGATCGGACATAGAGCTACATTGGCCACTCGCCGCCCGGCTTTCCACCCTTGCCGACATGCCCCTTTGGACAGGGTGCGTTGGAATGTCAGCGGGTTGCGCTGGTCGCCGCGCATTCCGCTGCATTCAAGGCGATCATCGCGCTGACATTGAAGTTTTCGCGCATGGATGGTGCGGCAAAACGCGCATCGCCAAACGTCACCGTCACGGCGCATTTGCGTCGTTCGATCATGGCAAAGGGCATCTGCGACCATGCAAGGAAATCGCGCACATCGTGCGTGGCGATCGCGGCTCGCCTGACGAGTTGATCAGCCATCCTGTCTGCCAGCAGCGGTTGGTGATCATGGACCGTCGCAAGGCTACGCAGCGGATCATATTGTGCGCGGCCAATCAGGCCGTCCTGTCGCCAGAGCATTTCGCGCCGCCAGAAGAACAACGGCTCAGGCGAGGCAAATACCCGATCCGGCACAGGATAGGGCGTGGACATGCGCAGGGCATCCCCGGCCATCCGCGAAATGCCGATGTTGGTGAGGATAAAGGCAAACGCTGCCACGAGCGCTGCAATAGCTGGCGCGCCCTTCCCCTTACGCCACGCCATCCAGATACCCAGCCCAAGGAATGCCAGAAGCCACGGCGAAACGATGAACAGCCCATCGGTGTGGAACCAGCGGTCGCTGAGCGGCGACATCAGTTGCACCGCATAGACGTTCTGCAGATCGAGCAGCGGATGAGTCAACGCACCGACGTAACATAGCGTAACCAGCCAACCGAAGCGCATCGGCGGCGCGCCATCGGAGATACGCCCCCTCGCCCCCTGCCAGCGGTCGAGCAGCCAGAGTAACCCCGCCAGCATCAGTGGCATCACCAGCACGCCGCCGACCAGTCCGTGCGTAAAACCCCGGTGCATCGCGAGCGGTGCCCACGGCACCCAGCCGAAAAACACATCAATATCCGGCATGTTCGCTGCCAGCACACAAGCCCCAAGCCCTTTGCGGGTGCGGTTCTTGAGGCCTGTTTCGGCGAGCGCCCAGCCCACGAGGCTGTGCGTCAGATTGTCCATGTTTTTATCTCACGCAAAAGGCCGCAAGAGCGCGACATAGTCGCGTTCTTGCGGCCTTGCGAATGTGGATAGAGCAGTGTCGTCAGACCGGATCGGCCGCTGTGCCGCTGACGGTCCAGGTCTGGCCCTTGCCGAGGAGTTTGGCGAGGTTGGCGTCCTTGCCCTTGCGCGCCTGTTCATCCTGCCCCAGCAGCACATCTTCATAGCTTGGGCGCGCGTCATCGTAGATCACACCCAGCGCCATCGGGAACGGACCGAACGGCATTTCCACGAGCATGTGGGCGATGGCGCGGTTCTTGACGTTGTGGACGATCACGCCCGCAGCCTGCCAATCGCCATCGACCACGTCGACAACCTTGAGGCTCAGCGTCTCCATATCGAGCGCAATGCCTTTTACGCCGCCCGACTTTTCCGAACCGAACAGCATCGGCTCACCATCGGCCAGCCAAAGCTGGTTCTGGTCCGCCACGCCCTTGGCGACGAAATCGTCGAAGCGGTCCTTGTTGTAGACGATGCAGTTCTGAAAGATTTCCACGAACGCCGCGCCCTTGTGGGCATGGGCCGCCTTGAGCACCGCAGGCAGGTTCTTCGATACGTCATAGGCCCGCGCGATGAAGCGCGCGCCAGAGCCCAGCGCGAAAGCACAAGGCAGAGCCGGACGGTCAACCGATCCCAATGGCGAGGTTGGCGAATTGGTGCCTTCGCGGCTGGTCGGCGAGAACTGGCCTTTGGTCAGGCCGTAGATTTCGTTGTTGAACAACAGGATCTGCACGTTCACGTTGCGACGCAGGATGTGCATGGTGTGATTGCCGCCGATCGACATGCCGTCGCCATCGCCTGTCACCAGCCACACGTCGAGGTCTGGGTTGGCCAGCTTGATGCCAGTGGCGAAAGCGGGCGCGCGACCGTGGATCGTGTGGAAGCCATAGCTTTCCACATAATACGGAAAGCGACTGGAGCAGCCGATCCCCGATACGAACACGGTGTTCGCGGGATCAGCGCCGATCTCCGGCAGCGTGCGCTGCACCGCCTTGAGGATTGCGTAGTCACCGCAGCCGGGGCACCAGCGGACTTCCTGGTCGGTTTCCCAGTCCTTGAGCGT
>NZ_JBMLSM010000092.1:0-63064 GCF_049240505.1 Novosphingobium sp.
TGGATCGCGGGGTCGGCTACACGCCCTATGGCGAACACTTCATGTTCCAGTGCGGGATGGAAGTGTGCCTGCCCGATGGCCAGTTGATGCGCACCGGCATGGGGTCGATCAAGGGCAGCACGGCATGGCAGGCGTTCAAGTGGGGCTACGGGCCATATCTCGATGGCCTGTTCACGCAATCGAACTTCGGCGTGGTCACCAAGATGGGCCTGTGGTTGATGCCAAAACCCCCGGTCTACAAGCCTTTCATGGTGCGCCACGCCGAAATGGGCGATGTGCCCCGTATTATCGAAGCCATGCGCCCGCTTCGCGTCTCGAACCTCGTTGCCAACTGCAACCTGATGATGAGCGCGTCCTACCAGCTCGCCATGTTCAAGCGCCGCAACGAAATCGTGCCCGATGGCGCGATGCTGGACGAGGCTTCGCTGAAGAAAGCCGCCAAGGCCAACGGCCTTGGCATGTGGAACACCTACTTCGCGCTCTATGGCACCGAGCAGACCGTTGCGGCGGTCGAACCGATCATCCGTGCCAGCCTGACCGCCAGCGGCGGTGAAGTGCTGACCTCTGCCGAGATGGGCGACAATCCGTGGTTCCACCATCACGCCACGCTGATGGAAGGCGGGCTGAACCTTGACGAGATCGGGCTGCTGCGCTGGCGCGGGGCGGGCGGGGGCCTTGCATGGTTTGCGCCGGTTGCGGCGGCGCGCGGGATCGAGGCTGAACGCCAGACCCTGCTTGCGAAGGAAATCGTCGAAAAGCACGGCTTCGACTATACCGCCGCCTATGCCATCGGCTGGCGCGACCTGCACCACATCCTGGCGCTGCTGTTCGACAAGTCGGATGCTGAGCAGGAGAAGAAGGCCGACGCCTGTTACCGCGAACTGGTCACGCGCTTTGGCGAACAGGGCTGGGCCAGCTACCGCACCGGCGTCAATTCGATGGACCTCGTGGCGCAGCAGTACGGCGCAGTGAATCGCGAATTCAACGCGAAGATCAAGCACGCGATCGACCCCAACGGCATTCTTGCCCCCGGCAAATCAGGGATCATCTGACATGATGCGTTTCGAAGGAAAAGCCGTCCTCGTCACCGGGGCTGCCACCGGCATCGGTCGCGCCACCGCGCTCGCCTTTGCGCGGGAAGGCGCATCGGTGATGATTGGTGATGTCGATGCTCGCGCGGGCGAAACCGTGGACATGATCGTGGGCGAAGGAGGCCGCGCCGCTTTTCGTCATACCGATGTGCGCAAGGCCGCCGATCTGACCGCGCTGGTCACTGAATGCCTCGAACGCTTCGGCCGGATGGACGCAGCGTTCAACAACGCGGGCGTCCTGCCCCCGCAGCGCCCCATCCACGAAGTGCCGGAAGACGAACTCGATCTTGCCATCGATGTCGATTTCAAGGGTGTGTTCTTTGCGATGCAGGCACAGATCCGGCACTTCCTGACAGTGGGCGGCGGGGCCATCGTCAACACCGCCAGCGTCGGCGCGCTGATCGCAGACCCGAACATGAGCGCCTATTGCGCGATGAAGCACGCCGTTTCGGGCCTGACCAAAGCGGCGGCAGTGGAATATGCGCAACACGGCATCCGCGTAAACGCCATCGCGCCGGGCTTTGTCGTCACCCCGATGACCCAGCATTGGGCCGACAGCAACGAGTTCACGCAGATGTTCTTCGCCCAGAACATTTCAGGCCGCGCCGCACGGCCTGAGGAAATCGCGCCCACCGTGCTGCACCTCTGTTCCGACGGAGCCAGCTTCATCAACGGGGCAACCTTCACCATCGATGGCGGCCAGACGGCTCATTGATTTCCGCGCACGGAGGGGAGACGGATCATGCGCAAGCTTATTGCACTTCTCGCTGCATCGGCCCTGTCCATCGGGGCTGCCAGTGCCAAACCGCTGGATTACAAGGTCATCCCGACCAGCCCTCTCAGCATGGTGGCCAATGTCACGCTGATCACGGGCGAAAAGGACGCGGTGCTGGTCGATGTGCCATTCGCGCGGTCTGATGCGCTGCGCGTGGTGGCGGACATTCTGGACAGTGGGAAGACGCTGAAAACCATCATCATTACCCACGATCACCCAGATCACTTCTTTGGGCTGGACGTGCTGCAGGATGCCTTTCCCGACGCAAGAGTCGTGGCGCATCCGGTTGCTGCCAAGGACATGGAACGCTCCATTCCGATCAAGTTCAAGCGGTGGAGCGGGCAGCTTGGCGTCAATGCGCCCAAGCGTCCGGTGCAGCCCGTGGCGATGACTGGCGATAGCGTGGACATCGAAGGGCACAAGCTACAGGTGCTCGGGCCGATGCAGGGCGATCATGTGCATTCGACGGTGGTGTGGGACGCCGAAACGCGGACTCTCGTCGCAGGCGATATCCTCTACAACGGCGTTTACGTCTGGCTGGGGGAACATGGCCCAGCGCATTATGATGCGTGGCTCAAAGTGCTCGACCGACTGGAGGCGATGAACCCGGTGAAGATTGTGGCTGGCCACACCCGCCCCGGACTGCCCGACGATTCGATGAGCATCGCGTGGACGCGCGGCTACATCAAGGCCTTCGTAGATGCCCGCGCCCGCTCCAAAACGTCAAAGGAACTGGCGGCGATCATGGCGGAGAAGTATCCCAACGCGATGGAAGTCTACGGTGGCTTCCTGCTCGGCATTTCCAGCCAGGTCGGCGCGGGCGAGATTCCGCCGTGGGATGAGTGACGGGGCGCCTCACGTCGCCAGCGAGATATACCCCAACTGCGCCGCTTTGAACACGGTCTGGCTGCGGTTCACCGCGTTCAGCTTCATCGATGCGTTGTGAATGTGGAACCGCACCGTGGCGCGGCTGCGGCTCATGATCATGCTGATTTCAAGATCGGTCTTGCCGATGGCCGCCCAGCGCAGGCATTCCACTTCGCGCTTTGACAGGCGCGAACCTGAAGGCAGCGCCTGTGCCGAACCCATCGCGTGAACATAGCTGGCGATGAATGTGCGGGCGTAAATGCCAAAGGCATCGCCGTTTTCCAGAAACACGTCGTCCAGCTCGGTCATGTCCGTATCGAGCGGATTGAAGCTCACCGCGCCGATCTGGCCAAAGGGCAGATGCACCGGCACCACGATCGCCCCGCGCGTCATCGCCCGCGTTTCGAAATTGGTGAGGTCGATCGCGGTCAGGTAGTGGTTGGGCTGGCGGGTGTGGAACCCGTTGGCGTTCACCCAGAACGGTTCGCTTTCAAACCGGCAGGCCGATGTCAGCGGCGAATCGAGCGCGATGCGCGAATTGCGCCACCACACCTTTTCGTCGTTCCACCCGAACACGTCGCGCGCCAGAATGTTGCCATCGGCATCCACAGGGGTGCGTTTGTCGGCAATGTCGTGTGCAGGCGCGGCACGCATACCGGCTGCCGTGGCGATCTGATGCAAAGCCTCGGCTGCGCGGCGCACGTCCTGCGGGCCGCTGATCCTGACCGAATCGATGGATTCCACCGAAAGCTGCACAAATCTCTCCTGTCCCAATTGCCGTATCCTTACCGGTCAAGCCATTTGGAAACAACGACGGTATTGTTTCAATCGCCTAGTCATTTGCGCAGCGTGGCTGGGCGCGGGAACTTGTTACAGAATAAGTCCTTGAGGAGAGGGACGTGAATTTCGACCTGAACGAAGACGAGGAAATGCTCAAGGCACTGGCCGAGCGTTTCGTCGAAGATCACTATGATCTCGATCGCCGCCGCGCCTATCTGGCCGGGGGGAACGGGTTTTCGCCCCAGATGTGGGCACTGTTGGCCGAACTGGGCCTCGTCGCCGCGCCGCTCTCGTTCGAAAGCGGCGGGCTGGCGCTTGATGCCACTGCCATCGCCACGGTGTTCGAAGCCTTGGGCAAGGGGCTTGTCGTCGAGCCGCTGATCGAAAACGTGATGGTTGCCGCGCGTCTGTTCGAACAGGTCGCGCCTGATGCGCTTAAAGGCGAATGGATGGAAGGGCTGGCAATGGGCAGCCGTCGCCTCGCGCTCGCTCATGCCGAACAAGGATCGCGCGGAGGCAGCCTGTGGGTTGCCACTGCGGTTGGAGCCGACGGTACGCTCACCGGGGCAAAATCCTGTGTGCCGGGCGGCGCTGGCGTCGATGGCTATATTGTTACGGCGCGCGGAAGTGGGGCGCCAGCCGATGAAGCAGGCCTGGCGCTGTTCCTCGTCGCGGCCGACGCTCCGGGCCTGACGCGCACGGCGTGGCGCACGGTTGATGGTGCGCTGGCCGTCTCGCTGGAGTTCAACGCCACGCCCGCCACGCGGCTTGGCGGAAGCGCTGCCGATCTGAGCGCAAACGAAACGCTGGCCTCACTCGCCCGCTCGGCAGAGGCGCTGGGCATCATGCAGCTTCTGTTCGATGCCACACTGGATTACCTGCGCACGCGCCAGCAGTTTGGCACCACGCTGGGTTCGTTTCAGGCGATCCAGCACCGCATGGCCGCGCAATATGCCGCCATCGAACAGGCGCGCGCGCTGCTCAATCTTGCCATCGTCAGCCAAGGGTCCGAACGGTTCGCGAACGCGGTCGATGGCCTGCGCGCCTTCATTGCGCCCGCTTCGGTCGAACTGGGGCACGAGATGGTCCAGTTCCACGGCGGCATGGGCGTTACCGACGAACTGTTCATCGGCCACGGGCACAAGCGACTGCTGATGCTGTCACGCTGGCCCAATGATCCGCAAGCCGCGCTGGACCAGTTCGCCAAGGTGGCGTGAACCAATGAAAAGGCCGGGATTGCACCCGGCCTTTTCATTTGGCGATTGTATTGTTTGCAAACACATATCGTCATTGCGAGGAGGCAAAGCCGACGAAGCAATCCAGAGTTGGCTTAAACCGCCCTGGATTGCTTCTCCTCGCTACGCGAGGCTCGCAATGACGATTGCAAAAGGTGGTTGTTTGCAAAGTATATAATCGCCTTTCATTTGGGTCTATTGCGTTCAACCCTTCGCCGGTCGTTCCTTCAACCAGCCGATTCCCCGCCGCAGAAGGTCATAGAACACCGGCAGATCCCACGCGCAGCGGTCTACTGTCGGCCACCAGTCCAGCATCGGTTGCAGGTCGTAATGCCCCCGGCAATGACCCAGCGTGTTGTAGAGCACTGCACCGGCACCGTGGTCCTTCAGATACATCACCGCGTGCTTGCCCAGCGCGTCAGCCGCCTCGACAAATCCGGTGCCTTCCACCGTGCAATCCGTTTCCAGCAGCACGTGCAGCTTGCCGTGGTACTCCATGTGGTAAAGCTCGTCGGTCGTCTCGAACGGCTCAACCCCTTGCACCAGCGGATGATCCGGGTCGGCCACGGTCACCGTATAGGGCGCGATGGGCGGATGGCTGATGAACTGGCTGCCCAGCAGGTCCATCATCAGCGGCGCCCAGCGCGGCGCATCCCACAGATCCTTGTTCGGGCCTTCGGTCAGCAGGCGCAGCACCGAATTGGTGCCATGCAGCGCGTACCAGCGTCCACCCGCCTGCAGCCAGTCGCGCAGGGCTTCCTGAGCGGTCAGCGAAGGCGTGACGTCGCAGGTGTAAGTGATCAGGATATCGGCGGCGCGGATTGCCTCGATGTTCTCGTAATCCTCGAACACACGAGTGCGCACGGCGGGGTCTTCGGCCAGCAGCTTGAGCAGTTCAAGCCGCGCGAAGTCCATGTCATGCCACACCCCGCCGCAGATCAGGACGCAGTTTATGCGGGGCGGATGGGCTTCCGCGCTCATTCCGCCGTCCCCGCATTCAGATACTTGTCCAGCGTCTGGTGGAACTGGCGAATGCGGATTTCCTGATAGTCGCCCAGATTGACCTCACCGGTCTTCGACGCATGAAGGCCATCCTGCACGAACGGCAGGTTTTCCATGTCCTGTTCGAAGACATGGCCCAGCACGCCGATTTCGGGCGCATCGGTCCACTTCTGGTCCTTGCCGAGCAGCTTCATCGGCACGCCGTGCGGGATCGGGTCGCCCTTCTTCACGCGGGCGAGGATGCGCACTTCCATCAGGCAGGTGTCCGGCGTCTTTCCGGGGCGCCAGCGATAGACGATGTTCGGCATGAACCCGCCCCACGGCGCAAAGTTCGGGAACACGTTATAGACCAGCCCATCGAGCAGCTCGGCATCGGTGGCGTGATCGTGATCGTATCCCGTTTGCGCGGTATATCCTGCGCGCATGGCGGCGCCCAATGCGGCACGGGCCGTCACCCCTTCGGGCACGGTCACTGCAAAGGGATCGGCCCCTTCGTAATTGTCGCCCGAACGGCCATTGTATTTGACGAACTCGTCAACGATCCACTGCTGCGTCTTGCCTTCAGGATCGACGTGCGGAGACATGATACCGAAGGGCACATGATTGACGTTCACATTGTCGCCATAGGTCCAGTAAGCAGCGTTGGCATCGCCGGTGAAAGGCAGCAGTTGCGGGTGCGTGACGATGGTGTGCCACGCCTCCATGAAGGCTTCGGACGTGACTTTCCAGTTGGCCGCAACTTCCTTGGCCACCCAGATCACCGTGGTGCATTCCTCGTGCCGCCAGCGCTTGAAGAAGTCCGGCAGCGGGGCAAGGTATTCCTCAAGGCTCGGCCCGCCCTTTTCCTCGCGCAGGAAGATGTAACCGCCCCAGCGGCCCACTTCTGCTTCGGGCAGCGCCATCTTTTCAGGCTTCAAGTGCTTGAAATCCCACGAACAGGGCATCCCGTCAAAGCTGCCGTCCTTGTTCCAGGCAAAACCGTGGAACGGGCAGGTGAACTTGTCAGCCGTGCCGTCCTCGGTGCGCAGCTTGCGTCCGCGATGCAGGCAGACGTTGTGCATCGCCTTGACGCTGCCATCTTCCTGACGACTGATCAGCCATGAACGGCCCGCGTTTTCAAACACGGTATAATCGCCCGCTTCGGGAATGTCCTCTTCGCGCGCGGCGAACTGCCAGACATGCGGCCACATCTTTTCGCGCTCGGCTCGCGCGAAATCTTCAGAGGTATATCGCTCCGCCGCCAGTGGTTCGGACCCACGGTACTGGTAGCTTTCCTCGGTCAGCATTGCAGGCGCTGGGCGCGAATCCTGCGCCAGCAGTTCCTGCCAGCTTATCGCTTCGCAACGGGCCCTGCCGCCACCCATGTTCGGATCACTGTCAGCCATTATGATTCCTCACCCAAATTCCGGTATTACTGCCGGTTTTGCCCCTGCCATTCCCGTCCGTCACCTTGCTGAAAGCATAGGTTGCACATGCGGCTTCCGGGCGTAACCACTCTATCCATAATTGATGCGGATTCAGCTCAGGCGGATTCTTGGGAGAGAACAATTGTCGAAGAGGCTTGAAGGCAAAGTCGCGCTGATCACCGGCGGGACCACGGGCATCGGCGCGGCCACTGTCGCCCGGTTGGCGCAGGAAGGCGCAAAAGTCTGGTTCACCGGTTCGAAGGAAGAACCCGCCGCCGCGCTTTGTGCCGAAACCGGCGCTACCTTTCGCAAGCACCGCGTGCAGGATGCCGCCGCATGGGCGCCGCTGATTGACGAAATCATCGCGACCGAAGGCCGCCTCGATATCGTCTTCGCCAACGCTGGCACCGAAAGCGGCGATGGCAGCATCGAAGATGTGGGCATCGAAGGCTGGGATAATGTCGTTGCGGTCAACCAGACCGGCGTCATGCTCACGGTGCAGAACGCCATCCTTGGCATGAAACGCAATCCCGATGGGCCGAAGGGAGCGATCATCGTCAATTCCTCGATGAACGCCACGCGCCCGCTCGGCAACTATGTGACCTATTCGGTGACCAAGGCAGCCGTCTGCGCGCTGGCCAAATCGGCAGCGGTCCATTGCGGACAGCAGGGCTATGCCATCCGCGTCAATGCTATCCTGCCCGGCGTGGTGGAAACCCCGCTGATCCAGCAGATCATGAACGCACAGCCAGATCCCGCCGCCGCCCGCGCGATCTATGAAGGCATGGCTCCGCTGAAGCGGATGGCGCAATTGAACGAAGTGGCGGGCCTCGTTGCCTACCTCGCCTCTGACGAAGCCGGGTTCATCTCTGGCGCGGAATACGCGATCGACGGTGCGACCACCGCCGGCATGATGGGAGTTTGATGCACATGGAACTTTCTGCACAACGCCTGAAGGGCCGCGTCGCATTCGTATCGGGCGGCCTGCGCGGCATCGGCCTCGCCTGCGCTGAACGGTTTCTGGCCGAAGGGGCCGAAGTTGTCCTTTCCGATCTTGATGCCGATGACAGCGATACCGCGCGCGAAGTCATGGCGCGTCTGGGGCAAGCCGCCAGCTACATCAGCGCCAACGTGGCCAGGGAAGAGGATTGGCAGCGCGCGGTTGCCCTCGTCAAGGAACGCCACGGCAAATGCCACGTGCTCGTCAACAACGCCGGGATCGATCTGACCGGTCCGGTTGAAGAGCTTTCGATGGAAGGCTGGCGGCGGATCATGTCGGTCAATGTCGATGGCGTGTTCCTTGGCACCAAGCACTTTGTTCCGCTGATGGCGGCAAGCGGGGTCGATTTCCGGGGCGGTTCCTCAATCATCAACGTCAGCTCGATCATGGGCCTTGTCGGCATGAACGAGGTTTCGGCCTACAATGCCAGCAAGGGCGCGGTGCGCCTCTTTACCAAGGGCATTGCGATCGAATTTGCGCAGAAGAAGATGCCGATCCGCGCCAATTCGCTGCACCCCGGCTTTGTCGAAACGCCGCTGCTGAAGGCTGGCTTCCAGCGTTGGGTCGATCAGGGCTTTGCGGAAAAGCCTGATGATCTGGTGGCTGGCGTCGTCGGCTCCACGCCGATTGGCCGCCTTGCGCAGCCAGCGGAACTTGCCAGTGCCGCATTCTTCCTCGCCAGCGAGGATTCAAGCTACATGACCGGCGCAGAGCTGGTGATCGACGGGGGATGGACCGCACAATGACAATTGCTCTCAACGATGTGGTGGCTGTCGTCACCGGCGCAGCAGGCGGCATCGGCCGTGAACTGGTGAAGGCGCTGAAAGCCGCCAATGCCACCGTCATTGCCACCGATCTGGCGCCCGATGCGCAGATCGAAGGCGCGGACCACTACCTGAAGCATGACGTGACGAGCGAGGCCGATTGGCAGGCCGTGGCCGCGCTGGTGCAGGAAAAGTATGGTCGTCTCGATGCGCTGGTGAACAATGCGGGCTATTCGATCGTCACCAGGTTCGATGAAACCCCGCTCAGCGATTTCCACCGCGTCAATGCGATCAACGTCGATTCGATCATCATCGGCACGCAAGCCATGATGCCGCTGCTGCGGGCCGGGGGCAAAGCGCGCAAGGGCGGCGCTTCGGTCGTCAATTTCTCCAGCGTTGGGGGCCTGCGCGGCGCAGCTTTTAACGCGGCCTATTGCACCAGCAAGGCTGCGGTGAAGATGCTGTCGAAGTGCCTCGGTGCCGAATTTGCGGCGCTGGGATACAATATCCGCGTGAACTCGGTTCATCCGGGCGGGATCGACACGCCGATGCTGGGCTCGATCATGGACAAGTATGTCGAACTCGGCGCTGCCCCCTCGCGCGAGGTTGCGCAGGCGGCGATGGAAGTGCGCCACCCGATTGGCCGCATGGGTCGGCCAGAGGAAATGGGCGGCGGCGTGGTCTATCTTTGCTCGGAAGCGGCAAGTTTCGTGACCTGCACAGAATTTGTGATGGACGGGGGTTTCAGCCAGGTCTGAACTCTCTCCAGAAAGACGAAAAAGGCCTGTTTTCCGCTAGGGAAAGCAGGCCTTTTTTCGTTTCCCCCATCTGTGGTTAACGCGATTGTGCATGTTGCCGCGCTGCAACACCGTGTCACAGATCGTATCAATGCGTACCAACTTTGGTTAGCGCAGGCTTGACCGGAGCCGCCCTGAGGACGAGTGCCGCCAGTCCAACGTGTTGCAGTAATTGAAGATTCAGGGACTCGCCATGAACGCAAGAAATTCACTCCGCTCGGCCATGCTCGTTTCCGCGAGCGTGCTTTCGGTCATCGCCACGCCGACGCTGGCGCAGGAAGCACAAGTGGCCGACACCACCGCAGCGCAGAGCGCGGATGACGCGGGCGAGCAGACCATCGTCGTCACCGGCAGCCGCATCCAGCAGCGCGCAGACTACAACACGCCGAACCCCATTGTTGCGGTCACGTCTGAAACGCTGCAGCAGGCTGGCAATATCCAGATCGTTGAAACGCTGGCCCAGAACCCGGCGCTGCTCAATTCGCTTTCCGCAGGCCGCACCTCCGGCTCCAACGCCGATTTCGGCGCGGTTGGCGTCCAGCTCCTCGATCTGCGCGGTCTTGGTGAAAACCGCACGCTGACTCTGGTCAACGGTCGCCGACATGTGTCGAGCCTTGCGGGCACGGCTGCGGTCGACGTGAACTCGATCCCGACCGACCTGATCGAAAGCGTCGACGTGCTGACCGGCGGCGCATCGGCCATTTACGGTGCCGATGGGGTTTCGGGCGTGGTCAACTTCCGCCTGAAGCGCAACTTCGATGGCCTGATGGCCAGCGGCCAGATCGGCGTGTCGAGCGAAGGCGACGCAGGGCAGCGCTTTGGCTCGGTTACTTATGGCCGCAACTTTGCCGACGGTCGCGGCAATATCGCCGTTTCCTATGAATTCCGCGAAATCGATCGCGTCAACGGCACGGCGCGCGATTTCACCGGCGATCCGCAGAAGACCTTTGGCCTCGTGCGCAATCAGGCCGATTTCCCCGACAGTCCCACCGTGCCGGACCGCATCCCCACCAACGATCTGCGTTATGCCGACAGCTCGATCGATGGCGCGGTCGATCTCGATCTCGATGGCATTCCTGATTTCACCGGTTCGGGCAAGGTTTACAACCGCGGTCGCCTGCTGCGCTCCGCCGGTGGTCTGACCCAGGGCGGCGACAGCACGCCGCTGGCAGGATATCAGGGCGATCTTCAGGCCGCCAACCGCGTTCACAACGTCAACGTGCTGGCGCACTATGATTTCAGCGATGCCGTGTCGTTCTACGTCGAAGGCAAGTACGTGAAGAACCGCACCTTCACGGTGTCGCAGCCTTCGTTCGATTTCTTCACCTACCTGACGCCTGAAAACCCCTATCTGCAGGATCGTTATGCCGGTATCGCCGATACCAGCAACGGTGCGCTTATCTCGCGCGACAACTACGATCTGGGCGTGCGCGGCGAACGGAACGATCGTGAAACGATCCGCCTCGTCGCTGGCTTCGAAGGTCAGATTTCTGATCACGCACGCTATGACATCTCGTATGTCTTCGGCCAGACCAAGTCGACCATCCTCCTGACGGACTACCGCATTGCCGACCGTTACTTTGCGGCGGTCGATGCCGTGCGCGATGGTTCGGGCAACGTGGTGTGCCGCACCACGATCGATCCCACCGGCAACATTGATCCCAACAACTTCGACAGCCCGGCCACAACCTTCACCGCCGGCGCGAACAGCGGGTGTCTTCCGCTCAACCTGCTGGGCAACGGTGTGCGCAATCAGGCAGCGCTCGATTGGGTGAATGCCGACATCACCAACCGCGCGCGCATTCGCCAGCATGTCGTTTCGGGTGCGATTTCGGGCGATTTCGGCCAGTTCTTCGAACTGCCGGGCGGCCCGGTCGGCTTTGCCATCGGTGGCGAATACCGCAAGGAAAGCAGCAGCTTCACCCCTGACCAACTGCTTCAGCAGGGCGCACTGGCAGACTTCTCGCTCCAGCTTCCCGAACAGGGCGAGTTCGACGTGAAGGAAGCCTTCGCAGAACTTCAGGTTCCGGTGCTGCGCGATATGCCCTTCGCCCACAACCTGTCGTTCGGTGCGGCCATCCGCCTGTCCGACTATTCCACCGTGGGCAAGACCACAACGTGGAAGGTTGACGGCACTTATGCGCCGATCCCCGATGTCACGTTCCGTGGCACATGGTCGGAAGCGGTGCGCGCGCCGAACATCACCGAACTGTTCGCCCCGCGCAACGGTGGCTTCTCGTTCATCAGCGATCCGTGCGATCCGGTGTTCATCACCGAAGGCACGCAGTTCCGTGCGGCAAACTGTCAGGCAACGCTGACGGCGGCAGGCCTCACGCCTGCACAGATCGCAGCGTTCAATCCTGAGAACGACCCCACCGCCACGGTCAGCCTTCCCGGCTTCTCGGGCGGCAACCGCAACCTGCGCGAAGAAACCGCCCGCACCTGGACGGCAGGCGTGGTGCTGCGTCCCAGCTTCATCCCCGGCCTCGTCGCCTCGTTCGACTGGTGGGATATCAAGCTGGACAACGCGATCAACACGCCGACCGCACAGGATCTGGCTGAACTCTGCGTCGATCAGCCTGACCTGAACAACGTGTTCTGCCAGAACGTGACCCGCAATGGCAGCACCGGCTATATCTCCAGCTACTTCGTGCAGCCGGTGAACGTGGCGAACTTCCGCACGGCAGGCGCGGACTTCAAGCTGAACTACAGCTTCCGCACGGACAATTTCGGTTCGTTCAGCATCGGCTTCGTCGGTGGTTATCTTGATCGTCTGGAATTCATCCCCACGCCGGGCGCGCAGGTCGATATCGATCGTGAAGAAGCCTACAGCCCCAAGTGGAACGCCACCGGCGACATCACCTGGAAGATGGACAACTTCTCGATCAACTACGGCATTAGCTGGTTCAGCAAGACCCGTCGTTACGAGCTGGAAACGCTGGCCGCGAACCCCGATCTGGTCGCGCCTGAATACCTGTACTTCAAGGAACGCTGGCAGCACGACATGCAGATCGGCTTCGACGTGAACGACAAGTTCCGCTTCTACATCGGCGGTAACAACATCTGGAACCAGAAGCCCGATATCGCATCGCTGAACTACCCGATCAGCTATGTCGGTCGCTACCTCTACGCAGGTGCCCGCGTTAAGATGTAAGCGAAACAAAAAGACCGGCGTCCCAACAAGGACGCCGGTCTTTTTGTTTCCTCCCCTCCCGCTTGCGGGAGGGGTCGGGGGAGGGCCTGTTCACCCTCTCACAAATACACATCATCCGCGCCAACTGTCGCCATACGCACCGCAACCACCTCGATCGCTTCGGCTTTCCCACCAAAGTCCACCAGTTCGCCGTCCTCAGCCCCCATCATCGCGCGGGCAAGCGGCGCGGACCACGCGATCAGGCCCATTGCCGGATCGGCTTCGTCATCCCCCACGATGGTAACGGTGCGGTCCTTGCCATTCAGCCGGAACTGCACGGTGGAACCAAACCCCACTATGCCGTCCTCGCCAGCGTCGACCAGTTCCGCCGTCGCCTTGCGCGTGCTCCAGTAGCGGAGCGTGCGGCGCAGCTTCTTGATCTCGGCCTCGTCGGTCACGCCATCCAGCGCGGCTTTTGCTTCTGCAAGCCGCTCTGCAATCAGCGCGGCCCCGCGCACCGTAACAAGGTTCGGCCCCGGCGGGATCGGGATTTCGAACTTCGGCTCCATATGTTCGTCATCGCCTTCACGGCGAAACGCGACACTCATGCTTTATCTCCACTGGCGCTGTTCTGCGCCTTCTGCAACAAGCCGACTACTATGGCACAAGTGACGCGGGCAACCAAAGCGCTGGAACAGGCGGGCATCGCTTTCGACCTGCGCAGCTACGATTATGATCCTGCCGCCCCCAGCATCGGTCGCGCTGCGGCGGAGGCGCTTGGCGTCGAACCCGCGCAAGTGTTCAAGACGCTGATGGTGCTGGCCGACGGCAAACCTGCCTGCGCCATCGCCCCCAGCGATGGCGAGATATCATTGAAGCGCGTGGCCGCAGCGCTTGGCGCAAAGGCCGCCGCGATGATGCGCCCCGCCGATGCCGAACGCCTGACGGGTTACAAGATCGGCGGAGTCAGCCCGTTCGGCCAGATGCGCCGCGTGCCCGTGGTGATCGATGAAACCGCGCTGCTGTGGGACGCGGTGTTCCTGAACGGCGGCCAGCGCGGGCTGCAAGTTCTGGTTGACCCGAACGACGCCGTGCGAGTGCTCGAAGCAGTAATTGCCGATATTGCGGCTTCCTGAAATCCTCCCTGCCTTTGCGAAGCACAGGCGGGGAGGGGGACCGCCCGCGCAGCGGGTGGTGGAGGGGCAATAGAAGAACCCCTCCGTCATTCGCAAAAGCGAATGACACCTCCCCGTTTGTGCAGCCGCAAAAACAGGGAGGATTGTTTGCGACGCTCACCGCGTCAGATAACCGCCTTCCACCGCAAGGCTGTGCCCGGTGACATAGCTCGATGCGTCCGAACACAGCCACGCGCTCGCCTCGGCCACTTCTTCCGGCTTGCCGAAACGCCCGAACAGGCTGAGCGCTGGCGCAAAGTCGGCTTCGGTGAAGCCGGTCGTTTCCAGCGCGCCGCGCAGCATTGGCGTGTCGATGGCGCCCGGCAGCACCGCGTTCACCCGAATACCGCGCGGCGCATATTCGATGCTGCCCGTCTTGGTCAGCCCGATCACGCCGTGCTTCGCCGCAACGTATGCCGCGTTGTTGGGCTGCGGACGAACGGAACTGACAGACCCGATATTGACGATGGAACCGCTGGTGCCCTGCGCCAGAATCTGGCGGATTTCGTACTTCATGCACAGCATGACCGAACGCAGGTCCACGTTCAGAACCTTGTCGAACACCGTCATGTCGGCTTCGTGGATCGGCAGCACATCCGGCGTGATCGCGGCGTTGTTTACCGCGCAATCGAGCTTGCCGTATGTCGCCACGGCCTCGGCCACCAGCGCTTCCACCTGCGCTTCATCCGCCACATCGGTGCGCACGGCATGGGCCGTGCCGCCTGCGCTGCGTATGGCCTCGACGGTCTGCGCAGCGGTTTCCGCATTGATATCGGAAACCACCACGCTAGCCCCGCGCGCTGCCAGCAGCCGCGCAGTGGCCGCGCCCATGCCTACGCCCGCACCGGTAACGATGGCGACTTTGCCTTGCAGCGAAACGAGATCGGGATTCATGGGCGCTCCTTGGTTTTCTATGTCAGCAGGTGTGGCGGTTCAGCGCCGCCCTTCGATGTAGTCGTTGATCACTTCATGGAAACGGCGAATGCGCGTTTCCTGTTCGGCCAGATAGGCATCGTCATGGCCCAGCGAATGCAGGCCCTGTTGTTGGGTAACTGCCACTTCCAGATCCTGGATCAGGAAATCGCCCTGCTTGATTTCGGCAGTATAAGCATCGAAATCGCCGGTCTGGTGCTCTGCATCCTTCCACGGGCGCAGGCCGTAGATTGTGGGAATCTGCTGCCCTTCGATTTCGGGCGAAAGATACCAGTAATCGAAGGTGGACCAGTTCGGGTCTTCCAGATCGGGTTCGGTACGGAAAACGTGCAGTCCTTCGGGCGTGCCGGTAATGGTGAAGTTCGGGAAGCAGGTGTGATGGAACTGGTCGGTCAGTTCATCGTCGCTCAGCTTGTCGAAGTGTTTGAACCCTCGTGCCGGGCCAAGCCTGCGCCGCGCCTCCTGCAAGGCGATGCGGCCTTCCTGCGCGCGGCCTTCGAAATCGGCGGGATCAAGCTCCCATTCCTTCAGCACTTCGGCCCACAGCGGTTTGATCTGCTGCGCATCGACATAGCGGCTCGACGGTTGCAGCTTTTCGATCATGCGGTTGTGCCCGGTGGGGTACATCTCGAAGATCGTGGTGGAATAGTGATCGTCGATCATCCCTTCGAATTGCGGATGAACCGACGGGATATGATAGCTTTCGTTGAAGTTGTCAGATGCGAACTTCCAGTTGGTGTTTACGCGCAGCGTGCGCCACACCACGCGCTTCCAGTTCGCCAGATCGCGGTTCTTCAACAGCGACGGGATCGGCGCGAGATATTCTTCCAGCGGTACGGCGTTGGGATCGAAGCTGTAGAAGATGAAACCGCCCCAGACTTCGCAGGGCACTTCCTTCATGCGCAGCTTGCCGCAGGGGCTTCCCTGGCGGAAATCTTCCTCGTCCTGCACCCAATCCAGCGCCCCGTCGATGTTCCACTTCCACCCGTGATAGGGGCAGGTGAAATGTTCAGCCACCCCGCCTTCGGATGTTGAGACAAGGCGGTTGCCACGATGGCGACATACGTTGTGGAAGGCGCGGATGCCGCCATCCTTCTGACGAACCGCGATGACCGATTGGCGCAGGAAGTTGTGCGTGATGAAATCGCCCGGCTCTTCAAGCTGCGATGTGCGCCCGGCAACGTGCCAGACGTGCTTCCACATGTGCTCCCATTCCTTTTCGGCAAAATCCTTGGACCAGTAACGGTCGCCGGTGATCGCATCACCGCGTGCCTTGGGGAATTCGGCCTGCGGGTCAGTGGGATAGGTAGCCCCCGGATTGGGGATTTCGAGATATGTCGCCATGATACGGCTCTCCTGTGATCCGGTGCTGTTCTCCCCAGCGCACCGGCAAGGTTCGGTCCGACTTTTGTCGTGTTGTTCTGGTTACTTGGCGTTGTCGAGCGTGCCGCTGAGCGGCATCAGGAAATCCATCGTATAGCGCGTGGCTTTCCAGCCAGCATCAGTGCGACGCACGTCGAAATAATAGCGCCCGTTGACGGTCACGGCGCGACCATCCTTGCCTTGCCCCATGCCGATCACATAGGCGCGCATCGATGCTGTATCGCCATCGAAGGCGGTCAGGGCAAAGTTCGTCAGATAGTGGGCGTGGTGTTCCATGTTGGCGAACACATTGGTAAAAAAGGCGCGGATGCCATCATGGCCAAGCTGCGGAGCAAGGCCGATGCCCGAAAGATCGAACACCGCATCTTCGGTGAACACGTCCAGCACGGCGTCGATGTCGCTGACCGTATCGACCGCATGGGCATAGGCGACCATCAAATCCTGAATGGCGATGCGATCTTCAATAGGGCACTGCATTTATCGTTTCCTCTCAAATACTTATAATTATTCTTGCAATCCCGAAAAATGTTTCCCCGGGGAAACACGATTTGGAACATTAAGTGAACATCATCAGGAAAACAAAGGCCGTATCGGGTCGGTAACACCGTCCCAGTCAGCCGCTGCTTCGGCAATGCGGGTAAAGGCATCGGTCTGTGCGTCGTCCTGTTCCACGATCTCGATCATGCAGCCGAGCGTGTTTGACGTATCGACGTAACAGAAGCGCATCGCGCCAAATTTGCCGTCGATGGCCACGGCAAAGCCCTGATCGACATAGCGCTGGCGGCAGGCGTCATAATCTGCGGTGTAGATGCAGAAGTGATGAAAGCCTGTCTGTCCTTTGGCGATGGTATCGCGATAGGCGCTGGGCCGGTCACAATGCTGCTGGATCAGTTCGATCTGCGTGCCCCCGGACTGTGCCAGCGCAACCGAAAAGTCGATGCCTTCGGACGGCGCGCCGCGATAGGTCGCTTCGGCCAGTTCGATGTGCGGAACCAGAAAGAACGGGCCGATGCCGGTGGCGGCGATCCACGCTTTCGCCGCGGCTTCCACGTCATCGACGATGAAGGCGGCCTGCATCAGATGCGGGCCGGTCTGGCCGGGGGTGATGGTGGTGTTCATGGCATCCTCTCATACTGCATACCGCCTCTGCGCCCCCGCGCAGGCGGGGGCCTCTGTCGGTTTACGCTACCGTTCCATAACACCACCGAGGCCCCCGCCTGCGCGGGGGCGCAAGGATGGCGTGGTTTGCGTTTACCCCACCGCCGCCGTCGGATGGCCCAGCACCATGTCGTTCAGCTTTTCATGAAAACGCTGCACGCGCTTTTCCTGCCCCGGCAGCAGGCAGCCCTTGAACCCGCGTGAATTCAGGCCCTGTTGCTGCGTGGTGCCGATCGACAGATCCTGATCGGCCACATAGCCGACCGAAACGCCATCGCCGTAAGTCGAATGGCGCTGGATCGCATCGTGCCGCAGCGGGGCGGAGCCGACCGGGGTCACCACTTCGGCCATCTTGGCGTTTGGCGGATAGAGGCACCAGTGCTGGAAGATGCACTTTTCCGGGTCGGTCGGGTGCGGTTCGGTGCGCAGGATCTGACACTGTTCGGGCGACATCGTGATCGTCAGGTTGGGGAACAGCGTGCAGTGGAAGTAGTCTACCAGCTGCTGGTCGGTCATCGACGAGTAGTCATAGCCTGCTTCGGCTCCGCGCTCGCGCTTGGCCTTGATCACGGCTTCGCGGATATCGGCGGTGCGGCCGCGATATTCCTTGGGATCGATCCCCCATGCCTCTGCCGCTTCATAAAGGCCCGGCGGCACATCGCCGCTGACGTAGTCCTTGCGGCTCGTCGCCTGATGGCCGATCATCCACATCGCGTTGTGGCCGTTCTCGTACATCTCGAACATGGTCGTCGGCAGGCCATCGTTGATGAAGGTGGCCAGTTCGGGGTGGATCGTGGGGAGGTGATAGCTTTCGTTGAAGTTGTCGCGGATGATCTTCCAGTTGAAATCGCAGTCCGCCGACACGTTGAACACGCGCACCCAGTTGTCCAGCTTGTAGCCGGCCAGCCGCTCGGTATAGGGCCACAGCCATTCGTGCAGGGGGGCAACGTCATCATCCATGCACCAGAACACGAACGGCCCCCACGTTTCGCAGCGCAGTTCGGACAGTTTCACTTTGCCGCACGGGTTGCCGCCAGCAAAATCGTCCGGGTCTTGCACGTGCACCAGCGTGCCATCGGGCGAATACTGCCACCCGTGATATCCGCAGGTGATGCGCGGCGATGAACCGACATCGCCCAGCACCAGCCGGTTTCCGCGATGGGGGCAGGTGTTGTAGAACGCCTTGACCGAGCCGTCTGCCTGACGGACCATGATCACCGATTCCTTGCCGAAGTTGTGGCGGATCAGATCGCCTTCTTCCTCAAGATCGGCCAGCACGCCGCCAAGGTGCCAGACCTTCGGCCACAGGTTCTTGTTCTCAAGCTCCATCCATTCGCGCGTGATATAGCGGTCTGCGGTGATCACGTCTCCGCGCACGGCAACGTCGAACTCCGGGGAGTAGCGAGAAATCGTTTCTTGAACGGTCATTTCGGCGTCCTCATCACTTTCTTATATCGGCCAGTCGCGGGTCTGGCTGAAATCTGTTCCGCGCCTGCCTGGCCGCACCAGCGGGTTGCCTGCAAGGAAACCGTCTGCGGCCGGGTCGGTACGCGCCCAGTCCACTATTTCGCGGCGGCGGCTGATGCGCCACTGCCCATTCTTGCAGGTATACTCGTCAACATAGCGCCCGGCGACGACAAGATCCTTTGCCTCGCCATCTTCGCGCAGGCGGTGCCAGGCATAGAAATAGACTTCGCCGCTGGCGTTTTCGCCATCCACGCTGATCTGCGCCTGCCCGATGATGTGCTGGCTGCCGTCCAGATCGGCCAGAAAACCCTGCGCAAAGGCCACGAATTCGTCCGCGCTGCCCTGCATCAGCCCGCAATCCACCCATGCGTCATCGTGAAAGGCACTGCGGTGCAGTTCGGGATCGAGCCGGTCCTGCCCGCGCATGTAGCGGCAAAGCGCATCGTGGATATCGCGCCGCGCGCACAGATCGCGCAGTTCGGCTTCCATGTCGAAGGCCATGATCAGGCTTCTCCGTTCAGGTATTTGTCGATCACCATCTGGAAGTGCCGGATGCGCGATTCCTGATAGTTGCCGAGGTTCTGGACGCCGGTTGCGCTGGCGCGAAAGCCCGCCTGCTGGGCGCGCAGATTGTCGGTATCCTGATCATAGACGTGGCCCATCGCCGGGTCGAAGCCGGGCGCGCTGGCATAGCTTTCATGTTCGGCCACGCGATAGGGTTCGGGTGGTTCGGGAATGCGGCCACTTTCAGGGTTGGGCCGCAGGAACAGGATTTCGAACAGCGTGCGGTTGGGATCGGTCCCGATGGGCCGGAAGCGATAGACCATCGGCAGCGAAAGGCCGGGGAACAGCACCATGTTGGGGAATACGTGGTATTCGATGGTGTCGATCATCTCGCTGTCGGAAACGGCGGAAAGATCGCACTGGTAGGCCTCGCCCATCACTTTGCGCAGATGGCGGGCCATCACGGTGCGTGCGGTTTCACCGGGGCCGACGACAAGACCCTCGCCACGCGAATCCTTGTCGCCAAGGATCATCGTGGCGAGGAGCTGCTCCTCGCTGAGGGGGTGTGCGAGGTGGGGGGAATTGACGCCGCTGGCCGCGTAGAACCGGGTTACGTGGTCTGAATGGCAATCGTACTGCACATTGGCATCGCCCACGCCCTTCAGAAGCTGGGGATGCGTTTCCAGAACGTGGTAGGATTCAAGGAAAGCCTCCTGCGCGGTCTTCCAGTTGCAGGGCAGTTCCTTGGCGACATGGACCGACACGTGACGGTTCGCAATGTCCCAGCCCTTGAAGTGTTCGGGCAGGGGCGCGAGGAAATCTTCGAGGCTTTGCCCTTCCTGCGCAGGGTTGATGAACACGAACCCGCCCCAGTGGCCGACGCGCGCTTCAGGCAGATTGGTTTTCTTCGCATTGATATGTTTGAAATCCCACGCACAGGGGACCGAGGCGAGCGAGCCGTCGTTGTTCCAGGTCCACCCGTGATAGGGGCAGCGCAGGTTGTCGCCTGATCCGACGCCTTCGCCGCGCTTCAGCTTGGTGGAGCGGTGGAGGCAGGAATTGGCAAAGGCGCGGACCGACATGTCATCCTGTCGGACAACCACGTAGGAAAGATGGGCAACCTCGTAGGTGTAGTAATCGCCGGGTTCAGGAATGTGATCTTCACGGCAGACCCACTGCCAGGTGCGCTTCCAGATCCTTTCGATCTCGGCTTCGAAGATCGACTGATCGAAATAGCGGTCCACGCTGACGGGCGCGGTGCCGAGGAACACCGGTTCTTCCATTGCCAGCACGGGCGGCGGGGGCAGGGCATCGCCCGCGACAATCTGCTGCACGCTGGGCGCATCCGGGCACCGCACGGTAGCGAGGTCTTCCGTTTCGGAATGTTCGGGCAGGCCGTGGGCAAGAATGGCGTCCAGCATCACACTCTCCGGTGTGCTGCATCCATAAAACCGGCAGCACTGCCTGTTTTATGGATGCATAGCCGATTCGCCTCAACCTAGCGGTTGCGCTAGGTCTGCCAGACCAGTTCCACCCGTCGCAGCGCGCCCACGATGCCCGGCACGGGCGAAAGATCGCTGTCCGGCCCCAGCTGAAAATCGGGAATGCGCTTCAGCCATTCCTCCAGCGTTATCGCCACTTCCTTGCGCGCCAGTTCCTGACCCGGACACATGTGCGGGCCGGAACCGAACGTGGAATGGCGCGCGCGCTTGCGGGCGGGATCAATCGCCAGCGGATCGGGGTTAACGCGCGGGTCCAGCCCGTGGACCTGCGTGGGGATGGCGATCATGTCGCCCGCTTTCAGGCTGAGCCCATGAAATTCGATGTCGTGGCGCACCTCGCGCGCGATGGAGACGAGGCCGAAGCGGCGGAAGAGTTCGTGGACCACAGGCGTGATATCGGCCCCACGCTGACGCAGATCTGCCCGCAGGGCGGGATTTTCCGCCAGTTCCCGCATGATGAAGCCCAGCACATTGACCACCGTATCGAGGCCCGCGATCAGCACTTGCGTGACAACGGAAAGGGCTTCGTCGCGCGACAGGCGGCGGCCTTCGCCAAGATCGGCGTGCAACATCGCGCTGATCATGTCGTCGCCGGGGTTTTCGCGCCGCGCGTCCACCAGCGGGCCGACGTATTCGAAGAACACGGCCTTGGCTTCGTCAAAGGTCATGTCCATGCCGGGGCGCGTCATGCATTCGGCCCAGTGGCGGATCTTTGGCGCTTCGGCAGCATCGATGCCAACCAGCGACATGAACACGCGGATCGGGAACTGTTCGGCATATTCGGCAGAAAAATTGCAATGGCCCCGGCCTGCAAAACCTTCGATCAGATCGACAGCGGTGGCGCGGATGTTTTCGGACAGGCCCCGGATCGCGGAAGGGTTGAGATGGGCGTTGAGCAACTGGCGATAGGGCCGATGCTCCGGCGGATCGATGGTGGTGGGAATAAGCCCGTGCATTTCGCCCACCGATTTGGGCAACACGATCACGCGCGAGGAGAAGCGATCGGCATCGGACTGGACCTGCTGCAGCGCTTCACCCCCCAGCGCGATCCAGTGGCCTTCGTTGCGCGGCGTCCAGACGACAGGGGGATGCTGCGCGCACAGGTCGCTCCAGGCCTTGTGGAAGCCATCGCTTTCAAGGCCGGGTGGCATGTAGATATCGATATCGACAATGCGGTCGGCAGGCACGTGGGACGGGGGCTGCATCGAATGATCCTCTCGTTGTTATGGAGAGGATCATGCGCGCGCAGGCGGGCGCGGACGCTTGGCGTTTTGGATAGGGTGGCCGTCAGGCCCTCGTCTTGCGCCCCAGATGGCCGTCAGGCCATCGTCTCTCCATTATCGATCACGATGTTGGTGCCGGTGATGTGGCGGCCATCTTCGCAGGCGAGGTAGAGGACCATGTTGGCGATATCGCTGGGCTGGCCCATGCCGTGGTTCTGGGCCTGTTCAAGCCCGGCGTTGCCTTCGGGGAGTTCGGCCAGAGCCTGTGCGGTCATCGGCGTAACGATGCCGCCCGGCGAGATCGAATTGCAGCGGATGCGATAGACCTGTTCGCGGCAGTGGACGGCGATGGAGCGGGTCATGCCGATGATCCCGGCCTTGGCGGCGGCATAGGCGGGGATGGCGCTGATGCCCTTGATTCCGCCGACTGAGGCCATGTTGATGATCGAACCGGAGCCATCGCGGCTCATGTGCGGCAGCGCGGCCTTGCATCCCAGGAACGTGCCGCCCGCCATGACATCGGTCTGCAGCTTGTAATCGTCCCATGACATCGCCTCGACCGTGCCGAAGCGGACAAGACCGGCGTTGTTGACCAGCGTATCGAGCCTGCCGAAGCGGCGCAGCGTTTCGGCCACGACTTCGGCCCAGCGGGTTTCATCGCGCACGTCGTGCTGCAGGAATATGCAGTTCGGAATCTCGGCGGCGACCCTTTGCCCAAGGTCTTCCTGCATGTCGGTGATGACCACGCTTGCGCCTTCGCGTGCCAGCACGCGCGCGTCCTCCGCACCAAGGCCCGAAGCGCCGCCGGTGATCAGGGCGACCTTGCCATCCATCTTGCCCATCATGTTTCTCCTTATGCGGCCCAATGGGCGTAAACGGGATCCGCAGCGCCAAAGCAGCCGCGATTGGTGAGGGCTTCGTACAAACCGTCACGCTCCATCGTGGAGGGGTGCGAATGGTTCCAGTCGGCCACGAAGGTGCGGGACTGGATCAGCCACTTGCCATCGCGCTTCACGTAGCGGTCGATATAGCGCCCGCCCGTGAGAACTTCGGTGCCGGACTGGACCATTTGCGCAATCACATAATGTTCGCCCACGGCTTCGTCGCCGCGCACGTCGATCCATTCGTTGGCGACCGAGTGGAAGCACATTTCAAGGTTCTGCGATACGAAGGCGGTGATCTGCTGGGCGAAGTCCTTGCCCGATCCGTTGACCACGCCGGAAATGACGGTGGAATCTTCGGTAAAGATCGAAGCGAGCAGCGCTTCGTCGGCGCGATCGACGCCGCGGGCATAAGCCATGAGCAGATCGTGGATTTCGGCACGGGCGAGGGCGGCGTCGAGAGCGGCTTCGCGGTTTTCGGATGGCGTCATCGAAGTGTTCCTTGCGCTGGCGGCATGAAGGGCGAGCAGGGCGCGGCCCGGATCGGCAGCACCTTTGCCGCCGGAAGGCACGAAATGTTCGAAGCCCGTGGGCGGATCGTTGCGAGAGGCGCTGTTCGGGCGGTTGACGTTGCCATCGAGCACGTAAGTGCGATGGGTCAGGCGCCATTCGTCGTTCTTGTATTCGAGCTGGTCGAGATAGCGGCCCATGACCCATCGTTGCAGGTCTGCCTCTTCGACATAGGCGATGACATAGGATTCGGCCGTTGCGCGCTGGCCATCGACCTTGATCCAGCAGTTGGACGTGCGATGGAGGGTGGGCAGGGCGGTTTTCTGCGCACTTGCCAGAATATCGACCAGCGTTGCGGCAGGGCCAGCGTAGAAGCCGTAATCGACAGTGGCGTCATCGTGGTAGGCGCTGCCGAGCAGGTTGGCGTCGGCGCGGTCCACTCCCCGGCTGTGGTTTGCAAGGGCGTTCAGTATGCCGTGGCGGGCGATGAGATCGTCTGGTCCGATCAAGGCCGTCTCCGATAAAAAAGTGCCCCGGCTGCTGGTGAAGGCAGCCGGGGCCAGGGAGGATCGCGTCAGATCAGAAGTTGTAACCCACGGTCACGCCGAACTGGCGGGGCGGGGCATAGCCGACGAGGCCCATGTAGCCGGGGCTGTCGTAAACGGTGGAGATATAGCGCTTGTCGAACAGGTTCTTGCCCCACAGGCCGATGGAATAACGCTTGTCCGGGCCGTAATAGGTGAGCAGCGCATCCACATAGTAGGTGGGCTGGATCGATGAGCGCGGAGTATTGACGACGGCGGTGTAGAACTTCTGCCCGGTGTACATCCAGCTGGCGTCCGCCACGATGCTGGAACCGTTGGTGAAGTTCGCGGTGTAGTTGATCCCCAGTGTGGAGGCCCACTTCGGCGCATTCTGCAGGGCATAGCCTTCGAGACTGATCGTGGTAGCTGCTACCGGATCGAAATAGAGGAAGTCCTTGTACTTCGTATCGAGGTAGGCAAGCGAACCGCGCAGTGTCAGCCCATCGGTAGGCACAGCCTGCAGTTCCAGTTCAAAGCCCTTGATTTCGGATTCTGCGGCGTTGAGGATGCGGTTGCCCTGCACGTTGGTAGCCGGATCGAAATAGATCTGCGCAACCTGCATATCGCGGTAGCTGGTATAGAACGCGGCAAGGTTTGCGCGCAACCGGCGGTCAAGGAAGTCCGCCTTCAGGCCCACTTCAAAGGTATCGACCTTTTCCGGGTTGTAGGGCGCGTTACCATCGGCCGCCACGCCGATACGCCCGGTAAAGCCGCCCGATTTGAAGCCGCGTGCCCAGTTGGCGTAGACAAGCTGGTTCTGGCCCAGTTCGTAATCGAGGCCGATCTTCCAGCCCACATTGCTCCAGCTTTTCTTGCCGCCCACATCAAGGCTGCCGGGGAACAGAACGTCGAACTTGTCCCAGTTGGCAGACGTCAAGGCTTCGCTGCCGAGGCCGGTATCGAGCGTGGCGCGGGCATCGATGCTGTCGTGCGTGTAGCGGATGCCGGCAGACAGTTTCAGCGCGTCGGTAAGCTGGGTGTAGGTCTGCAGGAAGGCCGAGAACGATTCCGTAGCCTGATCCTGCACGTTGTACTGGATGAGGCCGGGGAGCGCGAAATCCAGATGGTACATCTGGTAATGGTTGTAATCGGTCTTCATGTAGAACAGACCGGCCACCGCATTGAAGCTTTCACCCACATCGAAAGCGCTGCGCAGTTCCTGACTGAACTGCCAGCCGCGGGTGCGGCGGCGGGTGGCGTTGTTGGTCTTCGCGGTGCCGTCCTGATCGGTATATTCGAACAGCGTGAAGTGCTTGTAGCCGGTGATGGCGGTGATATCGCCCAGTGGGGTGTTGTCGTACTGGATCGTGCCGATGAAGAACTTCGTCGTCATGTCGGACTGGTCGGGCACTTCGTTGTTGCCCGAAAAATACTTGTCCGGGGCAACGCAGGGCTGGCCTGCGGTGGCGCAGGGGCTGCGGTACATCGGCAGAACCGCGCCGTTCCAGAAGGTGCCTTCGGGCACATAGTTCGCTTCGCCCGGCAGGCCGCCGTTCACAACGATCGGCGCGCCGTTGCGCGCTTCGACATATTCGCCCTGCAGCGTGATCTTCAGATCGGCGTTGGGCGTGATGTAGAGCTGGCCGCGCACGGCGTCCACGTTCTTGCGGCCCATGTCCTCGCCGTTCCAGACATTGGTCGTCCAGCCATCGCGCTGGGTATGGATACCTGCCACCTTGACGCTGACGACATCCTTGACCAGCGGCGCTTCGATGGCGGCGTTGACGTCGAACCGGTTCCAGTTGCCATAGGTGCCGCGCACATAGCCGCCGAATTCGCCGGTGGGCTGGTTCGTCACCACGTTGACCACGCCGCCAGTGGTGTTCGCGCCGAACAGCGTGCCCTGCGGGCCGCGCAGGATTTCCACGCGATTGGAATCATAGGTATCGAGCAGCGCGCCCATCGAGAAGAACTGCGGCACGCCATCGACCACGATCGACACGGTATTGCCGGCATAGGGATCAGGCTCGATCACGCCGATGCCGCGAATGGTGAAGACGGCATTGTTGGGCGTGTTGGCGAAATTGTCGATCTGCACGTTGGGCACCGCGCCTTGCAGTGCCTGCAGCGTGGTGACGTTCATCGCGGCCAGCGTATCACCACCGACAGCCGCGATGGAAATCGGCACCGACTGGATGCTTTCCGCCTTCTTCTGCGCGGTGACGACGATTTCCGACAGGCCGCCGCTGGTGGGTGCATCTTCGGCCTGCGCTTCCTGCGCCAGTGCAGAGGCGGGCATGGTGGCCAGGGCAAGCAGCGAAAGGCTGCCAAGCAGGCGCGATGGGGCTGTTCTGATCATTTTCTATCCCTCCCGAATATGCCGGTTTTGGTTTCAGTGGCCCAATAATCCAGCGCATCCACCATAAAACAGGTGGTTCTGCCGGTTTTATGGCCGCAACCCTTGCGGTGTGGGAACTGGCGGTTTTGTCAGGAGGCCTTGAACCGTGCGGAAAGGCATGACAGGACAATGACGATGGCTGGAACCACCATGCAGAAGCGGATGCTTGCCGCGATGCGCCCCAATGGCATGGGCGAAGTGCCTGAACGCTGGCAGCAGCGCAAATCGGCGCAGACGCGGCTGAAAATGCTTGAGGCTGCGGTCGATTGCCTTGTCGAAAGCGGATATCAGGGACTGACGACAGCGCAAGTGGCCGAACGTGCCAGCGTTTCACGCGGGGCAATGCACCATCATTTTGCCACGCGCATGGATCTGGTTGCCGCCGTGGTCGAGCACGTGTTCTATCAGCGGATGCGCCTGTTTCTGGAAGATTATCTGGCCAGCATGGCGCAGGCGCGCGATGTGTTGCTGATCGATCTGGCCACGCAGGCGCACTGGCGCAGCGTGCAGACGCGCGAATATGCCGCCTATCTGGAACTGGCCGTGGCGGCGCGCACCGATGCTGAGCTGGACGCCGCGTTCGAACCCGCCGCCCGCCGTTTTGACGAGGTGTGGACGGCCGAGATGATCGAATCCTTCCCACAATGGCAGGACCAGTGGCAGGCGATGAAGCTGGGCAGCGATTTCGCCATTGCCGTCCATTCCGGCCTGCTGCTGCACCGCCCTGTATTTGGGCCAGAGCGGATCGAACAGGTGCTGCGCCTGTCGCTCGACGCAATCCGCGCGCTTTACAAGCCGGTGGCGTGAAACCGGTCACGCAGCCGGATTTCTCGCATAAAGACCAGTTCCGCCAAGGCGGCTGTCTGGCAGGATCATGGCAATTCGCGACCGGACGATCGGTTGCGCAACGGGAGAAGATGATATGGCAACCGTGGCAATTACCGGCGCGGGGCGCGGAATCGGTCTTGAACTGGCGCGGCAGCATCTGGAAGCTGGCGACCGCGTGATCGCGCTGGTGCGCAACCCCGCCAGTGCGACGAAGCTGGGTGAAATGGCCGCTGCATCCGCAGGAAAGCTGACAGTTCATGCGATGGACGTGGGCGATCAGGCTTCGGTCAGCGCGGGCGCTGCGGAAACGTCGGGTGAGGCGATCGACCTGCTCTATAACGTTGCCGGGGTGGGTGGACCCACCGCGTCCGAACTGGAAAGTTCGGATTGGGCCGAATGGAACGACGTGTTCAACATCATGGTGCAGGGGCCGCTGCGCGTGCTGCAGGCATTCCTGCCGCGCATGGGGGCAGGCGCGAAAGTCATCAACTTCTCCAGCCAGCTTGCGGCATCGACATGGCCCTATGGCGGCTATTATGCCTATGCGGCGGCAAAGGCCGCGCTGAACCGGCTGATGCGTTCGGTCGCAACCGACCTGAAGGAGCGCGGCGTGATCGTCGGGCTGGTCCATCCGGGCTGGGTGCAGACCGAAATGGGCGGTGATGGCGCAGACATTACCCCGCAGGAAAGCGCCGAAGGCATCCGCAAGGTTGCGGCCGACTGGACGCTCGACCGGTCGGGTGATTTCCTTAAGTGGAATGGCGAAACCCACGCCTGGTAAGGAGCGCGAACCGATGCCGTTTACCGGACCAATCGAGGATCGCATGGCGATCCGCGAACTCATGGATACGCACGCCCACGGCGTGATGACCAAGGATGCAGAACTGTGGGGTTCGATCTGGGCAGACGACGCCTATTGGGAGCTGCCTGACTATCCCGATCTTGGCGGCTTCACCGGCAAGGCAACCATCGTTGATGGCTGGATCGAATCGATGAAGGTCTATGGCCTGGATAATTGCACCAAGCCGATGATCTATTTCATGCAGCCCGGTTCGATCGAAGTGGTGGGCGATAGTGCAAAATCAGTGGCTTATACTATCGAAATTTTCGACGATCCCGCCACCGGAAAGCGCATCCACACCACGGGGCGCTATGACGACGAGCTGAAGCGGATCGATGGTGCGTGGAAGTTCACCCGCCGGGCCTATCGGACGGTCTATGCGGATTGAAACTATGCTGCACTGCAACGCGCCGGCATTTTGACATTTTCTGCCACTTATGTATGATAAAGCATCATCTGTATAAGTTGGTGGATATGACATGAACATGCAGCGCGGCAAATTGGTAAGCGGCGGGCGGTTGCAGGTGCCCGCCGATATTCGCCGAGCGTTGGGTTTGGCTGATGGCGATTCGGTTACGCTGCACGTTGTGGACGGGGAATTGCACGTCCGGCCTGTCCACAATGCGTTGCGCCGTGTGCAGGCCCGTCTGCGCCCGCATCTTGGCTCCGGCACCAGCCTGTCCGAAGAACTGATCGCAGATCGCAGGCACGCATCCGGCGATGAGTGAAGTGGGTTATGTGCTTGATGCCTCGGCCCTCCTTGCGGCAATGCTGGGAGAGCGCGGGGCCGATGTCATCGCAACGCATTTTTCCGACGCCTGCATCAGCGCGGTAAATTTGTCGGAAGTCGTCGCCAAACTTTCAGAGCGCGGCGTTCCCGACGATGCCATTCGCGAAAGCCTTGCCGATCTGGGCCTCGATGTTCGGGATTTTGACACCGCACAGGCTCTGCGGGCAGGGGCGTTGCGCAATGCGACCAAAGCAAAAGGGTTGTCACTTGGTGACCGGGCCTGCCTTTCCCTCGCAGGTGAACTCGGCGCTACGGCGCTGACGACCGATGCGGCATGGCAGGACACCGATGCGGCATGGCAGGACATCGATCACGGGATTGCTGTTTTGCTGGCGCGTTGATTGGCGTTTGTCAGCGCGAGGCTACAACAAAACCGAAGCGTGTTCCTCGATCCGGTATGTCCGCATCCGCGTGCGGTCGAACAACCGTTCTTCATCTGCAACGATCTCGTTCATCACGGCAGGATCGGCCATCGCGGTAAAACAGGCGTCGCAGGTCTGCTGATCGGGAAAGTCGATTTCCAGCACCACGTCGTAATCATGGTCGACAGTTGCTCCATCGAGCGGATGGAGGTGGCGGCGGACATAGCGGGTGGCCCAGCCTGACAGCACCTTTTCCCCGATAAGCCGGTGGCGCGTTTCGTAATAGGCGATGAAATCGGCCTTGCTCATGCCTGCGCGGCGCTTGAGCAGGGTCAGGACGGTGACGGTCATGCCCAAGACCTCATGTATAGTCCGCCAACCAGCGGCGCGTTGCCTCGGCCACGGCGCTGGCGCGTAGGGTGGGATGGGGGAAGGCATCGCGCAATGCGGCAGAGCGCAGTTCGATGGCCAGCGGCAGGCCCGGCGGCAGTGCGTGATAGAGCTGGCCCAGCGGAAGCGCGCCTTCGCCGCATTGCTGGCGCAGGTCGATGGCATCGTGGATCACGGCATTGAAATCGGCAGGATCAGGGCGCTGCGCCGGAGCATCGCAGAACTGCGCATAGGGCAGGAGGGCAGGATCGACCTGTGCGATTTCAGCAATGGACGAGCCGGAGCGATCGACATGGATCGGATCGATCAGCAGGGCTTTCAACGGGTGGTCTACCATATCGAGCACGGAAAGCGCGCCGCGCAGGTCTTTCACCTCGGTAAAAATGCCGAATTCCAGCGCCACGCGGATGCCGCTGCCTTCGGCATGGCGGCACAGGTCTGTCAGCCGCGCAGCGGTGCGGGCGTGATTGGGGTCTGACGATACGCACAGCACGTTGGCCGCGCCCAGTTCTGCGCCAACGTCCAGCACTTTGCGGTGATCGTCCATCGCGGAATCGGGCTTGAGCCAGACGACTTCGACGTCAAGCAGCGGCAGGCCGGTTGCCGCAAGGGCCGCACGGGCATCCCGGGTGTGTGCCGCCGTCCATTCTGCGGGATCGACCCACAGGCCCACCATATCGAAGCCACCCGCACGGGCGGCCTCAATGGTGTCAACCGGGCCAAATTCAGGCACCACGCCGGATGCAAGCGAGATCGGGTTCATGTGCCCGCCCCTTACATCTTCGGTTGGGGGAGGTCCGCGTCATCCTGCAGATACCAGTCCAGCCATTCGTGGAAATACTGGTTGCCGCGTTCGTTGCGCCCGAACACCAGTTCGTCATGCGCGCCGGTTTCAAGGCCTTTCTGGATTTCCAGGCCGATCAGGTAATCTTCCGTGTACGTCACATCGCGGAAGAAGTTCATCGCGGCTTCCACGTTCGCGCGGTCTTCCTCGTCGCGAATGGGTTCGCGGCGCAGATAGTTCAGGACGGTGCGGTTCTCACCCGGCGTCGGCCCGGGGAAAAGCTGGGCCACCTGCGTGATTTCGGGGGCGATGAAGGCCGATACGTTGGGGAACATGATCCGCACGAAATCGAAGCCGTTGTTCTCCTGGGTGCCCCAGTCTTCGCGCGGCACATCTTTCAGCGCATCTGCGATCTTGTGGTGCGGGAAGCCGATGCGCTGGTGCGGGCCGAAACCTTCGTAGTGCATACAGTTGGATGGCGTGCGCGGGAAGATCGTCTGCGGGTGAAGCGAGGCGAAGTGATAACCTTCGAGATAGCCGTCATAGGCGATCTTCCAGTTGGCGCCTTCGATCACGCGGCTGCCCATGTAGGACCAGTTGGCAAAGTCCAGCGCTTCGAAATCTTCCAGAAAGCCCTGGAAATAGGCGTCGACATCGATCGGCGCATTGGGCGTGAGCACGACGAAGATCATGCCCGCCTGTTCCTGACAGGGGAGTTCGCGCAGGCCGAGTTCGGACTTGTGAACTTCGCCGAACTTGCTGGCTTCGGAAATGCCGATCAGCTTGCCGTCCTGCCCGAATGTCCAGCCATGATACTTGCAGGTGAAGCGCGGGCAATTGCCGTGGCCTTCATTGGCCACCGGCGCGCCACGGTGCGAACAGACGTTCAGGAACGCGCGGACCTGGCCGGTCTTGTCGCGGTTGATCAGCACGGGCATCCCTACGGCATCCATCGCCTTGTAATCGCCGGGATTGGGCAGTTCCGCGGTGAAGGCCAGCATCAGCGGAACCCGCTTGAACACCAGCTCCATCTCGGCCTTCCACTGGTCAGGGTCGGTATAGCTGCGCACAGGCACGCGTTTGGTGCTTGTCGTGAGGAAGGTCTGCTTGTTTTCAACATAATCGCGCATGATTTCCGCGACTTGTCCGATACGCTCGATGCGATCCATGCTGGTATTGCCTCTCCGTGGCGCTTTGGCCGAATGTTGCTGTGACAATGCCGTGCGGGCAAGCGGTGCGAAAGCTGTGACAGGGGCTAGGTTTGGGAAATGCCAAGGCCCCAACTCGCCTTTTCACCAATTGCTGCAAGGGGGCGGCGCTTGGAACAAGAGGTCTTATGACCAAAAATAACGATAAGCCCTGGGACTGGCTGCCGATTCCCGCCCCGCATCAGCGCCGCTTTGCTGCCAGCGGCGTTTGGGCGATGAAAACGCTGGCCGATCTGGCGCGTGAACGGGCCGATGCGACGCCCGATTTCGTCTGCTTCATCGATGGTGAGGGGCAATATACCTTTGCGCAAGTCTGGGCCGAAGCCGAAGCGCTCTCGGCCTCGCTCCATGCGCGCGGATTGCGCGCCGGAGACGTGATCGCCTTTCAGGTGCCGAACTGGCGCGAGGCGGCGGTGATCAATCTGGCGGCGGCGCTTTCGGGCTTTGTCGTAAACCCGATCGTGCCGATCTATCGCGATGCCGAAATGCTGATGATGCTGGGCGATTGCCGTGCGGCGGCGATCTTCGTGCCCGATGTCTGGCGCAAGGTCGATTACGGCGCGATGGCCCGGCGTTGTGCCGATGCGCTGCCCGATTTGCGCCACGTCTTTACCGTGCGCGGCGCAGGAGAGGACGATTTTGCTGCATTGGTCGTGGCGGGGCGCGATGCAGCATTTGTTGCGCCAGATGTCGATCCGATGGGCGTAAAGATGGTGCTCTATACCTCCGGCACCACCGGACGGCCCAAGGGCGTGCTGCACAGCCATTGCACGCTGTCGCATATCGTCGCCACCAGTGGGCGGCACTGGGGCATGGTTGAGGGCGAGGCAACGCTGATGCCATCGCCGGTCACGCACGTTTCGGGCTATGCCAACGGGCTGGAAGCGCCGTTCATCTGCGGCATCCGGTCCGTGCTGATGGAGGCGTGGAACGCGGACGAAGCGCTGGCGCTGATCGAGCGACACCAGCTTGTCGGCACGGTGGCGGCCACGCCGTTTCTGGTGGAACTGGCAGCAGCGGCGCGCGCGGCGGGCACAGGTCTGCCCAGCTTCCGCTTCTTTGCCTGCGGCGGTGCGGCCGTACCGGCAGACCTGATCCCGGCGGCCAATGCGGCGTTCGAGAATGCCCGCGCCTTCCGCGTTTTCGGTGCGTCGGAAGTGCCGCTGGTAACCTTTGGCTGGCCACAGGACGAACGCCTTGCCGCAACGACCGACGGCGAGGTTGTGGATTATGACGTGCGAATCGTCGATCACGAAGACCGCGTGCTGGTAGCGGGCGAGGAAGGCGAAATCCTTGCGCGCGGGCCGGGCATGATGATGGGCTACGCCGATGCAGCACAGACCGCAGAGGCGATAACGCCCGACGGCTATTTCCGCACCGGCGACCTTGGCGTGCTGAGTGCCGGTGGCGCGGTGACGATCACCGGGCGTAAGAAAGACCTGATCATTCGCGGCGGCGAAAACATCTCTGCCAAGGAGATCGAGGACGTTCTGCACACGCACCCGGCAGTGAAGGAAGCCGCCGTGGTCGCCATGCCGCACGAACGCCTCGGCGAAGGCGTGTGCGCTTATGTAATCCTGCGCGAAGCTGCCGATGCCGCAACCCTTGCCGCACACGTCGCCGCATCGGGCATGGCCAGGCAGAAGATCCCCGAACGCTTCGAACTGGTCGAAGACTTCCCCCGCACCGCCAGCGGAAAAGTGCGCAAGGATCAGTTGCGCGCGATGATCAAGGAGAAGGTGGGGGGCTGAAGCCTCAACCCTCCGCCATCGCCTTGGCCACACTTGCGTTGATTTCCTCGCGCGTGGGATTGCGGCGCAAGGTCAGGCCGCCGTTTACCTGCAGGTTTTCGCCGGTCATGAAGCATTCGTCGCTGGCGAGGAACACGGCGGCGGCGGCGATGTCTTCCGATGTGCCCCAGCGGCCCAGCGGATATCCCGCGCGGAAGGCTTCGAACAGGCCGGGGACGGCACCGGCCTCGGCGGTCATCGGCGTGTCGGTCAGGCCCGGGGAGATCGAATTGGCGCGGATGCCTTCGTGGCCGAATTCGTGCGCGATGCAGCGGATGATGTGATCGGTGCCGGCCTTGGTGCCCATGTAGATCGCGTGATCGTTGAGCATGATCTGCGCGGTGGCGGAACTGATCGTCAGGATCGAGCCGCCACGCCCGCCCAGCGATTTTGCCATCTTGCGCACCATTGCCTGAAAGAACTGGTGCGGGCCAACGAGTTGCAGCGCGCTCATCGCGTCCAGCTCCTCGCGCGTTACATCGAGGAAGGGCTTCAGCAGACCCCATCCGGTGGCGTTCAGCGCAATGTCGATGCCGCCCATCTTCTCTACGGCGGTATCGGCCAGTGCATTGACGCTGGCTTCGTCGGTGAGATCACAGGTGGCCCAGTGGCAGGCGTTGTCTGTCGCAAACCTTTCCAGCACGTCGGCCTTGCGGCCAGCAACAAGGACTGTCGCGCCTTCATCGATAAACCGCCGCGCGATGATCTGGCCCATGTTGCCTTCGCTGCTGGCACCCAGAATGATTGCGGTCTTGCCTTCCAAGCGTCCCATGTCCTGCTCCGTCATATGTGTTTGGACGCAGGCCTATCATCATGGGGGCCATCGCATTTCCTGTTCAAAAGGGGAGTGGCTTGGGCTGACGCGCGCCTTCAAGGATGCTGCAACGGAATCTGCACGGGATAGAGGAGCGCGAATATGGATCTCGGACTCAAGGGCAAGAAGGTGATCCTTACGGGCGGCAGCCGCGGTATCGGCCGTGCGACGGTGGAAATTCTCGCCGCAGAAGGCGCGGATGTGGCGTTCTGCTCGCGCAATGCGGAACAAGTGGCGGAAACGGTGGCCAGCCTTGAAAAGCACGGGAACAAGGTGTTCGGTTCGGTTTTCGATATGGACGCCGGGCCGGATGCCTATCGCGCGTGGTTGACGCAGGCGGCAGAAAGCCTTGGCGGTTGCGATATCTTCATTCCGATGATCTCCACCAGCGGATCGGGCCAGACCGGCGATTGGCAGAAGGGCCTTGATCACGACATCATGGGGTCCGTGATCGGCGTCGAAGTGCTGGAGCCGTTCCTTGAAAAATCGGATGACGGTTCGGTGGTGATCCTTTCGTCCACGGCGGGGCTTGAAACGTTCATCGTGCCGCAGGGCTACAATGCGCTGAAGGGCGCGCTGATCGTCTATGCAGGCCAGCTGTCGCAGGCACTTGGTCCCAAGGGCATCCGCGTTAACGCGGTTTCGCCCGGCCCGATCAAGTTCCCCGGCGGCAACTGGGAAGTGATCGAAGGCGCCGTGCCCGAACTGTACAAGTCGGTGGAAGCCGGTTTCGCACTGGGTCGCTTCGGCGGGCCGGACGATGTGGCAAAGGCGGTGGTCTTCCTCGCCAGCCCGGCTTCGTCCTACACCACCGGCACCAATCTGGTGATCGACGGCGGCTTTACCAAGCGCGTCCAGTTTTAAGGCCGCGCGGATGAGCATCGGGGCAAAGGGCATCCAGCATATCGGGGTGTCCGTCCCCGATCTCGACAAGGCGCGGGAATTCTACCTCGGCCTGCTTGGCGGGGTTGAGGTAGGGCCGCCGCTGGAATGGCGCGACAATCCGTTCATTGACGAGGTTGTGGGCCTGAAGGGCAGCGCTGCGCGACAATTCATGTGCCGCCTTGGCAATGCCTGCATCGAAGTGTTCGAATACCTCGAACCCCGGTCTGAACCGCAAGACCCGGACCGGGGCGTCAACCGCTATGGCTACACCCATTTCGCCGTGCAGGTTGAAGATGTGCAGGCCTGTTACGAGCGCCTGATCGCTGCTGGCATCAGGGTTCACACTCCGCCGTCATTGGCAGGCATCACCACCGATGCCGATGGCCGCAAGCATGGCTATGCCGCCACCTATTGCCGCGATTTCTTCGGCAATGTCTTCGAGATCATGGAAATTTACGACGACGAGCAGATCCTGCCAGTCTGGCGTGCGGGCGAGGGTGTGATCGCACCGGTGTGAGGATGCGATATCACCATTAATTTCGTCATTCCCGCGCAGGCGGGAATCCAGTTTCGACGGTTGCACGCTGGATTCCCGCCTGCGCGGGAATGACGAGAGATAAAACCGGCATAATCGCCGGTTTTATCTCCAAAACGCCAGTTCCTAGCCAAAAGCAGAGGTCTTCGGCTGCCGAATCTTGACCTCGATCAAACGCAGCACAGCCCGTTCATGACACTTTCCTTTCCGTAACAAACACGGAAGAGGACAATCATGGCAGACCGCGATCCCGGCGCTTTTCACAGCGCCCGCTGCCCCGGCACAAGCTGGGAAGATATCCTGCGTGCCGACGATGTGCCGCCGCCCGCTTTCATGGCAGAGGATCGCTCGCAATATCTCGGCTCCGATCCTATCGACGCCGCGCGCTATTACAGCCCGGATTTCTTCCGTGCCGAATGCGACAAGATGTGGCCCAACGTCTGGCAGTTCGCTGCGCGTGAGGAAGATCTGCCCGAACCCGGCGATTACGTGACCTATGACAACGCGGGCCGATCCTACCTGATCGTGCGGCAGGACGATGGCAGCGTGAAGGCGTTCCACAATGTCTGCCTGCATCGCGGGCGCAAGCTGAAGACAGACAGCGGCAGTGCCGACCAGTTCATGTGCCCCTTCCACGGCTTTTCATGGAACCCGGATGGTTCCTTGCGCAATATTCCCTGCCGCTGGGACTTTGCCCATCTGACAGACCGGAAGATGCAGTTGCCCGAAGCGACGCTGGCGCAATGGGGCGGCTATATTTTTGTGCGCGACAATCCCGAAGGCCCGACGATCGAGGAATACCTCGCTCCGCTGCCCGAATTCTTCAAACGCTGGAAACACGAAGATTGCGTCACCGTGGCATGGGTGGCCAAGGTCATTCCCGCCAACTGGAAGATCGCGATGGAGGCTTTCATGGAAAGCTACCACGCCTATGTCACGCACCCGCAGCTCATGCCGTTCACCGGTGATGCCAATGCCGCCTATCATGTGCTGGGCCGCCACGTGAACGTGAACTACACCCCCTTTGGCGTTATCAGCCCGCATATCGAGGCGCAGGCCGAAGCCGAACACTGGCCGCAGCAGCGCATTATCGACGAATTCCGCAAGTACAACGGCCGCAGTGCCGATAACTATGATGCCGAGAAGGACAATTACGCCATCACCGTGCCCGAAGGCCGCACCGCGCGCGCCGCGTTGGGCGATATGATGCGCGAAGTTTCGGAAAAGCAGTTCGGTGGGGACTATTCCGGTGTCTCGGAAAGCGAATTGCTGGATGCGCTGGTTTACAACGTGTTCCCGAACTTTGCACCGTGGGGCGGGTTTATGCCCAATATTGTCTATCGCTGGCGGCCTTGGCCCGATCAGGACAAGTGCCTGATGGAAGTGCGCGTGATCGCGCGCGTGCCGCAGGGCCAGTCCCGCCTGGCAGGCGTGCCGATGCACATGCTGTCGGACGATCAGATCTGGGCTGATGCGCCTGAACTGGGCGTTCTCGGCGCGGTGCTGGATCAGGACAGCGAGAACATGTCGCTGTGCCACGAAGGGCTGAAAGTTTCCAAAAATCAGGCGGTTGAACTGGCCGATTATCAGGAAGTCCGCATCCGCCACATCCACCAGACGCTTGACAGCTATCTGAACGCTTGAGGCCGCAGCCATGACCGAACTTTATGACAAATACGCCAATGCCGCCGAGCGGATGCTGCATTTCGTCGAGACGAAAACCACCGATCAGGCCAGCGAGACGATGCGCGTGCCTGTGGCCGATTATCTGAGCGAGGAGCGCTTTGAACGCGAGATCGCCCGCATCTTCAAGCGCCTGCCGCTGATGCTGGCACTGACCATCGAACTGCCGCAGGTCAACGACTACAAGGCGCTGGACGTGATGGGCCTTCCCGTGCTGATCACGCGCGGGAAGGACGGAAAGGCGCGCGCCCTCCTCAATGTGTGCAAGCACCGCGCGATGCACTTGGCCCCCGAAGGCAAGGGCAATTGCCGGGCCTTCGCCTGCCAGTACCACGGGTGGACTTATGCGAACGACGGCAAGCTGATCGGCATTGCCGAAGCCAGCACCTTTGGCGATGTGGACCGGTCCATGCTCAACATGACCGAGCTGCCGTGCGACGAGGCGGCGGGGCTGATCTTCGTGATCCTCACGCCCAAGGACGAGGGTGGCCTGCCGATCAACGCCATCGAATGGATGGGCGGCATGTATGAGGATTTCGCCGCACTGAAGCTCGAAACGTGGTACTATCACAAGAGCAAGGCGATGAAGGGCGCGAACTGGAAAGTCGCCTATGACGGCTATCTCGAAGGCTATCACTTCCAGGCTGCGCATACCAACACCGTTGCCACCCGCAGCCCATCGAACCGCGCCAATTACGAAGGGTTCGGCCCGCACATCCGGCTTGGCTTTCCGCAGAACGCGATCACGCGCCTGCACGATCTTCCGCGTGAGCAGTGGGGGCGGCAGGAGAACAACGGCTACGACTTCATCCGAATGCTCTTCCCCAACATGAGCTTCTTCCTCGCGCCCGAAATGGGGCAGCTGGCGCAGCTCTTTCCCGGCCCGAAGGCCAACCAGAACACGACGGTGATGAACTATATCTTCCCCACCAAACCCGATACCGATGAAGGTTTGGCGGCGCTGGACCAGATGTGCGACTTCTTCTTCGATGTGGTGGAAGAGGAGGATTATTTCCTCGGCCTGAAGGTGCAGAACGGGCTGGAATCGGGCGCGATGACGCACCAGACCTTCGGTCGCAACGAGCCGGGCAACCAGTTCTTCCACAAATGGGTAGCGTACTACCTCGATGAAAGCGGCGCGACGCCTTGTCCGGTGATGAAGGAATGATCTGACACCAGCGCCGCTACGCAGGCTGGCGGCGCTGTTCGCGCGATCAGGCGATTTCCTGAAACGCCCAGAAGCGCGAGCGGGCGTGATCGATGAAGTTCCTCTCGTCCTCAAGCGCCTCAACCGCAACGTCGGAACGGGAAAGTTGGCTCACCAGCGCGGCAATGTCGGGGAAATGCACCTCGACAATCCCGTCATAGGTGGCGGCCATCGGATTGGCGACCGGTTCGCCGCCTGTCGCGTTGTGGATTTGATGGTAAGTGTATGGAGGGATCAGCCGACGACCGATATCGGCGTGATGGTTCAGCCAGTAATCCTGAAACGCTGCTCGCGTCAGCGCGGGCAGTCGGCGCAGTCCGAAAAACAATCGTATCGTATTGCGGCCCGGCAGGATTGCGTGCCGTACGCCGGTAAAGAGGCGGCTGCGCACCGGATCGGCCAGGGCCAGGAGTGCGGTGGCGTCCTGCGCCTCCGTCAGCGTCGCCACCGCATCGGGCACTTCTGCATCGCGCGTGGCGACGTGGGCCAGAGCGGGCAGTGCATCGTCGGGCAAGGCCACTGCCAGTTGCGCGCCATCGGGAAGGGCGGCCTTCAGCCCCATCTGGAAGGTGGCGGCGTCGGTTCCGATGGGTCGGAATAGCAGCAGCAGGGTTTCCACGCTCAATGTCGCACCATTGCTCCGCCATCCACCCACACGCCGTGGCCGGACATGAAGCGCGCGTCATCGCTGCACAGAAAGGCGATGACGTCCGCAATATCCTCAGGCTGGCCAAGACGGCGAAGCGGGGCCTTGTTTTCCCAGAACGTGCGGAATTCGGGCATCTGGGTGAAGGCGGGCGCGGTCATCGGTGTGGCGATGGCGCCGGGCTGCACGCAGTTCACCGTCACGCCAAACGGTCCCAGTTCTGCCGCCACCGATTTGGTCAGGCCCAGCACCGCGTGCTTCGATGCTGAATAGGCGCACAGCCCTTCGTCCCCGTGGCTTGAAGTGGTGGAACCGATGGTCACGATGCGCCCGTTTCCGGCGGTTTTAAGGTGTGGCACCGCATCGCGGATCAGGCGGAACACCGACACGACGTTCACATCCAGCACGCGCTGGAAATAGGCATCGTCATGCCCTTCGAGCGGATGAAACGCACTTATGCCAGCGCAGGGCACCAGCGTGTCCAGCCCGCCCATCGCGGCCACGGCCTGTTCGATCAGGCGCGCATTGGCATCGGGCGTGGTCAGGTCTGCCACGGAATCGACATCGCCCTGAATGTCGGCGGTAAAGACCAGCGCTCCATCGGCACGCAGCCGTGCCGCCGTGGCCGCACCGATACCCGATCCCGCGCCGGTGACGATGGCCTTGCGGCCGTGCAGACGATCAGAGGCCATCGGCGATCTTCAGCACGAGCTTGCCGGTATTCGCACCGGTGAACAGGCGCATGAAAGCGTCGTAGGCATTCTCAAGGCCGTGCTGCACGTCCTCATCGATGCGCAGACGCCCCTGCGCCATCCATTCGGCCATCACCGCGCCCCCTTCGGCAAAGCGCGGGGCATAGTCCATGATCAGATAGCCATAGAGCGTGGCCTGTTGCGCCAGTACCTGCCACAGATTGCGCACGCCGATCTTTTCGGGGGAATTGTATTCGCTGATCAATCCGCACAGGACGATGCGCGCGTGCTTCGCCAGGTTCAGAAGCTCGGCGTCCATCACATCGCCGCCCACGTTTTCGAACACCACGTCTGCACCGTTCGGCGCGGCGGCGCGGATTTCGGCGGCAAGCTGCTCCACCGATTTGCCCTTGTAATCGATGGCCACATCGAAGCCGTAATCTTCGATCAAACGGCGGCATTTGGCCTGACCACCGGCAATGCCGATGACGCGGCATCCCATGATCTTGCCGATCTGCCCCACGGCTGATCCCACTGCGCCTGCCGCGCCAGATACCAGCAGCGTTTCTCCCGCCTTGGGTTTGGCCACTTCGGTCAGCCCGAAATAGGCTGTCAGCCCCACAGCGCCCATTGCAGAAAGGAACCGCGATGGCGAATCTACCAAGCTGGTATCAACCTTCATGGTGAAACCGCCCGCTTCGTTGACCGAATAATCCTCCAGCCCATTCAGGCCCAGAACCCAGTCTCCCACGGCAAAATCCGGGGATTTCGAAGCGGCGACGATGCCGATCGTGCTGGCGCGCACCGGATCGCCCAGCGTGATCGGCGGCATGTAGCTTGGTGCGTCGTCCATCCATCCGCGCTGCGCCGGGTCGAGCGAGGCATAGCAGTTGCGCACCACGAAGTCGCCTTCGGGCGCATCGGGAACTGCTTGTTCCACAAGCGAAAAGTCCTGCGGAACAGGGGTACCATGCGGACGGCGCGCCAGCAGGAATCGGCGATTGACGGACATTTTTATCTCTCCCTCGGGACACCCAAAGGATGAAGCATGGCTGATCACAGGCACCTGTAACAAGTGGCAGTTGGTTCAAACGGCGGTGGGGTGGATGAAAGAGGGGAGCAACGGCCCGACGAGGCCGAGCGACCTTATTTTGAGGGAGGATACCATGAAGACCCCTGCCGCACGGCGTTGCATCGCTGTTGCACTTGCCACATCCGCGCTCGCGCTTTCCATGCCTGCGTTTGCTGCCGAAGCTGATGAGCCTCAGGCAGGCGCTCCGCAGGCTGATCAGGCTGATGCTGCCGAAGATACCGGCGCAATCATCGTGACCGCACGCCGTCGTTCGGAAACGCTGCAGTCCACCCCCGTCGCCATCACCGCCGTCAACACCGCAATGCTGGAAAGCAAGGCCGCCGTGAACATCGGCGATCTTCAGGGCGCAGCTCCCGGCCTGCTGATCACCCAGCAGAACTCCGGCGCGCAGGCGGCCAACATCTCGATCCGCGGCCTGACCTACGCCGACATCGAAAAGTCGCAGACGCCGACCGTCGGCGTGCTGGTCGATGGCGTGGTCATCGGCACCAACACCGGTCAGTTGCAGGATGCGTTCGACGTTGCGCAGATCGAAGTTCTGCGCGGCCCGCAGGGCACGCTCTTCGGTGCGAACACCATCGGCGGCGTGATCAATATCACCCGTTCCAAGCCCACGATGAAGCCCGGCATGAAGGCCGAAGTCAGCTATGGCCGCTGGAACACCTTCTCGGCCAAGGCAATCGCCAACTACGGCGATGACGAAAGCTGGGGCGTCAAGGCGTGGTACTTCCACAACGAAAGCGACGGCTTCTACAAGAACGTCACGCGCAATGTCAGCGCGGGCTGGAGCAATGCCGAAAACTACGGCGCAACCCTGCTGTTCAAGCCCGTCGGTTCGGGCTTCGAAGCCCAGCTTACCGTTGCGCAGGTAGAGCAGGTGTTCGATCCCGTCGTCAGCAACCTGACCAACAGCACCGAAGTGTTTTGCGGCTTCATCCCGGCGCGCGAATGCAACCGGAACAACACCACCGATCTTTACACGACCTTCGGTGACTATGCTGAAAGCACCTACAAGGCGCCCGAAGCCACGCTGGAAATGAATTACGATGCCGGCGCGGTGAAGCTCACTTCGATCACCGGTTGGCGCAAGAGCACCGAAGCCCAGACGCAGGACTTCGATGGTTCTTCGACCGATCTCTATTACGTCGATCGCCGCCAGCACTATGAACAGTGGAGCCAGGAACTGCGCGCTGCGGGTGAGCTGTTCGACGGGTTTGACTATGTTGTCGGCGGTTTCTACTTCAAATCGGAATACGATCTGACCCAGTGGTCGCGCGTGTTCGGCTTCAACGCCACCGTGCCGCCAACCACGTTCGATCTCAATTCGCAGCATGTCGAAGGCAAGACCGAAAGCTACGCCGTGTTCGGTGACTTCAACTGGAAGGTTGCCGATCAGGTCCGCATCTCGTTCGGCGGTCGCTTCAGCCACGACAAGAAGGAACTGTTCAACGGCTTCGCCGGTGGCAAGCTGATCGATCCGAATAACGTGCAGGCATCGCAGTTCGTGCCGGTTGGCACAGGCAAGGCCAGCTTCAACAAGTTCACGCCCAAGATCGGTATCGACTGGCGTCCGAACAGCGATACGATGCTCTACGCTTCGTGGTCGCGCGGCTATCGTTCGGGCGGTTTCAGCCCGCGTGCCGCAACGGCAGCCACCGCCAGCACGCCGTTCCAGCCTGAAACGGTCGATGCCTATGAAATCGGCGTGAAGCTGACGACGCTGGATGGCCGCATGGACCTCAACCTTGCGGGCTTCGTGTCCGATTACAAGGACATGCAGCAGAACCTGACCGTCCCCGGCGGCCCCACCGGCAACCAGACGATCACCGGCAACGTCCCCGGCGGCGCGCTGATCAAGGGTATCGAATTCGACACCACCCTGCGCGTGACCGACAACTTCAAGCTTACCGGCTCGATGGCCTACCTCGATTCGCACTTCCGCGACTTCGTGACCTGCGGCGCTTATGCGGGCGGGCCAGTGGCCACCAACTCGTGCGGTGCAGGTCTGGTGCCGTTCAACTACAACGCCAACCGCCTGATCTATGCGCCGAAGTTCACCGCATCGCTCAGCGCTGAATACACGATGCCCACCAGCTTCGGTGATGTGTCCACCAACGTGGGCTGGCGCCATATCTCGCCTTATGACGAACAGCTTTCGGCCGCATCGCTTACGCCGACGCTGAACGGCGCAGGCGCGGCAACGCTGGTGACTGTCAACGGCAACGATCCGCGCGTGCGCACCACCACGCAGGATCTGGTCGACGCATCGCTGACCTTCAACTTCGATCTGAACGATACCAAGGCCTATGTCCGCGTCTTCGGTCGCAACCTGCTGAACGAAAAGACCACCACGCACGCCTTCACCGTGGCAGGCCTGTGGTCGTTCGGCATGGCACTCGAACCGCGCACCTATGGCGCAACCGTTGGCTTCAAGTTCTGAAGCTGACGCATAACTGATCCACCTTGCCGGGGGGCGAGGACGGGGCGGTAACGCGCTCCGTCCAACGCCCCCGGTCCTTTTTGCGTTTATCCCGTCCGGCTCTGGAAATAGATCGCCGTCATCCTGAACTTGTTTCAGGATCCATTGTGCCAATCAAACTGCGGTTGGTTCGGATAGATGGACCCTGAGACAAGCTCAGGGTGACGAAACCTGAAAAACAGTAGGCGAACGGGACAAATTCTGTCCTTTTTCAGGAGTTCACGCGCATGGCACGTCTATCAGGCAAGATCGCTCTCATCACTGGCGGCGCTTCGGTCCCCGGCCTTGGCAGCACCACGGCGCAGCGCTTTGCCGAAGAAGGCTGCAAGGTGTGGTTGACCGACCGCGATCTGGCAGGCGCGGAAAAGGTGGCCGACGGTATCCGTGCGGCAGGCGGTCAGGCGCGTGCGATGCTGCACGACGTGACCAGTGAAGCGCAGTGGGACGAAGTGTTCGCCGCGATCGAGGCCGAGGACGGCAAGCTCGACGTATGCGTGAACAACGCGGGCATCGCTGTGCTGCGCCCGATCGAGGACATGACCAGCGCAGACTGGGCGCTCCAGAATTCGGTCAATCTCGACAGCGTGTTTCACGGCACCAAGCGCGCGGTGGCGCTGATGCGCAAGACCGGCGTGAAGGGTTCGATCATCAACATTTCATCGGTGGCCGGACTGATCGGCGTGCCCGCCTGCGGGGCCTATGCGGCGGCAAAGGGGGGCGTTCGCCTGTTCTCCAAGACCATTGCCGTGGAAGTTGCCAAGCAGGGCATCCGCGTCAACTCCGTCCACCCCGGCATGATCCTGACCAACATCCAGGGCGTCGCACTTGAAGACAACGCGGCAAACTATGACGCCACGCTGGCGCTGGTGCCGATGGGCTACATGGGCGACCCACTGGACATCGCCAACATGAACCTGTTCCTTGCGTCGGACGAAAGCCGCTATGTGACCGGCACCGAACTGGTGGTCGATGGTGGGATGACGGCGCTTTGAGCGCTTAAATCGCACCAAAACACTTTGCGCCCCCGCGCAGGCGGGGGCCTCAGCCGGTTTACGCAAGCGTTCCGTAGCAACACCGAGGCCCCCGCCTGCGCGGGGGCGCAAGTGTATTTGGGATGGGAGTTCAAGCCACCCAGCGGATCGCATTCTCCACCAACTTCCGATAATGCACATCGTCATAGGCCGACGGCCCATCGCCCGGCTGCAGGTACACCAGCCTGCTGTTCAACGCCTGCTTTGCCCAGCCGACAAGATTCGATCCCGGCGGATGCTCCCACCCTTCGCGGCTGAACATCTGCCCTTTCACCGCAAGGTCGGCAGACCAGAAATGCTCCCGATCGAACGTTGCGGATGATCGCAGCAGCGGCGTCACGCCGGCTTCAGCCACCTGGCCCAGATACAATTCATCGGTCAGCGTAAAACGCTCTGGCAGTCCTGCCGTTACCGGGTGATCCGCAGCGACTGAAATCTCGTGTGTCACATCATGGCAGTATCCACTGTCTGCCACTGCGCCGCCTTGCCACGTACCGGGGTGGTAGAAAAACTGCCCGCCCAGCCATTCATGGTAGTCCGCCCAGGTCGGCCACCCTGCCAGCGCATGATGCAGCGCCACCACGCCCTTGCCCTGCTCCAGCAGCGCCCGAAATCCAGACTTCAAGTCCGCTTCAGCTTCAAGGTAAAGCGGCGGATTATCAGGACTTTCGAAGCCCAGCCCCGGCATATCATAAAGCACCAGCACATCGAACCCGCGCATTCCATCGGGGTTCATCAGCCGGGCCGCTGCGGGCTGATCGACCATCGTGGCCGATATGCCGTCCATCGCCTGAAACATCGCGTCAAAGGCCGTCCGGTCAAACGGATGGCCGCGGACGGCAACAAGGCATTGCAGCGGCGCGCGGTGTTTGATGATCGGCATCAGGCTTGCACCTTCACGATGACCTTGCCAATCGCCTTGCCCGAAAGCATCCGGTCATAGGCTACCAGCGTGTTCTCCAGCCCTTCGGTTTCATCGAGGTTCACCGTCAGCCGCTCGGTATCCACCCATTCGCGCAACAATGGCAGGAACTCTGCCCCGCGATGCAGAAAGTCGGGAATGAAGAACCCTTCGATCCGCAGCCGCCGCATCAACACCTGATCGAACCGCGCGGGGCCGGGCAGGGGGGCGTCGTTATCGTAAGCCGCCACCATGCCGCATACCGCCACGCGCCCGTAATGCGCCATGTTGGGCAACACCGCGTCCAGCAGCGGCCCACCAACATTGTCGAAGTAGGTGTGAACTCCGCCTTCGACCTCAGCCAACCGCGCCGCCACATCCTCGTTCTTGTAATCGATGGCCATATCCACGCCGAGCTGTTCGGTCAGATAGCGGCACTTTTCCGGCCCACCGGCAATACCGATCACCCGCGCACCCAGATTGCGCCCGACCTGGCAGGCCATGCTGCCGGTCGCGCCTGCTGCTGCGGAAACCACCAGCCATTCGCCGGGCTTCACCGCCGCCACTTCCTTCACGCCCACCAGCGCGGTCCACGCATTCATGCCCAGCGCGCCAAAGTGCTGGCGCACATCGGCAAGACTGTCGTCCACCACTTCCAACCCGGACAGGGCGGGAATGACTGTCGCATGTTCCGCCCATTGCCCGAAGCCGCGCACCAGCGTCCCCACCGGATAGGCGGCATCGCGGGTTTCACTCACATGCCCCAGCACCAGCCCGGCCATCTTCGATCCCAGCGGCAGCGGCGGCTGATAGCCATCGGTGCGCGGGCTCATCCACATGCGCGTGCCCGCGTCCATCGAAAGCCAGCCCACTTTCACCCGCACTTCGCCTTCGGCAAGCGGTGGCAGTTCCTCTGCCTGCAAAGATAGCGCGGCGGCAAAATCGTTGCCTTCGGGGTGGTTGTCGAGCCGCCAGAACCGGTTGGTCGTCATCAGTGTCGCATCCTCTTTTGACCTGCGTCGCAAAGCCTGTCGTGCCCGGCAACTGGCCAATCACCGAGGTTGCCCAAATGCAAACGCCCGCTCCCTTTCGGGGGCGGGCGCAGCGTAATCAAATCGGCCGTAAGATCAGAACTCGACCTGCAACTCCACGCCCCAGGTGCGGTTCGGAATGCGGTCGCTGAACCAGAACGGCCCGGCATAGCTGGATCGCACGATGCGGCCACCGCCGTGGAACGCATCGTTGATGAACGCGGAGATCTTGTATTCCTTCAACCCGCTCATCGCGCCGGTAAAGGTGATCGCGCCGTCGATCGAGGTATGCGCCGGAATGCGTTCGCGGCGCAGACCGGAATAATCCACACTCGATTCGGTCACATAATCGCCCACATACTTCAGGTTGCTGCCCAGCATCAGCTTGTTGTCGCCACCCAGTTCGAAGGTGTAATCGCCACCGACGCTGGCGTTCCACTTCGGCGCATAGCGAAGCTGCTTGGTCGCGCTGATGTCGTTTCCGGCCTGATCGAGGAATTCCAGATAGCGCGCCTTGAGATAGCCCGCCGATCCGAACAGGTTCAGTTCGGGCACCGGGCGAAGCTGCGCTTCCAGTTCCACGCCCTGGAACCGCGCCTTGCCTGCATTTTCAACGAAGGTGATCGTCGAAGCCGGGTTCAGCGGATTGGTGCGGATCTGGTCTTCCTGCTTGTCGCGATATTCCGTCTGGAACACCGTCACGTTGAAGATCGCACGGTTATCCCAGAACTTGGTGCGCAGGCCCGCTTCGTAGCTGTCGACCGTTTCGGGATCATACGGCCCGATCGTCTGGGGGAGCGAGCCGGGGCGCCCGTTCCACCCGCCCGAACGGAACCCGCGCGACCATGAAGCATAGAGCATCACGTCATCGGCAAGGTTCTGGTCAACCGAAACGCGCGGGGTGAAGCGGTTGAACGAAAGGTGCGGATTGGCGCAGGGCGCATAGGTGGACGTCGGATCCGGGCACGAATAGGCAGGCGTGGTATAGGGCGCCGGCTTGGTAACGTGGAAATCCTTGGTTTCGTGCGTATAGCGGCCGCCCACGGTGATGCGGGTGGTCGGCGTCACCTTCCAGTATGTTTCGGCAAAGGCGGCATAGGACTTCACCGTCTGCCCGGCGTTGAACGTATCGACAAGATTGGCCGGGTTGCGCGTGCCATCGGCAACGAACACGTCCTGACGATCCAGTTCATAGGTTGATTTGAAGAAATAGACGCCCGCCACCATGTCGAACATGCCGCCGAAATCGGTGTCTACGCGCAGTTCCTGGCTGAACTGGTTGCCGTGCAGATACCGCACCGGGTGGAAGAACGGCGTGTTGGGGGCAATCGCATCGCCAATGTTGTCGATGTCGAGCGAGTCCTGATTTTCCATGTAGCCGGTGACCGACGCGATGGAGAAATTGCCCGCATCATACGTCATGTTCAGCGTTACGTTATCGGCATCAAGCGGAGCGTAGAACGGCAACCCGCCAAACGATGCGCGGAAACCGCTGCTTTCGTATTCGTCCTTATGCGCGCTGTAGCAAAGCCCCACGTCGCAGGCGAGTTCGCCCGGAATCGACTGGTTCACGGGGTTGGGATAGTGCGAACGGTCGCGCAGGTGCTCATAGGTCACCAGCGCTTCGAATTCGGGCGTCGGCGTGAACAGCAGGCTCGCCTGAATGTCCAGACGGTTGAGGCCCGGCTCATCCTTGCCGGTTGCGGCATCATAGGTAAAGCTGTTGCTGTTGATCGAGAAGACGCCAACTTTCAGCGCCAGAACGTCGCTGATTATCGGGGCGTTGAATACGCCACGATAATCGTTGCGGTTATAGGAGCCGAGCGTAACCGCCATTTTGGCACCAAGCTCGCCCGTGGGGCGCGAACGCTTGACGTTTATGATGCCGCCCACGGTGTTGCGGCCAAACAGCGTGCCTTGCGGGCCGCGCAGCACTTCGATCGATTCCACGTCGAACATGTCGACCAGCGCGCCGGTGTTCGATGCCAGGAAGATACCGTCGATCGAGGTGGCAACCGCCGGTTCGAACGACCGCTCGATATCGGCAAAGCTGATGCCACGGATCGATGCTGAAAGCGTCGCGCCGGAATACTGCACCTGACCGAGCTGGACGTTCGGAATATACTTCGCCACTGCGCGCACATCGGGCACGAAGCGCGATTCCAGCGCGGTTCCGCTGATGGCGGAAACGGCCAGCGGCACGCTCTGCACGTCTTCCACGCGCTTGCGCGCCGTCACGGTGATTTCTTCGATGCCCTGCGTCGGTGCGGCCTGATCGTCAGCCGCATCGGCTGCAAATGCCTGACCGCTGGCAAGGAAAGTTGCTGCAAGTGCCACGGCCTTGATCGTGCGCCGCGATTGGCGCGCGTCCGAAAATGTGGTCGCGTGAGTAAATTTCCTCATATTCCCCTCCCTATTCGGCAAGCAGAAACACCCCTGATCTGCCGTTCAATTATGCGGAGAGAGCGAAAAGGCGCAAAAAGCCTTCTGGATAAGCGCGCTGCTTTCCAGATATTGGCCAGAACATCGCCTTATATTGGGCAAGGCATCTGGTGACCAGAATCGGTCACCCCAACGCATCGCTCCATTTCTCTCCCGTTACATTGTGTATAATTTGGATGCCGGGAGCATGAACTGCGAAAAGTAACAGGCAGCAGTGCCGGGTTTGCGCCGGGTGCAGCCCCGCATTGCGCTTCGGCCCTGCAAGCGGCGCATGAACGCTTGTGGAAGCATTTAATTCAATTATTATTGAAATATCGAATCAAGGATTTGCCTGATGGATTCTCCCAATGTTGTCCGCGCGCTCGGCGCGCTTGCGCAGGAACATCGCCTCGCTGCCTATCGCCTGCTGGTGCAGGCCGGGCCGGATGGTCTTGCGGCAGGTGCGCTGGCAGATGCGCTTGGCATCGCACCGTCTTCGCTCAGCTTCCATATCGCGCAACTGGCGAATGCGGGGCTTGTTACCCAACGTCGCAATGGCCGCTCGATCCTTTATGCGGCGGATTTCGCGGCGATGGGCGCGCTGATGGGCTTCCTGACCGAAAACTGCTGCGGTGGTGCGGTTTGCGCACCCGTGGAACTTGCCCGACACACTTCGGAGTGCTGCTGATGGCTGTTAGGCCGTTTTCGATCCTCGTTCTGTGTACCGGCAATTCCGCCCGTTCCATTCTGGGCGAAGCAATGCTGGGGCTGAAGGGTGCAGGGCGCATCGTCGCGCACAGCGCTGGCAGCAAACCAAAGGGCGTTCCGCATCCCGGAGCGCTGCGTTTGCTGACGCGCAAGGGCATCGACATCGCACCATTCCGTTCCAAAAGCTGGAATGAGTTCGCAGCGCCGGATGCGCCGCCTGTCGATCTGGCGATCACCGTCTGCGGCAATGCAGCGGGAGAAGCGTGCCCGGTCTTCATGGGCGCGCCGCTGAAAGCGCATTGGGGCCTGCCCGATCCAGCCGATGTGGAAGGCGATGATGCGGCGATCGATGCCGCGTTCGAACAGACGTGGAACTCGCTGGAAATGCGCGTCGATGCGCTGCTCACCCTGCCGTTCGAAACGATGGAGCGTGCAGATCTGATGCGTGAACTGGGCCGCATTGGCCAGATGGAAGGAGCCGCCTGATGGCCACGCCTGCCGCCATGCAACACTCTGCCGCCGCCTCGCCGGACCGTCCGCGTCTGTCATTTCTCGATCGCTGGCTTACGCTGTGGATTTTCGGCGCGATGGCGCTTGGCATCGCGCTTGGCGCGCTTGTCCCTGCCGTGCCCCGCGCGCTCGATGCCATGTCGGTCGGGTCCACCAGCATTCCCATTGCGGCCGGGTTGATCCTGATGATGTTCCCACCGCTGGCCAAGGTGCGGTACGAAGAACTGGGGCAGGTCTTCCGCGATGGCAAGATGCTGGCGCTGTCTTTTGTGCTGTGCTGGCTCGTTGCGCCCGCTTTCATGTTCGCGCTGGCCGCGCTGACGCTGCCCAACAATCCCGAATATATGACCGGGCTGATCCTGATAGGCATCGCGCCCTGCATTGCGATGGTGCTGGTGTGGAACCAGCTTGCGGGCGGCAGCCCCGAATACGTCACTGGTCTGGTCGCGTTCAATTCGCTGTTCCAGATCGTTTTCTATGTGCCCTATGCCTGGTTCTACCTCACCGTTCTGCCGCCCGTTTTCGGGCTGCAGGGACAGGTGGTGGACATCGATTTCGGCATGATCACGCAAGCGGTGCTGACCTATCTTGGCGTGCCGTTCGTTGCCGGGTTCGCTGTGCGCAAGGCGCTGGTTTCTGCGCGCGGGCGCGATTGGTACGAAAGCCGCTTCATCCCGGCCATCAGCCCGCTCACGCTGGCAGCCTTGCTGTTCACCATCGTGGCAATGTTCAGCCTCAAAGGCGGTGAAATTCTGGCCCTGCCGATGGATGCGCTGCGTGTGGGGCTGCCGCTGGTGATATTCTTCGCCTGCATGTTCGTGGCGGCGTTCGCGGTAGGTCGTGCTATTGGCGCGGGGTATGAACGCACCGCGTCGCTGGCCTTCACCGCAGCGTCGAACAACTTCGAACTGGCCATCGCGGTCGCCATTGCCGCGTTCGGCCTCGCCTCTCCGGTGGCTTTTGCCGCCGTGATCGGCCCGCTGGTCGAAGTTCCCGTCCTGATCGCGCTGGTCAACCTTGCGCTGTGGTTCCGGCGCAACTGGTTTGCCTGATGCCGTCTCGGACGTGCGGGATCGTCCGCACGCCCGAGTCTGCTGATCAGAAATCGAAGCGCACTGCGCCCGATATCGTCCTGCCGTTCACGCTACGCGCAAAGCCCACGCCATTGGCCGGGATGGTGGACTGGTTCACTTCGAAGATGCCCATCGTATCGAACAGGTTCTGCGCGTTCAGTGTCAGGCGCAGCTTTTCGGTTGGCCGCACTTGCAGGAATGCGCCCACGGTGGTGAAGTCGGGCATTTTCAGCAGGTTGGAATCCTGCGCGTAGCTGCTTGTCAGTTTCACGATGCTGGCCCCCGCAGCCACTTTGCCGAAATCGACCTGCGGCACCGTGATGAATGTCCAGTCGGGCTGGTGGCGGGGCTCCTTGCCCGTCAGCGTCGGATCGAGCCGGTCAAGCGTGATCCTGGCCTTGGTATAGGTCGCGCCCAGCATCAGGTTGAATACGCCGCGCTGGACCGTGCCTTCCAGTTCCACGCCATCGGCCTTGTATGTGCGGTCGGTGCGGTTGGCTGAACCGTTCAGCACGTTGTGATCATCCGCCGTCACATGGAATGCCGTGGCGTTCAGCGTGATGCCGTCGTTGCGGAATTTGAAGCCGCCTTCGATCTGCTTCACCTTGTCCGCCTTGTCACGGTCATTGGCGACAGCGCCGGTGGCATTGTCCACCACCGGGGTGAACAGGATCTTGTCGGCATTGGCCCGCGCGCCCAGGCTATAGCGTGCGAAGACAGAGAACGGCTCTGCCACGCGGTAATTCACGCCAGCCGAATAGTTCAGATAGCCGTAGTTGTAGTTCACCGCCGCAGGCCGATCGAACGGCAGGAACGCAACGCGCGTTTCCGCCGTGCTGATCACGCCATCGCGGTTGATGTCCATCGACGTCAGGCCGACGCGCCCTTGGCCAAGGTCCGCACCGATCAACTGGCCACGCACGCGCCCGATGTCATAGCGCAGGCTGCCGCCGATCGCGATCTTGCCGAAGTGGTAGTTCACCGATCCATAGGGCGCGATCACGCGGTAATCCACGTCGAAGGCGCGGCGGAACAGGCTGCTGGCGCGGCCAAATGAATAGTATCCGTTGAGCGTCTGGTTCACGCCTGCCGCATTGGCGATGTTGACCATCGCGGTATCGCCATCGCCGTTGGCGTCGATGTTCATCGCGGTGTGCAGCCAGGTCGTGTGCAGGGCCTGCGTTGCCACATAGCCGCCGACCGTCGTGGTCAGCTTGCCGCCCGGCAGTTCCCACACCCGCGATGCGCGCAGGTCGTTGGTGAAATTGTTCAGGCTGCGCGCGCGAACATAGGACACGAAATAGAGCGCCAGCAACCCGTTGCCGTTGATCAGGCTGCCGCCGGGGATGGCCTGCCCGGTCAATGGCCCACTCGCATAACTGGCCGTCGCGCCTGCGCCTGCCTGCCCTGCGGCAAAGGCGGAAACGGTGTTGGCGGTGTTGGGAAAAGCGCGGCTGAAATCACCGCCATTGGACGCATAGCGTGCCTTTTCCGTCACGGTCCATCCGGCCACGTCGAACTGCGCCTCAAAGCCCAGCGATTTCGATACGGCGTGCTGGCCGGTATCCATCGGCAAGGCGGCCAACTGGTTGTTCTGATCGAGTGTGATCACCGGGCCGAGATAGGAGGACAGCACCGAATCGTGGCGCAGATCGAACCCGGCAAAGCTGCGATAGGCCGGTTTGTCGTTGGTGCCGGTAATGTTCACGACATAGGGGGCAAAAGTGGGCGAACGGTCGTCGAGATACTTCAGATAAACGCGCACATAGCCGACGCCATCGAATTCGCGCGTGACGTTCAGTTTTACCTGCCCGCCGCGCCAACCATCGAAGCCGATATTGCGCGGGCCTTCGCCTTGTCGGTAGAAGCCGCCGATATTGAAGCGAGTGTTCTTGCCCAGCCGCCCGCCATAGTTGAAATCAAGGCGTTTTTCGTCGAAGTCCAGTCCGGTTGAAACCTGCACGGTGCCGCCTTCAACGTCACCGGTGCGCGAAATCAGGTTGATCAACCCGCCCGGTGAATTCGATGCGAACGTCGATGCCGAACCGCCACGAATCGTCTCGATCTGGTTGATGGTAAAATCGTTGCGCAGGTAAACATCGGTGCCGACGTTGAACAGGTCGCCAAATTCCAGCACAGGCAGGCCGTCTTCCTGCATCTGCATGTATTTGGAACCGCCCGCAGCCAGTGGCAGGCCGCGCACGGTGTAGTTGTTGTTGCCTTCGCCAATCCCGCTTTCGACGCGCATCCCGGCCATCGCGCGCAGTACGTCACCCAGCGAACGCTGGCCGAACTTCTGGATTTCATCGCCCTTCAGCGCGCTGGTCGATGTGGCGCTGTCCAACCGGTCGCGGCCCTTGGCGACGCCTGTGGAGAAGATCTCCTTGGGCGGCGCGGCAGGGGCCTTTGCGCCGGATGCCGTTGCGGATGCCGTTGCGGATGCAGTGGCAGCGGTGCGCTCTGCGTCCTCTTCGGCAAGTGCAGGAGAAACCAGCGCAATTTGCGCGGCGAATAGAAGCAGAGCGGTCTTGTTCACGGCATCGTCCCCTCATGTCCGCCGCATGAGCGCGGCGGACAGACGTTGGTCGGATGCCGGTCTAGACCGGTGGCGTATCGGGCTGCCTAAGCGCGGCTATGGATTTGCGCTAGGCACAATTGCGCAGGGGTTCAGCAACCTTTGGGGGCGTGCTGGCGGTGGATGTTGCGGAAAGAGCGGCTCTTGAACAGCCACTTGCCGTCCACTTTTACGCAGGTGTCTTCATAGACGCCGCGATCGCGCATCGTGGTGCCGTTCTGGTCATAGACTTCGCTGGTATAGCTGCGCATCGTGGCGCTGTCGCCGTTCACTTCGATCGATCCGGGCCAGGCTTCGAACATGATGCCGGGATAGCCTTTCATGGCTTCCACCCACATCGCTTTGATCGCGGGGCGGCCCGTGGTGGTGCCGAGTTCGGGATAATCGGGGAGCGACCATTCGGCGTCTTCCGCCCAGGTTGCCGCCCAGTCGTCCGCGTGGCAGCGGGTTACGGCATCGGCATATGTTTCAAGCAGTTCGCGGATGGCAAGGCGGTCTTCTGCGGGGCCGGTGAAGGGCATTTTCTGTCTCTCCCAAGCGTGTTTTCTGAACTGCACCTAGATGCACCTAGCTGCACCTGGCGACACCTAACCCGCTCCGAACGCCCGCGAACCTGCGCTTTGGGTGAGTTCAGAGCACTACTGGCGTTTCATCCATGCCGGGCGCTTCATCCGGCACGCAAACTTCTATCGCACCACCTTCGACCCGCACCGGAAAGTTGCGCAGATCCTTGTAGGCGCCGCCGATGCAGCGTCCGGTGTTCATCTCGAACCGTGCGCCGTGCAGCGGGCACATCACCGCGCCGCGCCGGATGCGCCCGGTGGAAAGCAGCGCGGCTTGATGGGTGCAACGATCATTGACCGCGAAGAAGCCGTCGTCGGTTTTCGCCACCAGCACGTGCCATCCGCCGATTCTCGTAGCGAGCTTGCCCTCAGCAGGAAATTCGCTTTCGGAAACAAGGGTATGCCAGCTGTCAGTCACGGTATTCATCCTCAGGAAAAGCGTATCGTCTGGATCGGATCGCCGCCGCGCCAATCCTGTGCGGCCTGCGCGACCATCGCGTAGAAATCAAGCAGGACCGGCGCGGGGGCATAGAGTTCGGTCATCACGCCCAGCGTGGGCGTGGTATCGGCAAAGGCAAAGACGAAGCCGTCGGTCATCTCGGCCCGTAGCGCGCACGGCGCTCCCGTGGCGGAAAAGCGTGCGATTTCAGCGTCCACATCGTCAACGAATACCGCGACATGGTGCATCCCCCAGCGGCCTGATCCTTCGGGATAGAGATCGCGGAAGGGGGAAGGGCCGGGATTGTTCTGGGCAACGAATTCCACCATCACATCGCCCCACTGGCCGTAGGCCGACGTGTGATCAAGTTCGCGCTCTACCCCGCGATGCACGGCGCGGGCGAGTGGAATGTTGTCTGCCACGAAGAACGGTCCCGATCCGAAAGCCGCGTGGTGCGCGCGGGCCGCGGTGCGCACGTCTTCGACGAAGAACGCCACCTGACGGATAGGGAGCGCGCCGGTCATATCGATGCGCCGCCGTCCACGCGGAATTCCGCGCCGGTGGCAAAGGCGCTGGCATCGCTGGCAAGAAACACCGCCATCGCGGCGATTTCTTCGGGTTTGCCAAGGCGCTTTACCGGGTGGACATCGACAAAGCTCTGGTAAAGCGCTTGCGGATTATCGCTTTGCGCCAATACCTTGTCGATGATCGGCGTGTGGATCGCGCCGGGGTGGATGCTGTTGCAGCGGATGGCATAGCCTTTTTCCGCAAAGTGCAGCGCGCAGGACTTGGTCATATGCGTGACCGCTGCCTTGGCCGCGTTATAGGCGCAGAGATTGGCCGATGCTTTCACGCCCGAAAGCGAGGACATGTTGATGATCGAACCGCCGTGCGCCTTCATCCGGGGCAGGGCGGACTGGATGCCCATGAAGACGCCCAGCACGTCGATATCCAGTTCGTGCCGGAACTGCGCCAGCGTCAGCTCCTCGACCGAACCGAGCGTGGTGATACCGGCATTGTTGACCAGCACATCGATCCGATCAAACGGCGTAACCGCTTGTGCCCATGAGGATTCCTGCGTCACATCAAGCGAGACGAAGCGCGCACCGATTTCTGCGGCCAGCGCTTCGCCGCCTGCAGCGTCGATGTCCGCGATGACGACCGAGGCCCCTTCGGTGGCATAGGCGCGGGCGATGGCTTCACCAAGGCCCGACGCGCCGCCGGTGACGAAGGCCAGCTTTCCGTCGAGAACGCCCATCAGACCAGGACCAGCGTTTTGCCGGTGGTCTTGCCGCTCATCAGTTCGATGAAGGCTTCGGGCAGCTTTTCCAGCCCATCACGCACGTTTTCGAGAGGCTTCAACTTGCCTTCGGCAAAGAGCCGATCGAGCATGGCCTGCGCTTCGCCCAGCACTTCGGGGTGATCATAGGTGATGAAACCGCGCATATTCAGACGGTTGACCACAAGTTGCCACAAGTTACGGTTTCCGTGCGGATTATCGGCATCGTTATATTGCGCGATCATGCCGCACACCGCGATGCGCCCATGCAGCCGCATCAGCGGCAGCACGGCATCGAGCGTTTCTCCGCCGACGTTATCGAAATAGACGTCGATCCCATCGGGCGCGGCAGCGTGGATGGCTGCGCCCAGATCGCCGACGGACTTGTAATCGATCGCCACGTCCGCGCCGAGTTCCTTGACCATGCGCGCCTTGTCAGGCCCGCCTGCAAGGCCGATCACGCGGCAGCCTGCGGCCTTGGCAAGCTGAACCACCGTGCTGCCCGTCGCTCCCGCAGCGGCGCTGACCAGCACGGTTTCGCCCGCCTTGGCCTTGCCCACTTCAAACAGGCCGACCCATGCGGTGAGGCCCACCGGGCCAAGCGCGCCCATATAGTGCTGCAACGGTACGCCGGGGGCCTGTTCGACCTTTTCGATGCCCAGCGCGTCGGCACCGACGACATAGTATTCCGACCAGACCGCGAACGTGCGCAGCAGCGTGCCGACCGGCCAATCGGGATTGTTCGATTCCACCACTTCGCCCAGTGACATGCCGTTGATCGGCGCGCCCAACGCGACCGGGGGCAGGTAGCTTGGCCGGTCATCCAGAAAGCCGCGAATTGCCGGATCGCACGAGCCGACGCGCATCCGCACCAGGATTTCGCCGGGGCCGGGAACAGGGCGCGGCACTTCGACCAGCGCGAAATCCTGCGGCACGGGAATACCCGTGGGGCGGCGGACCAATGTGATCTGGCGGGTGGTGGCAGTTGTCATCAGGCGATTATCCTCTCTTTCCAGCATCCTTAGCGCGGGCGGGCGCAAGGCAGCGCTAGCCATATCGCTAGGTTTCGTAAGGAGGCGGCTTGGGTGATCGTGCGGGGTGTAAGGTGACCATCTCATTGCTCACCCCTGCGTTCGTCACCCCGGACTTGATCCGGCGTCCATTTCTCCTCCGCCAGCTGCGGATTCGGCTGCGAAATGGATGCTGAAACGAGTTCAGCATGACGGTTGTAGTTGGGTGGGTGAACGGATGAGACTGGTGCAACGATAACCGAAAGAGGATTGCCCGATGACGATGACCGCGCAGGAAATGATCCAGTTCGTCGATGATCTCTATGCCGCGACCGGCGTGGGCGATTGGGACAAGGCAGCTTCGATGCTGACCGACGATTTCTTTGTAACCGAAGCGCCGGGCCTGCCGATGGAAGGCGTCTATCGCGGCAAGAATGCACTGAAAGAGCTGTTCGTGAAAGTCATGGGCATGGTCGATGTGGCGGGGCTGGACCGCGTGGAAACGACCGCTGGCAAGGACCATGCGATTACGATCCTCTCCTTCCGTTTTGCCGATCCCGCGCTAGCGCCTGCGCACCTGTGCGAACTGTTCCGCTTCCGCGATGGCAAGTGCTGCGAGATCAGGCCCTATTACTTCGACGTATCGGTTTTTCGTGCGGCGGCTGAAGCCAAGGCGAAAGCGACGGCTTGACTCGGCTTTTACAGCAACAATCGACGGTTTAGCAGGCCCACCCCGCTGCGACTAACTTCGCCTACGGCTCAGTAAGTCTCGCTCCCCTTCCGCAGGCGGGAGGGGTTGGGGGTGGGTTTGCGGTGCGGCGGTTGCGCACCACCATGTCAACCAATAAGCCGCAGCTTTTCCAGCATTTCGGCATAGCCTGCCTTGCCCAGGGCGGTGGCGATGGCCTCTTCGCCAGCGCGCGACGCGGCGTGGACTTGTGGCATGACCGTTTTCCCTTCCGGTGCCAGATAGAGGCCGATGGTCTTGCCGCGTCCGGGCTTGCGTTCGATCCAGTTGCGTTCGGAAATTCGCGCAACGATGGGGACGACGTTTGACCGTTCCATCCGCAGCATTCTGCCGATGGAACTCTGGGTGATGCCGGGATTGGCTTCGATCACCATCAGCACGGCGGCATCGGCATGGCGAATGCGCAGATCGCCATAGTGCGCGTTGACGATGCGCAGCGCGATATTGGCCGTTCGCACGAGTTGAAAGCCGACCATCGGTTCTAGCGGATGCTTCATCCGGCTCCTGTAACACCCTCGATCCCGATGCGCATCAGCGAAGGTTCGAGCGTTTCACACACCGGATAACGCTACCAAATGTTGTTATTGACCATAGCATAGAATCGAGCGTATGCTCCTCCTAGCCGGTAAGAGAACGGCACATTGCCAGGCTCGAAAAATGATGCCGGTATGGGAGGATAGGATGACCAGATCGCTTCGCGCGGGCGTGAGCCTGCTTGCTTTTTCGATTGGTGCACAGGCCCTTTGCGGGCAGGCCTTGGCACAGGACGCAAGTCAGGCTGAAGCGCCTGCGGCCAACGCTGAAATCGTCGTCACCGCACAGTTCCGCGCGCAGAACCTGCAGGATACGCCGCTGGCCATTACGGCGGTTAGCGGCGAACTGATCGCATCGCGCGGCCAGACCAACGTTTCGGAAATTGCCTCGCAGGCGCCCAACGTGACGCTGAAACCGCAGGGGCAGGAACTGGGGCCGGGCATCATCGCCTTCATTCGCGGCGTGGGCCAGACCGACCCGAACTTTGCGCTGGAACCGGGCGTGGGCATGTACATCGACGATGTATATCTGCCGACGCTGACGGGTTCATTGCTGGATCTGACCGATCTTGATCGCGTGGAAGTGTTACGCGGGCCGCAGGGCACGCTGGCCGGACGCAACTCGCTTGGCGGTTCGATCAAGCTCTATTCCAAGAAGCCTGAGGGCAGCAACACCGGCTCGATCGAGGCGACCTATGGCCGGTACAACCGCATCGATGTGCGCGGGCTGTTCGATGTGAAACTGGCCGAAAACCTGTTCATGCGCGTGGGCGGGGTTACCAAGAACGTCGATGGTTATGTCAAGCGGCTCGACTATAACCTCACCCATCCGGGCACCAATGTGCCGACTTTTGCCAAGGGCGCGGACCCGGTGTTGGGCAAGCTGGGCGGCACGTCATCGGTGGCGGGCAAGGTTTCGCTGCGCTGGCAGCCGAGCGATAGGGTGGATATCAACCTTTCGGGCGATTACACGCGCGAACGGAACGAGCCGGGCGCGAACGTGCTGCTCTATGCCAACACTTCGGCAGTGTTTGATGGCCCGAACGCCACCTTTACCGGCGGTCGTCCCTTCCTGCAGGGCACCAATGGCGCGGGCATTCCGCTGAACTGTGCGTTTGTGCCCAATGGCGTGAACAGCTGCGATACGATCAGTGGCTATGATCGACGCTTCATTTCCTATGCGACGTATGGCGATGCGGCGCGCCCTGACAGCCAGATGCCCTATAAGCCGACCTTCACCGATCCGCATTCGAACCTCGACAACTATGGCGCGGCGCTGACCATCGATGTCGATCTTTCGGATGCGTTGAAGCTGAAGTCGATCACATCGTGGCGCAAATATACCGCCGACTGGTCGTATGACTCGGACGGTTCGCCTATCGCCAACAACAACCTGAACCAGACGCAGAAGAACCGGCAGTGGAGCCAGGAACTGCGCCTTTCGGGCAAGGTGCTGGACGACAAGCTCGATTTCACGGTCGGCGGGTTCTATTTCGATACGCGCGGCACGTTTACCGGGCGTATCAACCTGAACTACGCCGGTATCGACTTCCTGCACGGGCCTGACCCGACGCCTGCCAAGAACAAGGCGCTGTTCGCCAACTTCACGTTCGCACTGGCCGAAGGCGCGAACCTTACAGGCGGCATTCGCCAGTCGTGGGATGAAAAGGATTACGGCTATGTCCGTCGCAACCCGGATGGGACGGCGATTCAGGGACCGTGCAACTTCTTCCTTGGTGCGCCCACGGCGGGGCCGACGGGTATCGGCAACCAGCCCAACTGCCTGCTGTTCGGCCTGAATGGACTGACCGCCAGCTTCCGCGACAGCCGTGTGGACTGGCGCGTGGCGGCCGATTACCGGTTCAGCCCCGATTTCATGGCCTATGCTCAGGTATCGACCGGTTACCGCGCGGGCGGCGTGAACCCGCGTCCGTTCTTCCCCAGCCAAGCCACCGCGTTCCGGCCTGAAACGATCACCGCCTATGAAGTGGGCTTCAAGTCTGATCTGTTTGACCGCAAGCTGCGTGTCAACGTTTCGGCCTTCTTCAACGATTACAAGAATATCATCCTGTCGAGCGTAAACTGCCTCGATCTGGCGACAGCGGGGCCGGGCGGCTCATCGCAGGCAACGCCGTGCCTGCGTCCGTCGAACGTTGGGTCTGCCCATGTGAAGGGCTTCGAAGTGGAAACGCTGATCCGCCCGGTGGAGAATTTCACCATCGACGGTTCGGTCAGCTATCTCGATTTCCAGTACCAGAACGTCGACACGCTTTCGACCGGTGTGACGCTGAAGGATGTGACGCCCTATACGCCGAAGTGGAAGGCGGCTGTGGGCGTGCAGTATGACATTCCCGATGTGCTGAAGGGCATGGTCACGCTGCGTCTGGACGGGGCCTATCAATCGAAGATCTATACCGAGGCCGCGAATCTCGACAGTCTGTTGGTGAGCAGCACGGTGCCTGCAAACAGCCCCGTCACGCCATCGCCGTTCAGCAATTCCGGCGGTGGTGGCTCCATCACCACACTGCGCCTGTCCAACCGGATCGATGGCTATTTCCTCGCCAATGCGCGGGTTGGATGGCAGTCGGAAGAGAAGGACTGGGGCGTCACGCTGGAAGTACAGAACCTGACCAACAAGTACTACTTCCTGACACTGCTGCAGGAAGCGTTCGGGGCGGGCACGGCTTCGGGTCAGCCGGGCCGTCCGCGCACGTGGTCGGTTTCGGTCCGGCGTTCTTTCTAAAAGGCAAGTGCGGAGGCTTCCCAAGGCTCCGGGAAGCCGCCGCCTTTCAGGCCGCCGTCTGCACCCCCGTGCAGGCGGCGGTCAGCGTTTTGAGGTCTGCGGGGCTGGGGTGCCATGTCCCGGCAAGAGGGCCTTGGCCGGTGAACAGGGCGAGGGCCGCGTCTGCCGGTTCCGGGTTTTGCCGCGCGATAGCGGCGAGTTTATCGGCCAGGGGGTCGTCTACGGGCCCGTTGTGGCCGTTGAGGTGGTGTATCCACGCGGTGATGGCGGTGAGGATGGCGGGGCAGGTTTGGCCTTGTTGTGCGTTGTGGGCGAGGGTTTCGAGCCAGCGCTGGGGGATTTTCTGGGAGCCGTCCATTGCGATCTGGATGAGGCGGTGGTTGAGGCTGGGGTTGGCGAAGCGGGTGATCAGGGCGTCGGCATAGGCGGTTAGGTTCTGGCCAGGCGCAGGCGTGATCGTGGGCGCGGCTTCGTGGCGCATCAGGCGTGTTGCAAGGGCGCGCAGGTCGGGGTCGGACACGGCTTCGTGGACATAGGTGTGGCCTGCCTTGAGGCCGCAATAGGCGAGCAGCGAGTGCGCGCCGTTGAGCATTCGGAGCTTGGCGGTTTCATAGGGGGTGACGTCGGTGACGAGTTGCGCACCCACCGCTTCCCACTTCGGGCGCGGCCCGGCAAACCGGTCCTCGATCACCCACTGGCTGAACGGTTCGGTGACGACGCAGGCTTCATCTGTCAGGCCGCCGAGCGCTTGCGCGATTGCCGCGCGGTCCTCGTCGGTGGTGGCGGGCACGATGCGGTCGATCATCGTCGACGGGCAGGTGCAGTTGGCCTCGAACCAGTCGACAAGTTCCGGTTCGTGGCGGGCAAGATATTGCCCCATCAGGTGTTCGAGCCGCTTGCCGTTGTCGGCAAGGTTGTCGCACGAGAGCAGCGTCACGCCCGGCAGCCCGGCCTTGTGCCGCCGCAGCAGGCCCTGCGTGGTGAAGTAGTAGAAGCTCAGGGAATGGGCGCGTTCGAAGTCGAGATCGCCCGCTTCATTGCGGCAATAGCCCTTCTCGGTCACCGTCAGGCTGACGATGTGCGTGGCGGGCGCGGCCACGGCGGCGATCACCGCGTCGGGTTCCTCGCTGGCGACCAACACGTTGCGCACGGCGCCGACGATGCGCAGCGCTGTGCCTTCGCCCGATTGCTCGGCCACGGTGTAAAGGCCGCCCTGCGGGTTCATCTGCCGCGCCACGCCGGGGGAGCGGAGCGAGACGCCGGTGATGGCCCAGTCTGTATCGCCAAGGTTCATCGCCGCGTCGGTGTACCACGCCTGATGCGCGCGGTGGAACGCGCCGATGCCGAAGTGGACGATGCCCACATCCTGCGCATCGCGATCATAGATGGGCCGCGCGATTTCGGCGGGCAGGTTGGCCAGCGTTTCGGGGCAAAGGCGGGTCACAGGCGATAGGCCTTCTTCGCAAGGTTGTAGGACAGGTCGGCGGCAAGTTCCGCCGCTTCCCAATCCTCGATGCGGTGTTCCAGCACCAGTTCGGCAAGGAACCCGCAGTCGATGCGCCGGGCCACATCGTGGCGCGCCGGGATCGAGAGGAACGCGCGGGTATCGTCGTTGAAGCCGACAGTATTGTAGAAGCCCGCCGTCTCGGTGGTCATGCGGCGGAAGCGCTTCATCCCTTCCGGGCTGTCATGGAACCACCACGCCGGGCCAAGCTTGAGGCAGGGGTAATGCCCCGCCAGCGGCGCGAGTTCGCGGGCATAGGCGCTTTCATCCAGCGTGAAGAGGATGATCGAGAGGTTGCGCTCGTTGCCGAAGCGGTCGAGTAAGGGCTTCAAGGCATGGACGAAATCGGTGCGGGTGGGAATGTCGGCGCCCTTGTCGCGCCCGAAGCGGTCGAACACGGCGGCATTGTGGTTGCGGAACGATCCGGGGTGGATTTGCATGACGAGGCCGTCGTCCACGC
>NZ_JBMLSM010000093.1:0-5449 GCF_049240505.1 Novosphingobium sp.
TCGCTGGCGCGAATGCCACCTCCCCGTTTGTCCTTCGGAAAAACAGGGAGGATCATCGCTTCCGCCGCCCGATCACCCAAGCCACTGGCACCGTCGCCAAAACCGGCCCGATCCAGTCGGCCAACCGATCGGCATTATCCCACACGCGCCCATCAAACACGCCCCACCACGGCATGTTGGCTCGCAGGCCCTGCCCGAACTGTTCGATCCAGCGATATTCCGCCTGCGAAACCTCGCGCCCGATGAAATAGCCACAGGCCAGTGCCGCCCCTGCCCACCAGTTGCGCGTGGTCAGTCCGATCAGCGCCTGAATCAACAGCGCCACAATCGCGTGTTCGATCAGATTCATCCTGCCTCCAACAGAAAAGGGGCGGCAGCCCTGCGGCCCCGCCCCTCTCCAATTCAGTCTTGAACCCGGTCAGGCAGCAACAACGCTCGCCTTGCGGATCACGCCGGGGTTTGCCGGCGGTTCGCCCTTGGGCAGCGCGTCGATCAGGTCCATGCCGCTCTCGACCTGGCCCCAGACGGTGTACTGCTTGTCGAGGAAGCGCGCGTCATCGAAGCAGATGAAGAACTGGCTGTTGGCCGAGTGCGGCGCACTGGTGCGTGCCATCGAGCATACGCCGCGCACGTGCGGTTCGGCGTTGAATTCGGCCTTCAGGTCCGGCTTGTCCGAACCGCCCATGCCGGTTCCCTGCGGGCAACCGCCCTGCGCCATGAAGCCCGGGATCACGCGATGGAACTTCACGCCATCGTAAAAGCCTTCACCGGCCAGTTCCTTGATCCGCTCAACGTGGCCGGGGGCCAGATCGGGGCGCAGCTTGATCACTACATCGCCGGAATCGAGCGAAAGAACGAGATTTTCGTCAGCCATTGGTCGCAGTCCTTGTTGTCTTGCGGGCGGATATAAGGGGTCGGACGAGAAAGTCACGCATAGGTCTGCTAGGTGGTTGCAATTGCCTGCCCAGTAGCTAACCCGCCCCATATGGAGCGCAACGAGGATCTCATCGAATCCCTCGCCCCCGACGCGGAAATTTCGCCCGCGCCGGTCGAAGCCGTGCGTAACGCCGATAGCCTCGATCAGGAGGATAACACCCTTCGCCCCGGCTTCGTCCGCAAAGTCGCCGAAGCGCTTGAGGCGGGCGACGATGAAACCGTTTACAACCTCGTCGAACCGCTCCACCCGGCTGATATTGCCGACCTTTTCGAACTGATCGATCAGGATGACCGCGTAAAGCTCGCCCGCGCGATCAACGATCTTCTCGGCGGCGAGGTGATCGCCGAACTCAACGATTACGTCCGCGAATACCTTGTCGAGGAACTGGAGCCTGAAGAGGTTGCCGAACTCGCCGAGCAGATGGAAACGGACGACGCCGTTGCCCTGATCGAAGACCTTGACGAGGAAGACCAGCAGGCCGTCCTCGCCGAGATGGAGCCGGAAGACCGCGCCGCGATCGAATCCGCGCTGTCCTACCCGGAAGAAACCGCCGGCCGTCTGATGAGCCGCGATGTGATCGCGGTGCCCGAAGCCATGACCGTGGGCGACCTGATCGATTATCTACGCCGCGATGACGAACTTCCTACTGAATTCTGGGAAGTCTTCATCGTCGATCACAAGCATCACCCGGTCGGCACCTGCAGCCTGTCATGGATTCTGCGCGCCCCGCGCAGCGTGCAACTGGCCGATGTGATGAAGCGCGATCAGACGCTGATCCCCGTCACGATGGATCAGGAAGAAGTCGCGCTGCGCTTTCAGAAATACGCACTGATTTCCGCCGCCGTGATCGATGAAGCCGGGCGTCTCGTTGGCCAGATCACCGTCGACGATATCGTCCACATCATTCAGGAAGAGGCGAGCGAGGATATCCTGCGCCTGTCCGGTGCAGGCGATGGCGACATCAACGAACCCATCCTGCTGACGGTCCGCACGCGCCTCACATGGCTGATTGTCAATCTCGGCACCGCGATGGTTGCCGCATCGGTCGTTGGCATGTTCCAAGGCGCGATTGCCCGCTTTGCGCTGCTCGCCGTGCTGATGCCCATCGTATCGGGCATGGGCGGAAACGCAGGCACGCAGACGCTGGCCGTTGTGGTGCGCGCCATCGCCACCAACCAGCTTACCAGTTCCAACACCGTCCGTATGATCCTGCGCGAATTGCGCATCGCCGCCACCAACGGCACCGCGCTCGGCATCCTGATCGGCAGCGCGACCGCGCTCCTGTTCTCGAACCCGCTGCTCGGCGCGGTGATCGGCTCGGCGATGGTGATTAACAATCTGGTGGCGGGCCTTGCCGGAATCATGGTCCCGGTCACGCTTGATCGCCTAAAAGTGGACCCGGCTGTCTCTTCTGCCGTATTCGTGACGATGGCCACCGATGTCATGGGCTTCTTCTCGTTCCTCGGCCTCGCGGTGTTAAGCGGGTTGGCGGCGTAGCACTTCACTTGAGGCACCGGCCTGCTCCCCCGGCCCGGTCAGCCCTTGGGATAGAATATGGGTGGCCGGGCCGGGGGAGCGGGCCGGTGCCGCACTGAAAGCCCGGATGGGCTTTCAGCATCCGCAGGGATCAAAAATGCCCCTCAACATGACCAAGGTCGCCTATGGCGCCCAATCCCTCGCCGAAATCCATGAATGGTTCTCGGAATCCGGTCGTCGCGGCGGTGCCAAAGTCGCCTACCTCACCACCCGCAACCGCCCAAAACGCGCCGAGGAAATGATCGGCGGCTCGCTTTACTGGATTCACAAGCACCAACTCGTCGCCCGCTCCGAAATCGTGGGTTTTGAAGAAGCCGAAGGCGGCCGCACCAACATCGTCGTCAGCACCAAACTGATCGAAGTCCACCCCAAACCCCGCCGCGCCCATCAGGGCTGGCGCTATCTCGAACAAGCCGACGCACCTGCGGACCTTGCCGATGGCGAAGCGGGCGAAGTTCTGCCCGCGCAGATCGCGTCGGATCTGGCGAAGCTGGGGCTGGTTTGACACCCCCTTCCCTCAACCTTGCTTGACCGCCTCATAAAATAGAATAGAAACTCCAATAAAGCTCATTGGAGAAGTCGTCGTGGTTCAGAGATCGGCACCATCATTCAAGGTTCTCCGGTGGGTGACACGCTTTTTTGCTCCAGTTATTCTAGGCACTTACGGCGTGCCAAGCCCTGCCCAATCGCCAGCACCGTCCACACAGTGGATCACCTTCGGCACCAGTGGCGGCCCCGCCGTGCAGGTGCAGCGTTCGCAGATCGCCAATGCCCTGCTGGTAAATGGTGCCATCTACCTGTTCGATCTCGGCAATGGCGTACAGCGTCAGATGGCTCTGGCAGGCTTGCCGGAAAACGCGATCAAGGCCGTATTCCTTTCGCATCATCATCTTGATCACAATGCCGATCTTGGCCCGATAATCATGACCCGGTGGACTTTCTTTCCTTCACCCCTGCCGATTTTCGGGCCGCAAGGCACGGCTGCATTGGCAACAGGGCTGGCCAGATCGAACGCACCTACAGAATTGGCGGGATTTCCCACGTTCGGCCCGGCAAAGCCAACAGCAGAATCGCTGATCCGCGCGGTCGATCTGCCGTCAGGGCTATCCGCGCAGAAACTGGTTTTTGAAGACGAAAACGTCAGAATCTGGGCGATCGGCGTGGATCATTTTCAGGTTCCCCCTTCAGTCGCTCTGCCTCACCTGCCGGATGCCGTCGCCTATCGCGTGGAAGCAGGCGGCAGGACATTCGTCTTCACCGGTGACTCAGGCCCATCATCAAGGCTGACGGAACTGGCGCGCGGGGCAGATGTTCTGGTAACAGAAGTGGTTGAACCTGAAGGAATTGCAGCCAGCCTTGCCCAGATGATGAAAGGCGCTCCGGCCGCTGCACGGGACAGCATAGTCAATGGGATGACCCGCAACCATCTGACGCCACGCATAATCGGTGAAATGGCACAGAAAGCTGGCGTCAAACATGTGGTGCTGACCCATTTCGTCCCCTCGCCGGAATCCGTGGCCGATCAATCGATCTATCGGCGTGAGATCGCCGTGAACTACGATGGCCCTGTCAGCCTTGCCAACGATCTTGACCGGTTCTGACCACCCGCGTCAGACCTTTGCCGCCGCCTCGCGCGCCAGAACCTTCCTGATCAGGTCCGCATAGACCTCAGGCTCCTGCGCGCCCGGCACGATCAGCTTGCCGTTGATTACCACAGCGGGAACGCCAGACACGTTCAAGTCCCACGCCTGCCGCTCGCCTGCGATCACCGCCGCGTCAATGTCTGGATCGATCATCGCCTGAAGCGCGCCCACGCGCGGCAGGCCTGCGCTCTCCGCCACTCCGGCCAGCACTTCCGGGTCCGACACATTGCGTCGCGCCTGAAAATGCGCATCGAACAGCGCGCGTTTAAGGCGCACCTGCGTCTCTGGACCGAAATCGCGCAAGGCCCACGTCAGCAGCCGGTGCGCTGCCCGCGTGTTCCACATCATCGCCGGCGGCGCTTCGCCCTCTCCGGTATAGTCGAACGAATAGCCTGCGCGTGCCCCCGCCTGCTTCAACGTCTCGCGCACCCCCGCAGATTGCTCCGGCGTGCGGCCATATTTGCGCTGGATATGCGCGGCCTGTTCCTCGCCTTCCTCGGCCATATCGGGGTTCAGTTCGAAGGGGTGGAAACGCACCGTCGCTTCCACTTCACCCGCCATGCCCGCCAGCGCCTTGTCCAACTGGTTCAGCCCGACCACGCACCACGGACACATCACATCCGACCAGATGTCGAGCATGACTTTGGCGGGGGCGTTCCCCTCCGGCGTCATTGCTCCAGCCACCACTTGAGCAAATGATGCGCTACAGCAAAGGGCGGCGGCGCAATGAACGCACCATCCTCTGCGCCCGTCATCGCATATTGCACTTCCTCGCGCGTGAACCAGCGGGCATCGTCGAGTTCGGTCGCGTCGATAGTGATTTCGCGCTGCGTGGTAAACGCATGGCAGGCGATCATCAGCGAGGACGGGAACGGCCAAGGCTGGCTCGCCACATAGCGCACCTCGTCCACTTTAACGCCCGCTTCTTCCAGCACCTCGCGCCGAACCGCATCTTCCAGCCCCTCGCCCGGTTCGACAAAGCCCGCCAGCGCGGAATAGCGGCGCGGCGGAAAGCGCGGCTGGCGGCCCAGCAGCAGTTCGCCATCGCATTCCACCGTCATGATCGTGACGGGATCGACACGCGGAAAGTGTTCGGCCTTGCAAGCATCGTTCGTGCAACTGCGCTGCCAGCCCCCCTTGGCCAGCCCTGTGGCCGATCCGCACCGCGCGCAAAAGCGGTGCCGCGCGTGCCAATCGACCAGACTGCGCGCGCCGCCGTAGATCGTGAGGTCACCGGGCGAGAGGTTGCCCATCGCCGCCCACAACCTGGGATTGGGCGGTGCCACGCTTCCCACGATGCGCGGCGTCACTTCGGCAAAGCACCCGCGCCCAT
>NZ_JBMLSM010000093.1:5459-45886 GCF_049240505.1 Novosphingobium sp.
GCTCAACCCCAGGAACACCAGTTCAGCCGCCGGGTCCGCATCGGCCAGCGTGCCCCATTCCAGCCCGCCATCGGGCGCGATCACCGGGTCGATCCCGTCCAGCTTCAACAACCGTGCGCGCCAGTTCATCAGCACGCCCAGTTTTTCGACGTCGGCGCGGATATGGTCGGCCCGGTCCAGCCCGCCGCCTGCGAATGCTATTGTCGTATCCATCATGCCGCCGCCTTCTTGCCCGTCACATCAGCCAGAACGGCCTGCGCGAATTCCTTGTGCACCGGATATGCATCGGACGGCATGTATTGCGTAAAGCACCCCGCGCGCAGCCCCACCCGGAAGTTCACGAAGCCCACCGTGCCCGCAGCCCCTGCCCAGCCATAGGTCCCCGCATCCTCGCCCAGCCCGACTGAACCGCCCGCGCCAAAGCCGTTGCCCTTGATGAAGGCCTTGGAAAGGTCGGTCCCCACAGGCAGCAGATTGCTCGTGCCCAACCGCACCGCCGCCTCGCTCATCACCTGCTTGCCATCGATCGTACCAAAGCCCAGCAGCATCCGCTGGAACCGGTCATAATCGCGCGGCGAAGACACCAGCCCCGCTCCGCCAAACGGATAGGGCGGTTGATCCAGATAGATCGAGGTCTTGCCGGGATCGACCGGCAGCAGCATCCCGCTCACCGCTGCATAGTTCGTCGTCAGCCGCCCAGCTTCGCTTTCCGGCACGCGGAACCACGTCGATGTCATCCCGCTCGGACCAAACACCCGCTCCGCCAGAAAGGAATCGAAAGGCTTGCCCGAAGCCACCTCGATCACCCGCCCCAGCAGGTCCAGACTCACCGAATAGCTCCACACGCTCCCCGGCTCATGAACCAGCGGCATCGTGGCAAGCACATCGGCAAATTCCGCAAGGCTCTTCAACGGCTTGGGCGCATCCATCCCCGGCAGCGGCATCCGGCTCGCCTGCCCCGGCACCAGCCCTGCGTTGATATAGGCGTCCCTGATGGGTCCTTTCTGGATGATCGAATAGCCCAGCCCCGCCGTGTGCGTCAGCAGGTGCCGCACCGTGATCTGCGCCTTGGCAGGCCGCAAGTCCGTGATCGAACCATCGGGCGTCACCTGCACCATCATCTTGCCAAACGCGGGCAGCAGATCGGCGATGGGCTGGTCCAACCGCAGCTTGCCTTCATCCACCAGCATCATCGCCGCCATGCCAGTGATCGGCTTGGTCATCGAATAGATGCGGAACAGGCTGTCCATATCCAGCGGGGGCGCCTCACCCTTGGCCAGGCTCCCCCGCGCAACGTCCAGCGGAGCCTCACCCGCGCCCCAGCCCAGCGCCGCGATCATCCCCGGCAGCTTGCCTGAACCGACATAGCCATCCAGCATCCGCGTCACCGCCGGAAAACGCGCTTCTGCCGCAGCGCTGGCAAATGCCATGCGCGGCAGCAGTACCGTTCCCGCCAGCGCCCCGAACGATCCCAGCAGCGCCCTGCGCGATACCGCCAAATCCCGCATCTTCAGCCAATCCTCTCAGCAATCGCCAGCCGCGCCGCCTTGGCGAACACGGTCGGCAGCCCGGCCGCCTCAATCTCGGCAACCGGCCACCATTCTCCATCCGGCAGACTAGTCGCTTCCGCCAACACGCAAAGCATCAATTGCAATTCAAGATCGAAATGCGTGAAGCCATGCCGCACAATCCCCGCACCGCGCCACTCTCCATCAAGCAGTGCCGCCCCATCTCCCTTGGCCGACCAGCCATCGTCAGGCAGCGCACGCATCCCGCCCAGCATTCCCCGCCCCGGCCTGCGCACCAGCAGCACTTCACAATCGCGCTCGATCCAGTAGGCCCGCCCCTGCCGCACAGGCTTCGGCTTTTTCGCCGCCTTCACCGGCAAACGCTCCGGCGCGCCCTCGGCCAGCCCCCGGTGCATGTTGTGTCCGCTTTCTGCGCAGTGCAGATCGTCGCCCCCAGATCCATCATCGCCTGCGCAAAATCACCCGCGCGTTCGTCAGGCGTTACCTGCCCCGCCGCAAGCCGGATCGCCGCCTTCCCACCCGGCAAAGGTTCATCAATCGCAAACAGCCGCGCGACCACGCGCTCGACATTGGCATCCACCACCACGGCGCGTCGCCCAAAGGCAATCGCCGCCACCGCCGCCGCCGTGTAATCCCCAAGCCCCGGCAGCGCGCGCAAGGCTTCCTCCGTATCGGGAAACGCGCCGCCCATCTCCGCCACGGCCCGCGCGCAGGCCAGCAGATTGCGCGCCCGCGCATAGTATCCCAGCCCAGCCCACGCCGCCATCACATCGGCATCGTCAGCCCCCGCCAAGTGATCAACCGTCGGCCAGCGCTCCAGAAATTTCGCAAAATACGGCCCCACCGCCGCCACCGTGGTCTGCTGCAGCATGACTTCGGAAAGCCAGACCCGGTAAGGATCCGCACCCTCCCCGCCCGGCAACACGCGCCACGGCAACCGCCGCGCATGAACGTCATACCAATCGAGCAGACGCGGCGCGATTGCTTCAGGATCGAATGTGATTGCCGCATCCTCTCTGGCTTGCATCACCCACCTATGGCATGGCGCAAGGCGATATGAAAACCACCCCTTCGGACGCGGACAAACCCAAAGCTGCCAAGGTTGCAAAGCCTGCCGCAAAACCCGCGTTCAAACCTTTTGAACGCCCGCGCGGCGGCGAAGCGCGCCAGATCGCCGATCTGATGCCAGCCATCGGTCGCACCGCATTCCGCCGCTTCGGCTTCGTGCAGTCCAGCGTCGTCACGCGCTGGCCCGAAATCGTGGGCGAACGTAACGCACGGCACTGTATGCCCGAATCGATCCGCTTCCCCCCCGGCGAAAAGTCCGAAGGCATCCTGCAACTGCTGGTCAGCCCGGCCCACGCCCCGCTGATCCAGCATGTGATCCCCGAAATCATGGACCGGGTGAACCGCTTCTTCGGTTATAACGCCGTGGCGAAAGTCAAAATCCGGCAAGGCGCGGTTCAGGCTCCCAAACCCAAAGAAGCAACGCGCGCCGCGCCGCCATCGTTGAAGCCGATTCCAATGGAACTGGGGGATTCGTTGCGCGATATCGGCGATCCCGAACTGCGCACCGTGCTTGAATCGCTCGCTCGCAGTCTCGACAGTGCAACCGGGGGGAAGAAAGTCGGATGAACCGCAAACTCGCAACTGCCGCTCTGGCCACCGTTGCCCTGCTTACGTTGACAGGACAAACAAAGCCGACACGACCCGCTGGCAGCACCAACTGGACCGTCGCAGCATCGGTCACGCCCGAAGGCTATCATGTCCTCGGCAATCCCAAGGCCCCGCTGCGTCTGGTGCAGTTCGTAAGCTACACCTGCCCTCACTGCTCGGCATTCGAAGTGGAATCCGAAGGGCAGTTGAAGCTCGGCATGGTCGGCCCCGGCAAGGGCGCGGTCGAAGTGCGCAATTTCGTGCGCGATCCGGTTGACGTTACCGTGGCGCTGATCACCAATTGCGTGCCCGCCAACCGCTTTTTTCAGACGCACACCGCCTTCATGCGCGCGCAACCCCAATGGATCGGCCCCCTTGCCAATTCAACCGCCGCCCAGCGCCAGCGCTGGACCACCGGCCCCTTCGCCACCCGCACCCGCGCCATCGCCTCGGACTTCAAGTTCTATCAGTTCATGGCCGCAAGGGGCGTGGACCGCCCGACCCTCGATCGCTGCCTCGCCAACGAACCGCTGGCCAACAAGCTGGCCCAGCAGACCAACGATGCGGTCGAAAAACTCGGCGTTACCGGCACTCCCAGCTTCATGATTGACGGCGTGCTGCTGGCAGGCACCCATAACTGGGACACCCTACGCCCGCAAATCCTGGCGCGAACGAAGTAACCTTCAGCCAACTGACACAAGAACCCGCTCGTCCTGAGCTTGTCGAAGGACGCTCATCCTGAGCCTGTCGAAGGACGCTCATCCTGAGCCTGTCGAAGCGTCATCTCGGGCCTGCCGATTTCGCGCCAATATCTGGATCCGATCCCAATCGCCCGCGATCAGCGCTTCTTTTTTGGCCCTGCTCCAACCTTTGATTTTCCGCTCGGCGGCGAATGCCTCATCTCGCGTGGCAAACATTTCACACCACGCCAGCGTCACCGGACGACGCTTTGATGTGTATCCTTCATAGGCTCCCGACTGATGCTGACCGAGGCGGAATTCAAGATCATCCGTATGGCCTGCGTAAAACGAACCATCACGACAACGCAGCAAATAAGCGTAGAAAGCCATGACGGCGAGGTTAGCCGACGAATACATCCTTCGACAGGCTCAGGATGAGCGGATTTGGTGGAATCGCACCTTGCCTGCCGTCTGCCCAGTCTCCCTATACCCACTTCGACCGCTCATCCTGAGCCTGTCGAAGGATCATCCCCGCAAGCCGAGCTAACCGCACACCACCATCGCACCAAAAACCATCCACAACCCCCACCCCACACCCCTTCAAACCGCGCCGACAATCCGCTAGCGTCCGCTCCAAACCGCCAGAAACGGGAACATACAGACGATGAAATTCGCCCGCGCTCTTCTGCTTGCCACCCTGCCCCTCACACTCGGCCTCGCCGCGTGTGACAAGAAGGACGCAGCTGCCACCGGTGAAGTCGCCAGCAGCGAACCCATTGCCAAGATTCCCGCCCCCGCAGGCAAATCGTGGGCCGAAACCTTCTCGGTCAATGCCGATGGCGGATACGTGATGGGCAACCCGGATGCACCGATCAAGCTGATGGAATTCGGCGCACTGTCCTGTTCGCACTGCGCGGAGTTTTCGGAAAAGGGCTTCCCCAAGCTGCGCGACGATTACATCGCGTCGGGCCGCGTCTCCTATGAATTGCGCCTGTTCCTCCTGAATGCTCTCGATATGCCTTCCGTCCTTCTCGCTACCTGCGGCGCGCCCGAAGCGGTGATTCCGCTGGCCGAACAGTTCTGGGGCTGGCAGCCGCAGATGTTCACCAATCTTCAGGCGAACAACGCCGCGCTCGAACAGGTTTCGGCATTGCCGCCGGAAAAGCGCTTCGGCGGCATTGCGCAGGTTTCCGGCATGAGCGAATTTTTCGCCTCACGCGGGGTTGCCGCCACGCAAGGAGCCACCTGCCTTGCCGATACCGCAAAGGCGACCAAACTGGCCGAAGCGAACGAAAAGTGGAGCAAGGAGTTCGACATCACCGGCACTCCCACGTTCTTCATCAACGGCAACAAGACGGGCGTTGCCAGTTGGCAGGAACTGGAGCCCATGTTGCAGAAGGCGGGCGCACGCTAAGGCAGGCGTAGCGGCCGGGGGGCGTAGGCAGTGCACTTCAAACGCTTGAAACTTTCCGGTTTCAAGAGCTTTGTCGAGCCTGCCGAACTGCGCATCGAACCCGGCCTGACCGGCGTCGTCGGCCCCAACGGCTGCGGCAAATCCAACCTGCTCGAAGCGATCCGCTGGGTCATGGGCGAAAGCTCGGCCAAGTCGATGCGCGGTGGCGGGATGGAAGACGTGATCTTCGCAGGCACCGCCACGCGGCCTGCCCGCGCCTTTGCCGAAGTGATGCTCACCGCCGAAACCGACCCTGACGGGCCGTTCGGTGCCGAACTCGAAGTCGTCCGCCGCATAGAACGCGGGGCGGGCAGCGCGTATCGCGTCAATGGCAAGGACGTGCGGGCCAAGGACGTGGCGCTGGTGTTCGCCGATGCCGCCACCGGCGCGCACAGCCCGGCGCTGGTCAGCCAAGGCCGCATTGCCGCTGTCATTGCCGCCAAGCCTACCGAACGTCGCATGATGCTCGAAGAGGCTGCCGGAATCGCTGGCCTCCACGTCCGCCGCCGCGATGCGGAACAGAAACTCCGCGCCACCGAAACCAATCTTGGAAGGCTGGAAGACCTGCTTTCCGGCCTCGAAGGCCAGATCACCACACTTAGACGGCAGGCGAGAGCCGCCGAACGCTACAAGGCGGTCAGCGAAAAAATCCGCCTTTCCGAAGCCCGTCTCGTCTTTGCCCGCTGGCGCGATGCCGCCGCAGCAGCAGACGCTGCGCGCAAGCAGGCCACGGCAGCGGAAGATGCGGTAAAAGCCGCTGCCCTCCTCGCCAATCAGGCACAGGCCGCGCAGCACAAGGCAGCCGCCACGCTGGCAGAGGCGCGCGACGAACTGTTCGACCGCAGGCAGGATGCCGCCGCGCACGGCCAGCGCTTGGCGGCACTCACCGCGCAGTTGGAAGCCGCCGAACAGCGCGTGTCTGACATCGACCGCCAGCTTGCGCGGATCGAACAGGACCGCGCCAGTGCCGACAAGCTGACCGAAGACGCTGTCGCTGCAATGGCAAAGCTCGATCAGGATCTGACGGCCGCAGAATGCCTACTGGCAGAAGACACGGCCCGCCGCCCGGTTCTCGCCGCCGCTGCCGACGACGCCGACCGCGCCGCCCGCGCCGCCGAAGTCGCCTTGGCGCAGCGCGTGGCGGAACAGGCCGGGATCGATGCCGAATGGCGCGTTGCCGAAGCCGCCGTTGCCGCCGCCCGCCAGCGCCTTGCTCGGCTCGACGCCGATGCAACGCGGATCGCCCAGCAGGCCGAAGCGTTGGCGCGCGAGGCCGATCCCGCCGCGCAAATCGCTGACGCAGAAGCAAAACGGGCGCAAGCTGCTGCCGCTATCGAAGCTGCCGAAACGCAGCGCGCCACCCTGACGGCCCAGCGAGAATCGCTTTCGGCAGAGCGCGATGCCGCCAGCAACGCGCTTGCTCAGGCCCGCGCCGACCTTTCCGGCATAGAGCGCGAGGCCGATGCTCTTGCGCGTGACAAGGCCGCGCGTGAGAAAGCCCGCCTTGCCAAAGGTTTGGGCCAATCCGCCATCGCCGGAACCCGCGCCGCGCCGGGCTATGAACGCGCGCTCGCCGCCGTGTTGGGCCGCGACGCCAGCGCCCCGGTCGGACCTGCCCCGGCAGAGGCCGAAGGTCGCTTCTGGACCGGAGCGAACGCCCCCGAACCACTGGCGGATTCGCTTGCTCACCGCCTGCCGCAGTGCCCGCCCGAACTTGCCGCCCGCCTTGCACTCGTGCGCGTGAGCGACAGCGATGATGGACAAATCCTTCAGCCCGGCGAATGGTTGGTCACCAAAGTTGGACGGCTCAGAAGGTGGGATGGGTTTGTCGCACGCGGCGAAGGCGCGGCTGAAGCGGCAGCTTTGGAAGCCGAAAATCGTCTGACGGAATTGCAGGCAATTCTGCCTGCACGCAAAGAGGCTGTCAGCGCCGCGCAAAGCGCGCTTGAAGGCGTGCAGGAGCGTCTAGGTGCCGTCTCTGTGCATCTAGGTGCAGTTCAGAAATCCATCACGGAAGCGTCGGATTCCGAGCGTGCGGCGCTGCGTGCTTTGGATGCGGCAGAGGCGGCACGGGCACGCCTCGATCAAAGAAAGGCCGAAATTTCAAGGACTCAAGCAGACCTTGCAGACCAACGCCAAGCGGCGCAGACCGAAGTTTCCGCCGCTGAGGACAGGCGCAGCGCGCTGCCAGACCCCGAAGCAGGCCGCGCCACGCTCGCAGCCGCCCGCGCCCGCAACGATGCCGCCCGCAGCGCCCTGCAATCGACGACAGCCGCAGCGGCCTCGCTCGACCAGCAGATTGCCGTTGGAAAAGAACGACTTGCGGGCATCCGTGGCGACATCCGCGCATGGCAGGCCCGCGCTGGCGATGCCGCCAAGCGCCTCGCGGAAATGACCGGACGGCGTGAGGAACTTGACGCCGAACGCGCAATTTCTGCAGCAAAACCAAAGGGTTTGATCACGGAGATCGAGCAAGGCGAAAGCATCCGCGCCCGCCTTGCCACCGATCTCACGGCTGCTGAAACGGCGCTGACCACAGCAGAAATCGCCTCAAAACAATCAGATAGCGCCCTCTCCCTCGCCAACGAAACCCTCGCCACCGCCCGAGAATCCCGCGCCGGCGCCGTCGCCCGCGCCGAGAACGAGGACGCGCGGCGGCAGGAAATGGCTGGAATCTCAGGAGAAAGGTTCCAGTGCCCACCCCCGCTCCTGCCCGAACGCTTCGGCTTCAATTCCGCCGAAGTCGCCAGCGCCGGGGAGGAATCCGCCGCGATGGACCGGCTGACAGCGGAACGCGAACGCATCGGACCGGTCAACCTCGTCGCCGCTGACGAATTGGCGGAGGCTGAGGAACGCCACGGCACATCCGTTGCCGAGCAGGCCGAACTTACCGAGGCTGTTCATAGGCTTAGAGGATCGATCGGTAGCCTCAACCGGGAGGGGCGCGAACGGCTGCGCGCCGCATTCGAAGCCGTCGACGGCCACTTCCGCCGCCTCTTCGCCCGCCTCTTCGGCGGCGGTGAGGCGCATCTCGCGCTGGTGGACAGCGACGATCCGCTGGAAGCGGGCCTCGAAATCTTCGCACAACCGCCCGGCAAACGGCTGCAATCGTTGACTCTTCTGTCCGGCGGCGAACAGGCGTTGACAGCAGTAGCGTTGATCTTCGCCCTCTTCCTAACCAACCCCGCCCCAATATGCGTCCTCGACGAAGTGGACGCCCCATTGGACGACGCCAACATCGAACGCTTCTGCGACCTGCTCGACGCGATGGCCGCCGAAACCCGCACCCGCTATCTCATCGTCACCCACAACGCGGTCACGATGAGCCGGATGCACCGCCTGTTCGGCGTGACGATGGTTGAACGCGGCGTCTCCCGCCTCGTCAGTGTAGATCTTGGCGGTGCTGTGGAACTGCTTGAGACAGCAGGTTAATCCAGCACATACCTCGGCCCCGGCCCGCCCGCTGCCGCGCGATCTTCCTTGTTGTAAAGCGCGCAGCGTTCCAGGCTGAGGCAGCCGCAGCCGATGCATTCGTCGAGCTTGTTGCGGGTGCGGGTCAGCAACTGAATGCGGCTGTCGATTTCCTTGCGGAGCGAGCGGCTGATCTTTTGCCAGTCCATCACGTTGGGCGTGCGGCCTTGCGGCAGAGCGGCGAGTTCGCGTTCGATCTCTGCCAAGCCCAGCCCCAGTTTCTGCGCGATCTGCACGAAACTGAGCCGCCGGATGTCTGACCGAAGAAACCGGCGCTGGTTGCCGCCGGTGCGGATCGAGGTAACGAGGCCGCGATCTTCGTAATAGCGGATCGCGGAAACGGCGAGGCCAGTGCGGCGTGCAAGCGCGCCGATGGGGATCAGATCGTTGCGGTGCATGGGCACTCTCTTTCAGGCTGCGACCGATTTGGCTTGATCTCAAGTTAGCTTGAGGTTGCATGTTCGCAAGCATCGATTCGCAAATTCAGCCGAAAAGGACCTGATTGATGCCCGCAGCCCGCCTCGAACACGTCAACATCCGCGTGAGCGATCCTGAACGCTCTGCCGCCTTTTTCACCAGTCTGTGCGGATGGCACGAACGCTGGCGGGGGCCTGCCATTGACGATGGCTTTTCGATTCATCTGGGCAATGACGCGCAATATCTGGTGTTCTACGCCCCGCCCGGCGGGTCCACCGAACGCTTCGAGAAAGGCGTGCCATTGCAGCACATCGGTGTGGAGGTTGACGATCTGGATACCGCCGAGCAGACCGTGATCGCAGCGGGACTGGAGCCATTCAACCACGCGGATTACGCGCCGGGTCGTCGGTTCTATTTCTATGACTGGGACGGCATCGAATTCGAGGTGGTGAGCTATGGCGGTTGAACCGCTGACGCAGGCGCAGCTTGACGCCTATCTGGCGCGGATCGGTTTCAGCGAAACGCCGCGCCGCGATCTGCAAACGCTGGACGGCATCGCCCGTGCGCATGTGCGGGCTATCGCGTTCGAGAACATCGACGTGCAGATGGGCCAGCGTCTGACCATCGATCCCGCCGCCGCCTTTGCCAAGCTGGTGGAAGCGCGGCGTGGCGGGTGGTGTTACGAACACAACGGCGTGCTGGCTGCAGCGCTGGCGGCGATCGGGTTCGACGTTATGCGCATGAGCGCGGGCGTGATGCGGCAGGTGCGCGGCGACGCGGCGATGGGGACGCATCTGTGCCTGCTGGTGGAAAGCGACGGACCGAGGCTGGTGGATGTCGGGTTCGGGAGTTGGCTGGAGGCGTCGGTGCCGCTGGAGGAAGGAACGTGGATGCAGCCGCCCTTCCCGATCAGTCTTGGGACAATCGAAGACGGATACTGGCGCATTACCGTGGGACAGGGAAACAGTGCCATGTCTTATGACTTCCGCGCGCAACCTGCGGAAGAGGGGCAGCTTTCGGCGCTATGTGATTGGCAATGCAGCGATCCCGCTTCGGTCTTTGTGCAGAATCTGGCGGTGCAGCGGCGGGCAGGCGAACGCTATCTGGCGCTGCGCGGCAAAGTGCTTTCCGAAGTGGCGGCGCAGGGCGAAGTGCGGCGCGAAGTGGGTTCGGCGGGTGAACTGGTGGATATGCTGCGCGACCTGTTCGGGCTGAACGTGCCCGAAGCGGCTACGCTATGGCCTGCAATCTGCGCGCGGCATGAAGCCCTGTTTGGCGCTCAAGCAGCTCCGACAACGTAGCACGCGGCGGCCATCAGCAGCCCCGCCGTGCGGTTCGAGCGGAATTTGGTGAGCGGATCGACGCCATCTTCCTTGAGCGTGGCGACTTGCCAGACGAGGTGCAGCGCCACCGGAAGCAGAGCCAGAAGCGCCAGCGGATCGGGCCGGGCAAGCCAGATCGCCCCGGCCCACCCCGCCAGTGCCAGAGCATAAAGCGCCGCGACGCCGACCCTGACATGCTTCCCGAAAGACAAGGCGGAGGAACCGATGCCAACAAGGGCGTCGTCCTCACGATCCTGCAAGGCGTAGATCGTGTCATAGGCCATGCACCACGCCCAGCATCCGGCGTAGAGCGCGGCCAGAGGGGCAAGGCGTTCAAAGCCTGTCGCCTCAACCCAGCCGACCGGCGCGCCCCATGTGAAGACGAGGCCCAGCCACGCCTGAGGCCAGCCGGTAATGCGCTTCATGAAAGGATAGGCAGCGACGAGTGCGAGACTGCCCAACGCAACGAGTTGGGCTTCCCAGCGCAGTTGTAACAGCACGATAAGGCCGACTGCACAAAGCGTCAGCAGCCAGCCCCATGCAGCGCGCTTGGTAACCGCACCGCTGGCGATGGGACGCAGCGCGGTGCGGGCAACGCGTGCGTCAAGATCGGCATCGACGATATCGTTATAGACGCAGCCTGCGCCGCGCATGGCGATGGCCCCCAGGAGCATCCATGCGAGGATGGCCCAGCGCGAGGTTCCGCCGCCAAGGAACAGGCCCCACGCGCAAGGCCAGAACAGCAGCCACCAGCCGATGGGACGGTCAAACCGCGCCAGCAGCGCGAAGTTGCGCCACGGTTGCGGCAGGCGGGCGACAAGGCCCTTGTGCTCGCTGTCGGGGACGATTTGCGCGGGCGCTGTGTCGATCATGGCAGAAGCCTTACCGCGCGGGGCAAATTGCGCTAGGGGCCAAATCATGCCTGCAACGCCCGCATGGCCGCCAAAGTCGGCCCCTCGCCTTTTCGTTGAAATGCCGCTGTCGGATGGGCTGCGCGTGGAAATCGAAGGAGGGCAGGCGCATTATCTGGGCAAAGTCATGCGCGTGACCCCCGGCGATGCGGTGATCCTGTGCGACAACGTGACGGGCGAATGGCTGGCTCGCGTGACCGAGGCGGGCAAGCGCACGGTCATGCTGGAGGTGGAGCGGTTGTTGCGGGCGCGCGAGGACGTGCCCGACTTCTGGCTTTGCGCCGCGCTGTTGAAGAAGCCGAACTTCGATCTGGTGCTGGAAAAGGCCACCGAATTGGGCGCGGGCCGCGTGGTGCCGGTGGTGACGCGGCGCTGCGTGGCAGACAAGCTGAATCCCGAACGCGCGCGGACCATCATGGTCGAAGCAGCAGAGCAATGCGCTCGCACCGCTCTGCCCGCGCTGGGCGAAACGGTGAAGCTGGAGGCCTTGCTGCGCGATTGGCCCCAGGGGCGCGCACTGTTCTTTGCTGACGAGAATGGCGGGACGCCGGTGGCGGAGGCCTTTGCCGCACAGAAAGGGGCGGCGGCGTTGCTGGTGGGGCCGGAAGGCGGCTTTGACGAGGCGGAGCGAGCCGCAATCCGGACGCATCCGGCAGCGGTGGCGATTGCACTGGGACCGCGTATCCTGCGTGGCGAAACGGCTGCGATCGCTGGAATGGCGCTGTGGATGGGGCTGAACGGCGACTGGATTTGAGCAGGCGCGATTCCGGTCTGATTTGCAACAAAGGTTCTCACGAATAACACTGGTATAAAGCTGTCTGGCACATTAACTCGGCGCGCATGAGCACGCGGCAAGTTTCAGATCGCAACGATCCCATCATCGAAAGCCGCGACATGCTCGTGGCCCCCATGCAGAAGGGCGAAAAGCCCAAGTCTGCGTGGCGGATCGGCACCGAACACGAAAAGTTCGTCTATCGCACCGAAGATCGGCGTGCGCCGTCCTATGGCGAGCCGGGCGGCATCCGTGATCTGCTGATGGCGCTGACCGAATATGGTTGGGAGCCAATCATGGAGGGCGGCAACGTCATCGCGATGGCCGGGCCGGACGGCACGGTGAGCCTTGAACCTGCCGGGCAGCTGGAACTTTCAGGCGCGCCGCTGGAAAACCTGCACCAGACCTGTGCGGAAACCGGGCGACATCTGGCGCAGGTCAAATCCATCGGCGACAAGTTGGGGCTGGCCTATCTTGGCCTTGGCCTGTGGCCCGACAAGACCCGCGAAGAACTGCCGATCATGCCCAAGGGGCGCTACGACATCATGCTGCGGCACATGCCGCGCGTGGGATCGATGGGCCTGGACATGATGCTGCGGACCTGCACGATCCAGACCAACCTCGATTATTCGAGCGAGGCGGACATGGTGCAGAAGTTCCGCACGAGTCTTGCGCTGCAGCCGCTGGCGACGGCGCTGTTTGCCAATTCACCGTTCCTTGAAGGCAAGCCGAACGGGTTTCTATCGTATCGCAGCCACATCTGGACCGATACCGATCCGGCGCGCACGGGGATGCTCTCGTTCGTGTTCGATGAGGGTTTCGGCTACGAACGCTATGTCGATTACATGCTCGACGTGCCGATGTATTTCGTGTTCCGCGATGGCAAATACATCGACGCTTCGGGGCTTTCGTTCCGCGATTTCCTGGATGGCAAGCTGTCGGTGCTGCCCGGCGAGAAGCCGACGGCATCGGACTGGGTGGACCACCTCTCCACCGCCTTCCCCGAAGTGCGGCTGAAATCGTTCCTTGAGATGCGGGGCGCCGATGGCGGGCCGTGGAGCCGCATTTGCGCGCTGCCCGCGCTTTGGGTGGGCCTGCTCTATGACCAGACCGCGCTGGATGCGGCGTGGGATCTGGTCAAGGGCTGGGACATGGAAGGGCGCGAGAAGCTGCGCGCCGAAGTGCCGAAGCTGGGGCTGGATGCTGCGTTGCCCGGTGGTGGCAAGTTGCGCGATATCGCGGCAGAAGTGCTGGCGATTGCACGCGGCGGGCTTTCGGCACGCGCTATGCTGAACGAGGCGGGCGACAATGAGACGGGCTATCTCCAGCCGCTCGACGAGATCATTTCCACCGGCAAGACTCCGGCAGAACGGTTGCTGGGCCTTTATAACGGCGTTTGGGGCGGCGATCTTTCGCAGGTCTATGGTGAGAAAAGCTTCTGATCCCGCCGCGCGGGACGAAAGCGTTCCGCATTGTGGATTTGCGGTCAGACTGACGCACTGCCATCACGCCGGGGCAGAAGGAGATTTGCAGCCATGATCATCGTGATGGGCACGGTCCGCGTTCCGGCGGAGAATATCGAAGCAATCCGGCCCATGATGGCAAAGGTCATTGCGGCAACACTGGCCGAGGATGGCTGCATCCAGTATGCCTATGGGCAGGATGTGCTTGATCCCGAACTGATCCACATTGCCGAAAAGTGGCGCGACAGGGCTGCGCTCCAAGCGCATTTCGGCGCTCCGCACATGAAGGTGTGGGCAGAAGAACGCGCGACGCTGGGCCTGCATGACCGCCGCATCCGCATGTTCGAGAGCGACGAGGGCGTCGAAGTCTGACGCTTACTCTGCGGGCTGAGCAACCGGCCTTTTGGGTGTGATCGCGCGAGTGAGCTTGCGCAAGACGCTGGTGATCGGGCCGTGCTGCGCCATCCATGCGTGGTATTCGCGGTACTTGGCATCTTCGGCGAGAAGGTGCTTTTCTTCGGTCCGTGCGCGCCAATAATAGACGCCGCTGACCATCGCCAGAAGCGCGGTGTTGCGGATTGCATCGACCCATGAATGGCTGGTCGTCAGGAACGGCAAGCCGGCGAGCCACCAGTAGGCGTTCTTTGACAGATAGGCCGGGTGGCGCGTGAAGCGGTAGGGGCCGTTCGTCAGCACGCCGCGATAGGTCAGGTTCGAGAAGCGCAGGCCAAACGCGACTGTAGCCCAGGCATAGATGCCGGTGAGGAACACCAGCGCAACGGCCCATATCCATAACAGGGTAGTGTGCCCTTCGAGCCAATGCGGCCATTCCGCGCCGTTCCAGTGGTAATCCAGCACGCCGCCGCCGCCCATCAGGATGAACGGCGGGTAGCAGATCAGCGCAGCGACCCATGCCGCAAGATGCGGGTTGGCCGTGCGGATCTGTGCATCGAGCGGTTTCATCGTCACGAGATAACCGACCATCGCGATCTGCACGTCGATCATGAACATCGTTTCGATCAGCAGCGTGGCGAACTCTACGGGATCGTGGAGAGCGTGACTCCAGTCAAAGCGCACCACCGCGCCGAAGCCGCCGGGCACGATGGAGATCATGAAGGCGCAGAAGAAGCCTTTGACCAGCCATGAAAGGGCATGCCGTTTGACCTCTTCGGCCTCCCACGGTTCGCGTCCGATGAGCATCGCGCCGAAATGCCATGAGGCGTCGCGCGGGTTCACCAGCACGCGATCGAGCCAGATCACATAAGGCACCGCACCAAGGAACAGGAACGGGACGACCGTTTCCAGCACGTCCATCGCAAAGACATATTGCCCGCGCCAGTACCAGCGACCGAGGCAATAGGCGAAGCCGATCACGGCCCACGTGGCCCACAGCCCGGCGATCTTGGTCATCGAAATATCGAGAATTTCGCGGATGGGGCGCGGGGTGGTCCAGTTGATGCCGGTCGACGGGCGCAGGTGCACCTTGTCCACCAACAAGGACCAGCCGACCATGCCGGTGCCGGAAAAGAGCAGCGCCATCATCGCGGCGCCGGGACCGTCCATGACCTCGTGCGGGGCAGCAAAGCCGAAGGTATCGACGATCTGCGGCCAGAAGCGGCAGACCATGACCCAGAAGAACAGGCCTGCAAGACCCGCAAGACCGACGCCTGCGGAGACGTCTGATGGCGGAAGGGATGGACGCGCGCTCATGCGCACATCCCTATGCCCCAAGGGTTAGGAAAGCGTTTGCGATCAGCGGAAAGCGCTGATCTTTCCGCCGTCGTCGAGGATGTAGAGCGTCTGGTTGGCGATCACCGGAGCAAGGCTGACGCCCGAACCGAGTTCGGTAAAGGCGCTGGTGGTGCCATCCGTGATCGAAGCGGTCATCACTTCACCGCGCGAATTGGCGACCCACAGGCGATTGCCTGCCAGAACCGGGCCGGTCCAGAGAATCGGGTTCTTCTTTTTCTTCTCGTTCTTGAAGCGCTGAAGCTGCGTCATCCAGCGGACCTTGCCGTTGGACTTGGCGATGCACAGCAGCTTGGCTTCATCGGTCAGCGCAAAGATCCAGTCGCCTGCGATGGCGGGCGTGGAAATTCCTGCAAGGTTGAGTTCCCAGATACGCTGGCCCGTGACGAGTTCGTAAGCGGCCATGCGCCCGCCCTGCCCCAGCGCATAGACCCGGCCATTCTCGATGATCGGATCGGCATCGATATCGGTCAGCGTCGAAACCGAGGTGGCAATGCTGGTGCGCGCGAGCGCATCGGCCCAGAGCTGGCGACCGTTCTCATAACGATAGGCAACCAGTTCACCCGAGGAATAGCCCGCGACGATGGTGCCCTGCCCTGCGGCAGGCGAAGCGACGCCGAACACGTTGGTCTGGCCAACCGACGCATTTTCGTTCCACAGCACCGCGCCATCGGCAGCGTTGAGCGTGACGATCTGGTTGTCCTGCGTCATGACCATGACCTGCCCAAAGGCCACGGTGGGCGAACCACGCAGCGGACCAGCGGGCTTTACCCGCCATTTGATGCTGCCGTTAGCCGCATCGAGCGCCGCAACTTCGCCCACGCCGTTAGTGACGTAGACGACGCCATCATCGAACGAAGCACCGCCGCCGAAAGTGGAACTTGCGTTGCTTTTTTCCGCGCGGACCGAAGTTTCCCATGCACGCGATCCGGTGGTGGCATCAAAGGCGTGAACGGTGCCTTCGGTGTCCATCGCATAGAGCTTCCCCCCGCCGACCACGGGCGATGCGGCAAGGCGCTGTGTGGCGGACGAACCGCGAATACTGGCCGTCCACGCACGCTGCGGCGAATCGCCGATGAAGGCATGGCCGTAGGACTTGCTGGCATTGCCGCCGCCCTGCGGGAAATCGGCGTTCACTTCCGGCGCGGGAAGGACGACGGTGATCAGGCCAATCGAATCATCAACCTTGGTGCCAGCTTCGATCTTGGAGAGGATCGGCTGACGCTGGCCCACGGTGGGCGTGGTCTTGGCCTTGTCCTTGCCGCCGAAGATACCGCAACCGCCCAGCGCGAGCGCAAGGACCAGCACGCTGGCCAGCGATGCGCGCCGGAAGCTGGGGCGGAGTGTGGTTTCGGACTTCATCGGCATGGTATCCTTGGAAAAATCAGTTAGCAGCCGGGACGGTGGCGCGCTGGATCACTTTAGCGGCGCCCGGATCCTCGACCGCATCGACGCCGAGCAGCCCTGCCATCTGGCGGGTGCGACGGCGCAGACTGTCGGGCACGGTTTCATCCTTGGCGATCTGCGCAAACATTGCGCCCGCCAGATCGTTCTTGCCCTGCTTCATATAAGCGATGCCGACGAGTTCGCCCGCACTGCCGAACCATGCGTTGCCCGGCACGGCCAGTGGCTTGAGCCGTTCGACGACCTTTTCGGCCCCGATCTTGTCAAATGTAAGCGAAACTTCGCGGATCGTGGCGAGATCGCGATACGCCTGTGGCAACTGGGCATCGGCGGCGATTCCGGCAAAAGCCTTCGCAGCTTCTTCCGTTTTGCCCTGTTCGGACAAGATCCCTGCCTGCAGCATTCTGGCAGAAGCGCTATAGCCTTCGCCACCGTCCTTCGACAGCGGGGCGACATCTTCGCTTGCAGCCTTGAGATTGCGCACTTCCAGCTTGTCGAGCGCCTGGGTCAACACTTCGCCCTGTTCGCCCGCCACGGTATTGCTGTGATTTTCATACCACAGCCAGCCGCCCAGCCCGAGCAGACCGGCGATGATCGCGGCACCCACGGGTTTACCATACTTCTGGAAGGCGGTGAGAACCTGATCTTCGCGCAGGGCATCGTCAACTTCGCGCAGGAAGGCATCACCCTGAGCGCCGGAGCGTTCGGCCAGTTGTTCGGAACGGGATTGCGGACGATCAGGACGGAGAGCCAAGGCAGCGCTTTCAGGGGTTATGGTGGAAGATTGCTAGCGTTTGTCTGGCGCGGTGTTTAGCGGATGGGACCGCCTTTTCAACCGAATTGCTTGTTTGCGGATCGCAGCGTGAACGCTGGCTGAAGCGCCGCGCCCAGCTCCAGTCGAAACAGCTTCAGTCGAAACAGCTTCGTGGCAAGACCCGCGCATAGGCTTCAGCATAGCGCTTTGCCATGATCGCTTCATCGAATTCCTTTGCGGCGCGGACGCGATTGGCCTTGCCGATGCGTTGGCGCAGCGCCTCATCCCCGGCCAGTGTGGCCACGGCAACCGCCAGCGCATCTTCATCACCTGGCAGCGTGATGAACGGTCGGTTCTCTTCGGCAACCATTTCAGCCACATCGCCCACAGCAGGGCTGGCAACGGCAAGCCCGGACGCCATCGCTTCGATCACCGAAAGCGGGGCCTGTTCACTGTCAGACGAGAGCGCAAAAATATCGAACAGGCCGACCGCCGCAGACGGATCGGGAACATGGCCCGGCAGGTGGACGCGGTGACCGAGTTCGAGCCGGATGGCTTCTGCCAGAATCGCCTCACGCTCTGGTCCCTCGCCCAGAATGACCAGATGCCATTCCGGCGGCAGATCGCGCATCGCGCGGACCATGCGCGGCAGGTTCTTGACCGCGCGCAGGCCAGCCAAGGTGCCCAGCCACTTTTCGCCGGAGCGTTTTACAAGGCGTGGCAGCACATCAGGCCGAGGCTTCTTTGCATAAAGCGAGGTATCGATGCCGTTGGGAATGCGCCGGACGCGCCCGCGCGGTTGACGCCATGCCTTGATCGCAATGTCCTCAAGCTGACGCGAGGGAACGATCAGGCTGCTCGCCCGAGACAGGGCGATCATCCGATACCAGTTGCGATGACGCTTCAGCCCACCCGCCTCATCGGCGTTGAAGCCATCTTCGTGGTGGATCAGCGGCGGCAGCTTCATGGATGGCGAAAATACGGCATGGGCCATCACCGCATCCATCGCCCCCCAATTGTAGGTAAGGATCAGATCGAAACCCTGCATCGCGCGGGCAAGGCGTTGCAGGCGGCCAATGCGGAGTTTCCCCGCCAATGGTGGGAAGCCGAACGGGAAGAACGCCTTCACGCGCTTGTCGATGAGCGATTGCGCAGCCATTGCCGAAGGCACGGCAGAAACGATGTGATGTTCGATGCCGTTGCCATAGGGCGGTCTGGCCCAGCGATTCATCAGGGCAACGACGCGCCGCTCCTTGCCGCCTGCATCGAAGGTGGAATGCAGGTGCAGCAGCTTGAGCGGGCGTTTTGCCGGAACAGTCATACCCGCGCGAGCAGGCTTTCGATCGCGGCTACGCTTTCGGGTTCGTCAAGCGTAGGGGCATGGCCGATACGCGGCAGCGTAACGAGTTCGACGCCCGGGCGCGTGGCCATCTTCGCGGCGGTTTCAGCCGTGAGGATATCGGAGTTCTGCCCGCGCAAGACCGTGAGCGGACGGGTGGCAAGCGCATCGAACATCGGCCACATATCGACCTGCGGCGTCGCGCCTTCGGGCGCTTCGAACGGTTCGGCGATCTTCATGTCATAATCGAAAGCGATACGACCGCCGGTGCCCAGCACCATGATCCGTTTGGCGTAACGCAACCACTGCGTGATGTCCCAATCGGGGTAGACATCGCCGCTGCTTTCCTGAAGCGCGCGGGCAGCGTGCATCCACGTTTCGAAATTGCGCCCCTGCCCCACATAGCCACGAATGCGTTCAAGCCCGGCAGGTGAAACTTCAGGACCGACATCATTGAGCACGGCCCCGGCGATGCGCTGCGGATTGCTGATGGCCAGCAGCATGGTGAGCAAGCCGCCAAGCGAAGTGCCTATCGAAACGAAGCGATCTATCCCTTCCTGCGCGAGCAGAGCCTCAACATCCTGCAGATAATGCAGCGGCGTGTAGGTCATCGGGTCTTTGGCGTAATCGCTATCGCCCCGCCCGCGCATTTCGGGGCAGATCACCCGCCATTTGCCGCCGAGCGATGCGGCCAGATCTTCAAAATCGCGGGCGTTGCGCGTCAGCCCCGGCAGGCAGATCACGGGAGGCCGTGTGGAATCGCCATCGTAATTGCGGAAATGCAGGCGCAATCCGTCGCTGCTGGTCCAGTAGCGATCTTCGTAGGTTGCCATGATCTTTCGATATTCCGCGTGAAATCCGGTGGGGCCTGCTTGCGGGCAGGCTTGTGCATCTCCACTATTGCCGGATGCCAGCGCTCCCGCAAGACGCGATCTATCGCCCCGCCCCCCGCATCATGGCTTTGGCCGACTGGATCGGCGATCCGGTGCGGGCGGCAGATTTCCCCGAAACCCGGCTGCGCTGGCGTAATGACCGCGCAGCAGGCGAGGTTGGCCTTGCCGATCTGAGCGATGCCGACTGGCTGCGCCATTTCGGACGATTTGAGCCTTTGCCCGACAATACGCCGGGGCCACTGGCGTTGCGCTATCACGGGCACCAGTTCCGCGTTTACAATCCCGATCTGGGCGATGGGCGCGGGTTCACCTTTGCGCAGATGCTGGATGCGGACGGGCGGTTGATGGACCTTGGCACGAAGGGTTCGGGACAAACGCCGTGGAGCCGCGCGGGCGACGGACGACTGACGCTGAAAGGCGCAGTGCGCGAAGTTCTGGCGACCGAGATGCTCGAAGCACTTGGCGTGAACACCAGCCGCACGTTTTCGGTGATCGAAACGGGCGAATCGCTGTTCCGGGGGGATGAGCCTTCGCCCACCCGCTCTGCCGTGCTGGTGCGCCTGTCCCACGGGCATATTCGTATCGGCACGTTCCAGCGGCTGGGCGCGTTGCAGCTTGAAGACGAGATGGGGCAGTTGGTCGCCTATTGCCTGGCAAACTTCCCCGGTACGGAATTTCCCGATGCGCCCCACCCTGCCGTGCAATTCTTCAATCAGGTGGTGGAGCGCATGGCCGACATGGCCGCAAGCTATATGGTGGCGGGCTTCGTTCACGGCGTGCTCAATTCCGACAACATGAACGTGAGCGGCGAAAGTTTCGACTATGGGCCGTGGCGCTGGCTGCCAAAGTGGGAGCCGGGCTTTACCGCCGCTTATTTCGACCATGCGGGGCTTTATGCCTATGGCCGCCAGCCAGAAGCGATCCATTGGAACTGCGGGCAACTGGCGGTGGCACTGCGCTCTCTGGTAGAAGCCGCACCGCTGATCGAGGCGTTGAATCGATACCCCGAGCTTTACCAGCAGGCGATGACGCGGCGGTGGCTCTGGCGTCTTGGCGTGGAGCCACGCGGGCTGGACGAAGATACGGCATTGATCGGCGTGTGCGAGAAAGCAATGGTGGAGCAGGGCATCGGGCCGGATGCGTTCTTCTTTACCCATCGCGGGGGGCGCGGCACTTTTGGCGATGGGGCGCTGGCAGAAGCGCTGGCACCCTATACCGCCACCGACAGTAGCCATCCTTACTGGTCGGATGAAGGCCCGCAATCCATGCTGATCGATGAGGTGGAAGCGATCTGGCAGCCAATTGCAGAAAGCGACGACTGGTCGGCGCTGCACGCAAAAGTAGCGGCAATCCGGCGCATGGGAGAAGCGATGGGCGCAAAGCCGCGGCCAATGGGCCATACGCCTGCGTGAAATCGTGTGCCGAGGGTGGCCCGGCAGATGAATATTGTTTAATCAGTAAGGTCTGGAGCGTTACGGTACAGGCCGAAAACTGGAACCAACTGTTCGCGAAAACCCTTTGGAAGAGCAGGCATTATCCGTGGCAGCTGCCGAAATCGTATCGTTTGAACCCGCCACCGGTGCCGAAGTCTGGCGTGGCAAGATTGGCGATGTTGACGATGTGATCGCTCGCGCGCGGCGCGCTTGGCCTGCATGGGCGGCGCAGCCGCTGGCCACACGCATCGAATTGGTCCGCCGCTTCGCCAACGAAGTGCGCAAGGATGCCGACAAGCTTGCCACGATAATCGCGCGCGAAACGGGCAAACCGATGTGGGAAGCCCGCACGGAAGTTGAGAGCGTAGTCAACAAGGTGGAGATTTCGGTCCGCGCCTATGCAGACCGCACTTCGCAGCGAAAGCTCGATTCAGCCCTGCAGGGCACGGCAGCGCTGCGCCACAAGCCACATGGCGTGATGGCCGTGCTGGGGCCGTATAACTTCCCTGCGCACCTGCCCAACGGCCATATCGTGCCTGCGCTGATCGCGGGTAACGTGGTGGTTTTCAAACCTTCGGAAAAGACGCCCGCCACCGGGGAACTGCTGGCGCAATGCTTCCACCGCGCGGGGATTTCGGCGGCAATCGTGCAGGTGCTGATCGGTGGCCCGGCAGAGGGGCAGGCGCTGGTCGCGCATGATGGCATCGATGGCGTGCTATTCACCGGATCGGCCCACGCCGGGATAGCGATCAACCGCAAGCTGGCCTCCAACCCCGGCAAGATCGTGGCGTTGGAAATGGGTGGCAACAACCCCATCGTGGTGTGGGACACGCCCAAGGTTCAGGACGCGGCCACGCTGATCGTGCAATCGGCCTTCACCAGCGCCGGGCAACGCTGCACCGCTGCGCGGCGGCTGATCGTCAAGGCATCAATGTATGACGAGGTTGTCGGCGAAGTGAAGCGTCTGGCCGACCGCATAATCGTGGGCGCACCGTTCGACGAACCATCCCCGTTCATGGGACCGGTGATCGACAATCGCACGGCGGATGGGCTGACCGAGAGTTTCGTCTATCTGCTGTCTTCCGGTGGTCGTCCGATCAAGCACATGGTGCGATTGAAAGAAGATCTACCCTTTCTTTCGCCCGCGATCATCGATGTGACCGGCGTGGCCGAACGGCCCGATGTGGAACTGTTTGGTCCGCTGCTGCAGGTGGTGAAAGTCGATGATTTCGATGCCGCCATTGCCGAGGCCAACAACACCCGCTTTGGCCTCTCTGCATCGCTGATTGGCGGAGATCCGCAGGATTACAACCGTTTCTGGGCAAACATCCGCGCAGGTGTGGTAAACTGGAATCGCCCGACCAACGGGGCCTCGTCGGCTGCTCCGTTCGGCGGTGTGGGCCTTTCGGGCAATCACCGGCCCAGCGCCTATTACGCTGCGGATTATTGCGCCTATCCGGTCGCGTCGAGCGAGATGGAACAGCCGCGCGCCAGCATTGGCGTCGGGCTACGCAGCGAATAGCCGTTCAACCTTGCGGATCGGATAGAGGCAGAGCCGGGTCAATCGGCCCGCCGGGCACGATGGCCAGATTGCGCATGTTCTGCTGGCTGAGGTCGGGATCGACCATGAGTTGGCCCTGCAATGCCTCGGCCATGACCGGATCCAGCGGCGCGCCATCCTGCTCGACCTGCGGCGAACCGCAAGCTGCGAGGGAAAGGCAAAGCCCGGGAATTGCGAAGCGGCGCAAACGCATAAGTCCCGCTTAGCGCACCGTGGTTAAGAAAAAGGGAGCGCCCCACCGCAGTGGAGCGCTCCCTTGCCGACCTTTCAGTGCGACCCGAAGGGCGGTCAATTTGTGTTAACGACCCAAATCAGCGACAGCGCGAACCGCCACGGTCGACTTCCCGGCCCAGCAGCGCGCCACCAGCGGCACCAAGGATCGCGCCCAGCGTGCGGTCACCGTAGTTGCCTGCAACCTCGCGGCCAAGCAGGGCACCGGCAGCACCACCGATCAGCAGGCCGGTCGTGCCGTTTGAACGGCGGCAGTAGTAACGACCATCGTTGCCGCGCCACACGCGGGTGTTGCGATAGACCGGATCGCCACCATAGTAACGGCGGTCATTGCTGCGATAATAGTTGCGATCGCCGCGGCCATAGTAGCGATCATTGCGCCAATCGCGGCGATCACGGCCATGTTCCCAGCGCTCACCATCCCAGCCCTCGTTCCACTGCGTGTTCATCGAAGTGGCAGGCTGGCTCTGCGGCAGCACGGCAGCGGCGGCCGGAACTGCGGTGGCGACGGTCGAGGCGGCGACAAGGGCCAGCGCGGCATTCCTAAGGTTGAACATCATCGTTCTCCTCATTTCAGAGGACCGCACCGTTCGGAGTCTGGTCCTGTTGTTTCGTTGGTTAAGGTTTAAGCCTGTCAACCTGAACAGATAGCAACCGCAGCGTCAGATTCGGATTTTGCGACAGGTCGAAGCTGGTCACCGATGAAACGATTGGATTGAGGGGCTTGGCCGTGCCTCACATTGCTGGCAGGGCGCACAATATGAACGAATCCACGACTTTGCGCAGAGGACTCATCGCAGCTCTCGCTGCTTATGTGTGCTGGGGGCTGCTGCCGCTGTTCTTCCACGCTCTGCGTCCGGTGCCACCGCTTGAACTGGTAGGCTGGCGCGTGATCTTTACGGTGCCCGTGTGCCTCGTGATCATTTCGCTGCGCAAACAATGGCCAGATGTGCATGCAGCGCTGGGCAGCCGGCATGTGCTTGGCCTGCTCGTGTTGAGCGCGCTGCTCATCGGATCGAACTGGCTGATCTACGTCATCGCAATCAACAGCGGTCACGTCCTCGCCACGAGCCTGGGTTATTACATCAACCCGCTGATCAACGTGGTTCTGGGCACAGTCTTTCTGGGTGAACGGCTGACGCGGGTGCAGTGGGCGGCGGTGGCGTTGGCTGGTGCGGGTATCGCGCTGCTGCTGGGCGGCGCGGTGGATACTCTGGCGGTTGCGCTATCGCTTGCCTTCACCTTCGCATTCTATGGCTTCGTGCGCAAGAAAGCTCCGGTGGGCGCGGTGCCCGGCCTGACGATCGAGACGATGTTGCTGGTTGCACCGGGCGTGGCGATCGTATGGATTGCAGGAATTTCCCCGCAAGGATCGAGCCTTGGCATGGGCGGCCACATCACGCCGATGCTGCTGATATCGGGCGTGGTAACTGCGATTCCGCTGCTGCTCTTTGCCGTTGCTGCGCGTCGGTTGCCGCTGTCGACGCTGGGCTTCGTCCAGTTCCTTGCGCCCACCATCAGCTTCATTCTGGGGCTGACAGTGTTTGGCGAATCGCTCGACGTTACACGTCTTGCGTGCTTCGCGCTGATCTGGACGGCAATCGCGCTCTATAGCTGGGACATGGTGAAACGGACACGCAACGCCAGTTAGGCGATACGCCAACCCAGCGTTTCTCCTGCGTGAAATGGCACGATCATGGTGCCGTTGCAGTCCACGACTTCAGGCACTTCGACCGGGCTTTTCTCCAGCGTGATCGTGCCTTCGTTCACGGGCATCCGATAGAACGCGGGTCCATTGAGCGAGGCGAAGGCTTCGAACTTGTCGAGCGCGTCCTCCTCATCAAACACGGTCACATAGCTTTCCAGCGCGAAGGGCGCGTTGAAAATGCCGGCACAGCCGCAGGCCGCTTCCTTCAGGTGCTTGGCATGGGGCGCTGTGTCGGTGCCCAGAAACACCCGCCCGCACCCGGACGTCGCGAGTTTGCGCAGCGCAAGGCGGTGCTTCTCGCGTTTGGCCACGGGCAGGCAGAAGGCGTGCGGACGGATCCCACCCACCAGCATGGCATTGCGATTGATGTGCAGGTGCTGTGGCGTGATCGTGGCTGCGATGTTCGGTCCGGCACTTTCCACAAACTGCGCGGCCTCTTCGGTGGTGATATGTTCGAACACAACGCGAAGGTCCGGCATATCGGCCACGAGCCGGGCCAGCGTGCGTTCGATAAACACAGCCTCACGATCAAAGATATCGACGTGGGCATCGGTCACTTCGCCGTGAATCAGCAGGGGCATTCCGATGCGCTGCATAACTTCGAGCACCGGATAGATATTGCGAATGTCAGTGACGCCATGCGCCGACCCGGTGGTGGCGTGTGCAGGATAAAGCTTGGCCGCGACGAATACGCCGTCGACAAACCCACGCTCGACTTCGGCCACGTCGGTCGAATCGGTAAGGTACAGCGTCATCAACGGCGTGAAATCGCTGTCCTGTGGCAGAGCTGCCAGAATCCGATCACGATAGGCCGCAACGCCCGCCACATCGGTCATCGGTGGCGAAAGGTTCGGCATGACAATCGCGCGCGCGAACTGCCGCGCGGTATAGGGCGCAACGCCCGCCAGCACATCGCGGTCACGAAGGTGAACATGCCAATCGTCAGGGCGGCGGATCGTAAGAGTCGTGGTCGTCATGGCCTTCCCCTTAGCCGTGGCACTCCCTATCTACCAGCCCATGACCGAAACCTCTTCCCGCCTGTTCGAACGCGCACTTGTTCGTCTCAAGCCGCTGGAATCCGGCGAAGACGTAGCCGCTTTTCTGCAAGGCCTCGTCACCAACGACGTCAAAGGCACGTTGCCGGTATGGACAGCCCTGTTGACGCCCCAAGGCAAGGTGATGTTCGATTTCCTCGTCTGGCCGGACGGGCTTGATGGCTTGCTGATCGATTGCGAAGCCGCGCAGGCAGACGCGCTGGCCAAGCGGCTGACGCTTTACCGGCTGCGCCGGAAAATCGGCATCGAGCGGGCCGAAGACCTTGGCGTGTTCTGGGAAGCACACACTGGTGATGGTGGCGCGGCCGACCCCCGCCTTGCCGCATTGGGCCAACGCTGGATTGCGCCCGTTTCTGTGGAAGACAAGGGTGCAGACAATGCGTGGCGCGCGCATCGGCTTTCGCTCGGTGTGGCCGAAGGACAGGCCGAACTCGGCAATTCCGACGTTCTATGGCTGGAATGCAACGCGGTGGACCTGAACGGCGTCAGCTTCACCAAGGGCTGCTATGTGGGGCAGGAAAACACCGCCCGGATGAACTGGCGGCAGAAGGTCAATCGCAGACTGGTGGTCGTGCCACTGGCCGATTCGGACCCGGCGCGACAAAGGGTAGCCTATCCCGATCTTGGCCTTGCCGTGGACCATCGGCGGGTCGAGGACATTTCACCCGCCCTCGCCCCGGCATGGATGTCGCTTACGGCGCCTGAGTAGCCTGCGCGGCAATCCCCTCAATCAGCATCTGTTCGGCACGGTCCCGCGCAGCCGTGCGCGGCAGATCGAGCGCTTGGGCCAGTGGCCCGCCCATCAGCGCATCGCCCAGCGCCATCAGCGTGAGCGCCAGCGTGGTGCTGCGCTGTGCCCCGGACTGATATTCGTCGAGATCGACGACCAGATCGTGGATCGTATCAACGATCGGATCGAGCGCATCTTCATTGCCCGAAAGCAGCATCCACGAAGCGAGCGCGCCTGCGCCTTCCTTGTCGAAAGCGTCGAACGTCAGGTCCACCACATCGCGCGGGCAGCCGATACCGGAACGGCTGGCAATCACCGCTTCCCGGATCGTGGCGCAGATGGTTTCAGCCAGATGCTTCGCAAGCGCCTTTTGCAGACCTGCTGCCGACCCGAAATGGTGCAGGAGATTGGCGTGCGTGCGCCCGATTCGCCCTGCCACGGCCTTGAGCGTCACGGCCTGCGGCCCCGTCTCGACCAGCAACGCGCGCGCGGCTTCGAGCGCGGCCATGCGGCTTTCTTCTGGCGGCAGACGCTTCCTTATTGACATTGATGTAAGCACGCCTAGATTGTGACCCATGACAGCCATGACCCAAACTATCGCACTAGAGCGCAGCGCCGCGAACGGCAAGGTTGCGCCTACGCCCGCCGACCTGACGATCACGATCCGCGACCGTCGCTTTGGCCGCAATGAACCGGCGGGCCGCTGGTGGCTGAACAATGATCCGGTCGCAACAGCGTGGCACAATGCGCTGTCGGCCACCTTTCCGCGCGGCGAGGCGTTCTTCATCGAAGCGGTGAAAGCCCATCGCGATGGCGTGCCGCCCAAGCTGGAAGCTGAAATCCGCGCCTTCGTGCGCCAGGAAATCAACCACACGCGCGAGCATGTTGCGTTCAACCGCGCAGCGGAAAACGCTGGCTATGACATCGCGCGGATCGACAAGCGCGTTGAAGAGATGCTGGCGCTCACCAAGGACCGCCCCATCATCCTCAACCTTGCTGCAACGATGGCGTTGGAGCACTACACCGCGATGATGGCGCACGAATTCCTTGCCAACCCCGCGCATTTCGCCGGGGCTGAGGAGGAAGCTGCAAATATGTGGCGCTGGCACGCGATCGAAGAGATCGAACACAAGGGCGTCGCCTATGACACCTGGGCGCACGCCACACGCGACTGGAGCCGGTGGAAGCGGTGGAAGGTCAAATCGCTGATGATGGTGGTGGTGACCAAGAACTTCATCACCCACCGCGTGGAGGACACGCTGGACCTGTTGGCGCAGGATGGCCTGACCGGCGCGAAATGGAAGTGGAAGCTGGCGGCCTATCTGCTGTGGAAGCCGGGCGTTATCCGTCGCATCCTGCCCGCATGGCTCAGCTATTTCCTGCCGGGCTTCCATCCTTGGCAGCATGACGACAGGGCATTGATCGGCAAGGCCGACAGCGAATTTCCCGATGCCGTGATGCGGGGCTGAACGAAAAAGGGCTTCCTGCGGGAAGCCCTTTTTGTTGATTACGCTGCCCGTCGCATCGGCTCGAAACCGCCATCCTCAGGCCCGTCGGCGTCTACCGGTGCCACAAGGTTGACGGCATGGACAAGCGCCGCAGTCGGCGCGTTGCGTGCCGGACTGCGTAACTGGCGCACTTCTCCGGTTGGACGGAAACCGGCCTTGGCCAATACGCGCGCAGACGCCGCATTGTCGGCAAAAGGTGTGGCAATCACGCGCCGATGTCCAAGCGTCCGCGCAAAGGAAAGCAAGGCGCGCACTGCTTCGGTAGCATAGCCCTGTCCCCAGTGGCGCTGCGCGATCCAGTACCCCAGTTCGGCATCGCCACCGGCTTCTACCAGCCCGACACAACCGACAAGCCGCGATCCGTGGGCGCCAGGCAGCGTCACGAAAAAGTGCGGATGCCTGTCCGCCTGCGGAAGGGCGGCAAAGTTGCGGGCATCGTCAGGGCCATAGGGCCACGGTGCCCGCGCGAGGTTGCGGACCACGGCCTCATCATCGATCAAGGCGTGGAGTTCGGCCCAATCCTCCGGCCAGCCCGGCCGCAGGAACAACCGTTCGCTGCGAATGAACATCTCAAGTCTCCATTCTCGGCCCCTCTGCCAACGCGCAACTAAGCTGCTGACGTGACAGAGGTATTGCGCCCTGCGCCAGATCGGGCGCGAGAAGCGTCCGATTGCGAGGAAGCGGGTTGATGTCCGAGGGAGACATGAAAAGAGGGAGATGGGCCTGGCCCTCCCCCTCTATCGGCCAGCTCCGAAAAGCTGGCGGGGCCATCCCATCAGGACGGCCCTTTGAATGACCATCCGGTTATTCTGCCGCTTCGGCCATCATATCGACCGACACGTACTTGCGGCCAAGCTTTCCGGCGTGGAAGCGCACGCGGCCTTCGGCCAGCGCGAACAGGGTGTGATCCTTACCCATGCCAACATTGGCACCGGGGTACACGCGGGTTCCGCGCTGACGGATGATGATGTTGCCGCCAATCACTTCCTGACCGCCGAACTTCTTCACGCCAAGGCGGCGGCCTGCTGAGTCGCGACCGTTGCGCGAAGAGCCGCCTGCTTTTTTATGTGCCATCTCAGATTACTCCGAATTCCGTTTGCGCTCAGGCGACCGACACGATGCGCAGCAGAGTCATCTGCTGGCGGTGACCGTTGCGGCGACGATAGTTGTGGCGACGGCGCTTCTTGAACACGATCACCTTCTCCGACTTCGCCTGAGCGATGATCTCTGCCGAAACAGTGACCTTCGCGGCGTCAGCCAACGAATCGCCTTCACCGGCGAGGAGGACTTCACCCAGCGTGATCTTGTCGCCGGCTTCGCCTGCCAGCTTCTCGACCGCGATCTTGTCTCCGGCGGCGACCCGATACTGCTTGCCGCCCGTGCGCACGATTGCGAACATCGTTCTGTGTATCCGTTCCAAAAGCCTGCGGTTGCCCGAGGCGATTCCAAATGAGGCGCCCTACGCCTGCGAATCGCTGACAACGGGCAAAGCACCGTTTCCCCGCTATGTGCAGGGTCCCGGAAAGAAGGGCGCGGATAATCAAAGCCGGGCCTCGTGTCAATGCGATCTTGCCTGAAATCAGGCCTCTTTGCACCGACCCTGCACGCGAACGCTGGCGAGCGTTGCCCGTCATGCTATGGCGCGGGAATGATAAAGCGCATTCCCGCCCTTGCCGCAATGGCCGCACCAGCAATTGCCCTGCTGATCGGCGGCTGCGCCGACCGCAGCCAGTTCCCTTCGCTCGCCCGCAGACCAGCCGAGGATGCCTACCAATCAGCGTCAGCGGCCCGTCCGGCTTCACCGCCGCCCTCAATCATGAGTGAAGGCCTTGAAGAGCGCCTCACTTCGCTTGTTGCGAAAGCCACCGAGGGCCACACAACATTCGAATCGCGCCTCCCTTCTGCGACTCGCACCATCAACGCCGCAGGCGGTTCCACAAAAGGCAGCGAAAGCTGGTCTGTGGCCTCGGTCGCGCTCGCCGGTCTTGAGGCGGCGCGCTCGCTTGTCGCCCTGCCGCTGGCCGATCTTGACCGGCTTGAAGCGGAAGCCAGCAACCGCGCGGTGGATGGCTCGGACGCCGATCTGAAGGCAGTTCGGGCCGCGCGAGTGGAAGTGGAAGCGCTGGTGCAAGCTGAAACGCAGAGCATCGACCAACTCAAGACAAAGCTTGGCGCCTAATACCAACCTGCAGTGATCCCGACCTATGAGGACGGTTTTTGGCGGTTCTCGGCAAGAAGCGTCCGAAGGGGTGATGTGGTTCATCATACCGAGGACGCGCCGCTGTCCGAGGGCCGCCAGAAACCGCCCCCTTCGGCTGGCTGGCAAGCCAGCCGCTCAGGGTAAACTGCGCCAAGGGGCGCAGGGTTGCCTGTTCCCGCTCGCTGGTCGTCGTCGCAGCCTTGCGACGATGAACCACATCGCCGCTGCGACTCCTCCTAGCCAGCAAACGGAAACAGGCAATCCTCATAGGTCGGAATCACTGCAGGTTGGTATTACCCCAGCGCGACAGATCCTCACGGTCCTCTGTGCGCGGTTCGATCCAGCGCCAGCCCTGCGCGGTCTTCTCCCGCTTCCAGAACCATGATTCGCTCTTCAGATGGTCCATCGCGAAATCCGCCGCGGCAAAGGCATCCCGGCGGTGGCGCGCCGCCGCGCAGACCAGCACGATAGCATCGCCCGGATACATCACGCCGCTGCGGTGGAGAATCAGAAGACCGTCTACCGGCCAGCGCGTCTGCGTTATGCGCGCCAGTTCTTCCATGCCTGGCAAGGTCATCGGCGCGTAGTGCTGCAGTTCCAGCGCCTCTACCCCACCGCCATCGCGGACTTGCCCCAGAAACGTGACAATACCACCCGCGCAGGGATGGAGCGCATTGAATGCGGCAATCTCCGCCGCAGGATTGAACGGCGAAAGCGCGAGACGGACCTCAGCCACCGCTGACCGGGGGCAGAAACGCCAGCTCATCACCTTCACCCAGCACGATGCCGCCCATGTCGGTCAGCAACTTGCCGTTGATGGCCATCCGCACTTTCTCGCCCAGCAGTTCCACCGCCAGCGCCGGATCAAGCGCGGCAAGTATCTGCTCCACCGGACCGGGCGCAACGGACATCTCGCCCGTGCCCGCCACGTCTTCCAGACGCCCCATGAACACCAGCTTCGTCATCAGGATCAGCCGCCTGTGGTCGACATATGGCGGGAAACGGCAGGCGCGCCGCCGGGCTTGTCGATGACGAAGCTGTGGCGCTGCTGCTTTTCCCCCATCGCGCGGGCAAAGCATTCGGCCAAAGCCCCATCGGGATCGTCCGAACGCAGCGCCGCACGCAAATCGACGCGCCCTTCTCCGCCGAGGCACATGTAAAGCTGCCCCGTTGCCGTCACCCGCACGCGGTTGCAACCATCGCAGAAATTGCCGGTCAACGGCGTAATGAATCCAAGTCGCCCGCCCGTCTCGGCAATATCGACATAGCGCGCGGGGCCACCCGAACGCGCATCGCTAGCCGTCAGCGTCCAGCGCCTTTCCAGATCGCGCCGCACCGCATCAAGCGGCAGATAGTGATCGAAGCGATCCCCCTCCACCTCTCCCAGCGGCATGACCTCGATCAGCGTCATGTCATGGCCCGCGCCATGCGCCCATGCGATCAGCGAGGGCAATTCGGCCTCGTTGATGTCTTTCAGTGCAACTGCGTTGATCTTGACCTTCAGCCCCGCTTCCTTTGCCGCCGCGATGCCTTCCAGCACCTGCGGCAGCATGTCGCGGCGCGAGAGTTTGGCAAAGGCGGCGCGATCCAGCGTATCGAGCGACACATTGATCCGCTTCACGCCGGCAGCCGCCAGGTCATCGGCAAACTCGGCCAATCGCGTTCCATTGGTGGTCAGCGTGAGTTCGTCCAGCCCGTCCCCCAGCTTGCGCCCAAGCGCCCGCACCAGATCGATCATGTCGCGCCGCACCAGCGGCTCGCCCCCGGTCAGCCGCAGCTTGCGCACGCCCCGCGCGATGAAGTGCAGCGACAGGCGGTGCAATTCTTCAAGGCTGAGCACTTCGGCCTTGGGCAGAAACTCCATCCGTTCGGGCATACAATAGGCGCAACGCAGATCGCACCGGTCGGTCACCGAAAGCCGGAGGTAGGTGATTCGCCGTGCGAACCTGTCAATCAAGGGCGATGCGCTGCTCACTTGCCCATGTATACGAAGTCACGGGGGTAAGATTCAAGGCTTGCGCCCGCATCGACAAACAAAGTCTGCCCCGTCACCGAGGCGGCGCTGGCCAGATAGTGGACCGCATCGGCAATTTCATCCGCACCCGGCAGTCGCTTGAGCGGCATCACCTCTTCAAGCCGCCGCCATTGCTCGGCATCGTAATCGACGGTCGGCAGAATCAGGCCCGGCGCCACGCCATTGACGCGTACTTTCGGCGCCATCGCACGTGACAATGTACGCACCGAGGCGTGGAGCGCCTGCTTGGAGATCGTGTAGCTGATCTGGTCAGGCACCGGATTGATCACACGTTGATCAAGGATGTTGACCACGGACCCCGTCCGCTCCCCCAGCGCTTCGGCAAACGCGCGCGTCAGCAGCAGCGGCGCAAACAGGTTCACCCTGAAGTGCTGCTCCAGCGCATCAGGCGTGATGGTATCGACCGTATCGTCGTGAAACAGCGAAGCACAGTTGACCAGAAGGTCTGGCGAACGGCCTGCGGTGGCTGCCACTTGCGCCATCAGCACGGGCGGGAATGCCGGGTCTTCCAGATCACCGGCAACCGGATGGACGGCGGCACCAAGCCATTCGAGCTGCGCCTTGAACTCTGCGTCGAAAGTATCCGGTCGGTGCGCGTGCAGCGCCAGATCCCAACCTTCGCTTGCCAGCTTGCGCGCAATCGCCCCGCCGATCCGCCGCCACCCTCCGGTAATCAGCGCCAGCGGACGGGCCATCAGGCGAAAGCCCCGCCGCGTCGTTCGCGCTTCAGGGTAATGCCGATCTCTTCGCCGTTCTCACTGATCGCCAGCTTCACGATCTTCACTTCCACCCACGTCACCCTATCATCCTGCAACAGCAGCGTTTCGATGATGTGGTCTGCCACGGCCTCGATCAGCTTGAAATGGACCCCCTTGGGCAGGCCTTCGGTCGCCGCGAACTTGAGGTCCATGTAATTCTTGCTGGCCGCCAGCGGACAGTCAGGCGTGTAGCGATCCTGATACTTCAGCCCGACGCGCATGGTGATGCGCAGCGGCTGCGGCCGCCCGGTCTCTTCCGAGTAAATCCCGGTGAGAACGTCGGTTTCGAGGTTGGCGACTTCAAGGATCAGGCTGTCGGTCATGGTCCGGCCTTTGGCACTGGCGCGCGGACGAGTCCACCGCGCTGCAAGGGTTTCAGTTTTTCCACCGTGCGAAGATCGCGGTTGGCAGATGTCGCCCGCCCTCGCCCGCCTCGCGGATGGCCAGATCCCCGTGTTCAATCGTGCCGCCCAGATCCTTCAGTGCTTCGGCCAGCAGACCGGCAATCGCAAGCGAGGACATACGCACGGCATAGACCGTCAGGAACAGGAACCGGCTGTCGGCATCCAGAAGCTGCGCACAATCGGCCACCAGCCCCGGCAGGCTTTCCTCAAGCCGCCAGACCTCACCATCAGGCCCGCGACCAAATTTGGGAGGGTCAAGGATGATCCCGTCATACCGCCGCCCACGCCGCACTTCGCGCGCGGTAAACTTGGCCGCATCGTCAACGATCCAGCGCACCGGGCGGCTGTCCATGCCCGAAAGCTGCGCGTTGCTGCGCGCCTGCGCAACGGATTTCTTCGACGCATCGACATGCGTCACCGGACCGTATTGCGACAGCGCAAGCGTACCGACGCCGGTATAGCCAAAGAGGTTCAGCGTCTGCGCTTGGTCTTTTCCATTCAGCCTCTCCCCCATCCAGTCCCACACGGGGGCCATGTCCGGGAAGAAGCCGAGATGGCGAAACGGCGTGCACGATGCGGTAAACCGCACATCGTTCCAACCCAGTTCCCAGCCTTCGCGTGGCACCGGGCGATCGAATACCCAGCGCCCGCCGCCATCCTCGTCCGATCCCGGTACGAACTCACCATCGGCCTGCCAATCGGTGAGGCGCGGCGTCCACATCGCCTGAGCCTCTGGGCGGATGAAGCGATGCCGTCCGTATTGCTCCAGCTTCCGCCCATGCCCGGAATCGAGCAGGGCAAAGTCCGCCCAGCCCTCGCCAACCATCAGCTTTGGCTGGAGATCGAGTTCAGCCATGTTTCAGCGTCGCGCGTTCGGCCACATAAGCGGCAACAGCTTCATATTCGCCAGGCAGGCGATCACAGCGCTCTTCCCGCTCGAACAGGTCGCCCACGCGCGCGGGCAGGCCGGGACGGACGCCGGTAGCGCGCTCAACCGCGTCGACGAACTTGGCCGGGTGCGCCGTTGCCAGCGTGACGATCGGCACGCCTGCCGGAATGCCTTCCGCCGCACGCGCGGCGTGAAGACCGATGGCCGTGTGCGGATCGAGCACCTCGCCGCATTCCTCGAACGCCCAGCGCATCGCATTGGCCATATCGCCTGCATCGGCGCGGGCCGACGTGAACAGCGCCGCCGCCGATTCGCGCTGCGCATTGGTCAGCTGCATGGCCTTGGCTTCTTCAAAGGCCTTCATCTGCGCGGCAAGCGCAGCGCCATCGCGACCGCAGCCATCAAACAGCAGGCGTTCGAAGTTCGACGAAACCTGAATGTCCATCGACGGTGCCGCCGTCGGCGTTACGGTGCTGGCCGAATAGTCGCCGCTCGACAGCGCGCGGTGGAGAATGTCGTTGACGTTTGTGGCGACAATCAGCCGCTCGATAGGCAGGCCCATCTTGGCCGCGACATAACCCGCAAACACGTCGCCAAAATTCCCGGTCGGTACCGAGAACGCAACCTTGCGGTGCGGCGCGCCCAGCTGCAGCGCGGCGTAGAAGTAATAGACCACCTGCGCCATCAGTCGCGCCCAGTTGATCGAATTGACCGCCGCAATACCGAACCGTCCGGTCATCGCAGCATCATTGAACATGCGCTTCACCATCGCCTGCGCATCGTCAAAGCTGCCATCAATGGCGATGTTGTGAACGTTGGGCGCAATCACCGTCGTCATCTGGCGACGCTGCACATCGGAAACGCGGCCATGTGGATGGAGCATGAAGATGTCGACCTTCGCGCGCCCTGCCACGGCATCTATCGCTGCTGAGCCGGTATCGCCAGACGTCGCGCCGACGATGGTCAGGTGATCGTCACCTTTCGCCAGAAATTCTTCGAACAACAGGCCGAGCAATTGCAGGGCCACGTCCTTGAACGCCAGCGTCGGGCCGTGGAACAACTCCAGCACCCACTGCGTCTCGTCCAGCTGGCGCAGCGGCGTGACGCCAGCGTGCGCGAAACGGCCATAGGCCTGCTCACACAGTTCCAACAACCGTTCGGGCGTCAGGCAATCACCCACAAAGGGCTGCATGATGGTCTGCGCCAGCTTGGCGTAGGGCAGCCCGGCCATGCCTGCGATCTCGTCCGCACTGAACTGCGGCCAGGTCTCGGGCACATAAAGGCCCCCGTCCGAGGCAAGGCCTGCGAGCGTGACGCCCTGAAAATCGAGCGAGGGTGCCTGCCCCCGTGTGCTGACGTACTTCATGGGTTTGCGCGGTTAGCGGCCACAGACCGATGTGGCAAGGATTCTGGCACGGCCAGCCCTCCCCCTCGATGGGGGAGGGATACGGAGACTTGGCAGCTTGCTGCCTAGTCGGAGTTGGGTGGGGGTGAAGGGCCAAGCACAGAGCTTGCGGCCCCCATCAACGGGGAGGGCCGTTCACCTCTCCCGCCAACGTTTGCGCAAAGCCAAACCATAGATGATCAGCGCCACGCCTGCGAAGAAGAACCATTGCACCGCGTAAGCGAGGTGGTTGTTGGGCACATCGGCGGGATCGGGGCGCGCACTCTTCGCAAAGCCCGGCGCAGGTGGATCGGCGATCAGCCGCGCCGTGCCATCAATATAAGGGGCGATCAGCCCTATGACCTTGCCTCCGGTCCAATCCGGGTGCTGCGGCCTCTTGGTCCAGCCAGCCTGCACCCACGCGGTTTGCCCGCCGCCAATCGCGCAATTTGCGAGATGGACATAACCTGTCTCCCCGGACGCATTGCGCCCGGCAATCGAATTCCACGGACCGGAGATCGACCGGCAATCCACTTCCGCACGATGGAACAGCGCCAGTTCGATCGCCGCCTTGTCATCCGCAGGATAGGCGACCGAGGCCCCATCAACCACCGCAGCGGCATAGCGGGCCAGCATCGCCTGCTTTTCATCCAGTCGCTGCAATTGCCACACACCAAGCCCGATCATGGTCAGCACCGCGCCAATCACGATAAGCGTCGAAACAATTGGCACGCGCCGCATCAGATCAGGCCTTCCTTCTCGAGTCGCGCGATCAACGCTGCTGCCTTGGCAAAGCGCAGCGCCACGGTCACCACCAGCGGCACAATCACACCCCACAGCGCGATCAACGCCCAGACCGGGAGTTGCACCAGTTCGTCCAGCTTCAGCGCTGCCAGCACCAGCAGGATCGTCACCGGCAGAACCACCAGATACATCGCACGCCCGCGCGGTTCATACCGTTCAAGCTCAAGCCCGCAGGCTCCACATCGCGCCGCCAGCGCGCCCGGCCCGGCCCAAGCCCCCTTGGTCGCGCAGCGTGGACACAAACCGAAAAGGGCAGTCGCGGTAAGCCCGGACTGCCCTTTCGTATCTTGGCTATCGCCCTGATTCACGAATGATCGCTCATCAGTGGGTAGGATAGCCCCAGCTGCCCCACACATAGATCGCAACAAACAGGAACAGCCACACCACGTCAACGAAGTGCCAGTACCACGCTGCCGCTTCGAAGCCGAAGTGCTGGCGCGGGGTGAAGTGGCCCTTGTAGACGCGGATCAGGCAGACGATCAGGAAGATCGTACCGACAATCACGTGGAAGCCGTGGAAGCCGGTCGCCATGTAGAACGACGAACCGAACGTGTTGGTGCCGAACGCAAACGGCGCTGCGCCGTATTCGTAAGCCTGAATGGCCGAGAAAACCGCACCGAGCAGGATCGTTGCCCAGAGGCCCTTCTTCAGCCCGTCGCGATCACCGTGGATCAGCGCGTGGTGCGCCCAGGTCAACGTCGTGCCCGAGCAAAGCAGGATGAGCGTGTTGAGCAGCGGCAGGTCGAACGGGTCCATGACCGCTTCGATCGCCTTGGGCGGCCACTGGCCGGCCACGACCTCTGCCAGTTCCGACGGGAACAGCGAAAAGTCGAAGAACGCCCAGAACCAGCCAACAAAGAACATCACTTCCGAAGCGATGAACAGGATCATGCCGTAACGCTGGTGAAGCTGCACCACCGGGGTATGGTCACCCGCGTGAGCTTCCTTGATGATCTTTCCGAACCACGAAAAGAACGTGACGATCACGCCCAGCAGGCCAAGCAGGAACACAGCAGTGCCACCGGCCATTTCGTGCATCCAGAAGACGCCGCCAACGGCCATCGTCAGTGCCGACATCGCGCCGACGAACGGCCAGATATCGGGCGGCAGAATGTGATAATCGTGGTTCTTAGCGCCGGCCATGATCGTCGAAATCCCCCAGTCAGGTCTGGTCATATGTGCATCGCCCGGCATTACGCCCGGCGCGCAGTTCAAATTGGCCTTTATCGCCGCGCTCGCGCCGGGTCCAGAGGCTTTTCCATCGGTTGCGAAACAGGCTTTTGCGCCGCCGCAGCAAGGCTTTCGTGCGTTTCGTTGAAAGTATAGCTCAACGTGATCTCTTCGATGTCCTTCGCTGCCGGATCATCGAGAATCGCCGGGTCCACATAGTAGATCACCGGCATCGGCACATCCTGCCCCGCCTGCAACGTCTGCTCGGTAAAGCAGAAGCACTCGATCTTGTTGAAATATTTGCCTGCCTGTTCGGGCGAGACGTTGAAGATCGCCGTACCCGTGACCTTCCGGTTTGCCAGATTGCGCGCGTAATAGCGGGCGATCTGGCGCTCCCCAATGCGCACTTCCTGCTTGACCTGCATGGGCTTGAATTCCCACGGCATGTCGCGCGCGACATTCGCATCGAAACGGACCGTCACGACTTTCCCGGCGATCTTGACCCCTGCCGCCGTCACGGCGTCTGCGCGCTGCGTCGTGCCACCGTATCCCGTAACCTGGCAGAACAGGCGATAGAGCGGCACCGAGGCATAGCCCAGCCCCAACATGGCAAGCGCGCCGCCAGCAGCAAGAATGCCGACCCTGCGGTTCTTGGCGGTATCAGGTACAACGGTGGTTGCCATGTCAGTGCGCTCCGGTTGCCTGTGCCGCGATCTTCACGATCGAAATAGCGAAGAACAGAATCGCGAGCGACCCCAGCACAATTCCGAGAACCTTGTTCCGCCCACGCTGGCGCGCGCGATAGAGATCGGTCTGCTCTTTGGACAGACGATCAGGGCCTCCGGCAGCATTCGGGGCATTGTCTTGGGCATTGTTCATCATTGCCAGCCTTGCACAGTGGCGATGCGGTCCCCCGCCAGCACGCCGAAAAGGACGAAAAGATAGAGCACGGAATAGGCAAACAGCCGCTTTTCAGGCCGCATGGCATCATCCGGTGTGGCATCCCGCAGACCAACCTTGGCCGAAAGCGCCACGAAAATCAGGCCGAGCGCAAGCGCCGACCAGCCATAGATCGCACCGGTCCCGCCAATCCACCAGGGTGCCAGCGTCACCGGCAGCAGCAGGATTGCGTAGATCAGGATTTGCCGCCGGGTCGACTTTTCGCCCGCAACAACCGGCATCATCGGGATGCCGACCTTGGCGTAATCGGTCTGCACGAACAGCGCGAGTGCCCAGAAGTGCGGTGGTGTCCACATGAAGATGATCAGAAACAGCAGGACCGGCATCAGGGTGATGTCGCCCGTTACCGCAACCCAGCCAATCATCGGCGGAAACGCTCCTGCCCCGCCACCGATCACGATGTTCTGCGGCGTGCGCGGTTTCAGCCAGACGGTGTAGATCCACGCGTAGTAGAAGATCGAAAAGGCAAGAATGCCGGCGGCCAGCCAATTGACGCCGAGGCCCATGACCATCACCGAACCCGCTGCAAGCGCCACACCGAAGTCGCGCGCAGAAGTACGGTCCATGCGGCCTGCTGGCAGCGGACGGGCGGCAGTGCGCTTCATCCCGCTGTCGATATCGGCTTCCCACCACATGTTCAGCGCCGCAGCCCCGCCCGCGCCCACGGCGATGCACAGGATCGCCGTGAATGCGATGACCGGGTGAATAGTGCCCGGCGCAGCCAGCAGACCGCACAGGCCGCTGAAAATCACCAGCGTCATCACGCGCGGCTTGGTCAGCGCGAAGAAATCGCGCCACTCTGCAGGCAGGGCTACATCCGGGCCAAGGGGCTTTGCTGAATCCATGATTGGCCGGGCCTATACGCGCAGGTGATGCTCATGGGAAGCAAAACGGGACGAGGCGTTATTGCGCGATCTTCCGCAACAAAAAAGGCCCCCGGATTTCCCCGGAGGCCCTCTTGTTTCAGCCCGCTGGCCGACAGCTTGCTCAGTGTGCGTGAGCAGTGTCGTCGATCACCGGTAGCGTCTCGAACTGGTGGAACGGCGGCGGCGAGGACAGGGTCCATTCCAGCGTCGTCGCACCTTCACCCCAGTAGTTGGCTTCAGCCTTCTTGCCGGCGAGGAACGCGTAAGCGATGTTGATGAAGAAGATCACGATCGAAGCAGCCATGATGAGGTAGCCGTTCGAGGCGATTTCATTCCAGTAAGAGTAAGCCAGCGCATAGTCGGGATAACGACGCGGCATACCCTGAACCCCAAGGAAGTGCATGGGGAAGAAGATCAGGTTCACGCCGACGAAGAACACCCAGAACTGCAGGTGACTGAGGAACTCGGAGTGCATCCGGCCGCTCATCTTCGGGAACCAGTAGTAGAACCCGGCGAAGAGCGAGGTCACCGCACCCAGCGACAGCACGTAGTGGAAGTGCGCCACAACGTAGTAGGTGTCGTGCAGGTTGTCGTCCACGCCACCGTTCGCCAGCACGACGCCGGTCACGCCGCCCACGGTGAACAGGAAGATGAAGCCGATCGCCCAGACCATCGGCGACTTGAACTCAAGGCTGCCGCCCCACATCGTCGCAATCCACGAGAAGATCTTGATGCCGGTCGGCACCGCGATCACCATCGTTGCGGCCGTGAAGTACATCTTCGTGTTCACGTCGAGACCGGTGGTGTACATGTGGTGCGCCCACACGATGAACCCGACCACGCCGATGGCAACCATCGCGTAAGCCATGCCGAGGTAGCCGAACACCGGCTTCTTCGAGAAGGTCGAGATGATCTGGC
>NZ_JBMLSM010000094.1:0-3115 GCF_049240505.1 Novosphingobium sp.
CTTCCTCAGCCCCCAGCAGCAGCGTGATGAGGTTGATATCCTCATGCGCGCCCGCCCGAATCGCGCCAGGTTCCGCATCGGCGGGCAGGGGCGGGTAGTGCAGCAGGCGCATCACCGAATTGCCGTCCTCGATCGCGGGATCAAACCAGTTTTCATCCAGGCCGAGCCACACCGCGATCCGCGAAAGGATGCGCGCGCCAACGCGGTCGAATTCCGCATAGAGTTCCTCGAAGGTTTCGCGGAAGCCTTCGGGGCGCGTGGGCCAGATGTTGGGGAACATCGACATCGCGGCGAGTGGGTGATCCGTCGGAAGATCGCGGCCGACGTGCCAGAATTCCTTGAGATCGTGGCGCTTTGCGCCTTTGGCGATTTCGGTGCCGAAAGGCGTGTAACCGCGCGCGCCGCCAAGACCGTCGATGTAGTAGCTGCGCTTTTCGGCTTCAGGCAGGGCGAAGAATTCGGCGGTGAGCTCCCACGCGCGGGCGATCAGACCTGGGGCGATGCCGTGGTCCTTCACCATCGCGAAGCCGAAGGTTTGGAAGGACTCGCCGAGTTCGCGGGAAAGCGCGTCGGCCTCGGTGGTCAACGAGATCACCGGCAGGGTTTTGAGGGGCATGGTGTTCCAGTTCGGAAAATTGTCGCTATGGAAACCGCCTGTAACGGGATTCTCGCGGGGTTTCATGACCAAAATCAACATCACCGACACGACTGGCCGCAACCTCTGGCTGATGAAGTCCGAACCTGACGTCTATGGCTGGGACGATCTGGTGGCCGAGGGCGAAGGCACGTGGGACGGGGTGCGCAATCACCTTGCCGCGCGGAATTTGCGCACGATGCAACCGGGCGATCTGGCGTTCTTCTATCATTCGAACATCGGGATCGAAGTGGTTGGCGTGATCGTGATCAGCGAGGGCGGGCTGACCGACCCGACCGATCCCGAGGGCAAATGGGCTGCGGTAAAAGTGAAGCCGGTGGAGAAACTGCCGCAGACCGTGACGCTCAAGCAGGTAAAGGCGACCCCGGAACTGCAGGAGATGGACCTTATCCGTCTGTCGCGCCTGTCGGTGGGGGCGGTGCGGCCTGAGGAGTGGCAAATCATTCTGAAAATGGCGGGCGCGATCTGAGCTGGAACCGGATGCCCGCGGCGGCGTTTTTATCTCCGAAGGGGCGATAGACTTCGCCTGACAAATCAAGGAGATATGTGCTGTGGGTGAACTCACCGACAAGGCCAAGGGCTTGGCCAATGAAGCTGCCGGCAACGTGAAGCAGGCCATCGGCAAGGCGACCGACAACGCCAGCCTTCACGCCGAAGGTGTTGCGCAGGAGCGCAAGGGCGAAGCGCAGCAGGTGAAGGGCAAGGTCAAGGGCGCGCTCGGCGACAGCATCTGACCTCTACCTCTGGAATTTTCGGCTGGCGCCAGTCTTCCTCCGGCCAGTCGATGCGAGGGCCGTCCCATTGCGGGGCGGCCCTTCGTGTTTTGGGTCAGCCAAGGCGATTAACGATCTTCTGTCCCGCACTGGAACGATCCCGAAAATGGCGGAAATGCGGGATACCGAAAGGTGAATAAAGCGTTAAGCAAGCGTCATGAACAGGTCGCTCGCTCCCGCCGCCGTATATGGCACCGCCCGCAATTCCTTCCGTGCGTCGCTGCCGCGCCACGTGTTGCGTGAATTGCCGAGCTATGAGCCGGAAGTGGTTGCCGCGATGCGCCGCGCCGAAGAGCGCCTGCGCGAAATGGACGTGCGGTCAGAGCCGGTCGACCTGAAGCGCATCACGATGCAGGATCTGCGCGATTTCCTGATCGCTTATTGTGCGTGCTTCATGGCGGTGATGGCGTTTATCGCCTGACCCTAGGCAACCTTCGCCGCCTTTTCAGCCTTGTAGAGCAACCAGCCCAGCCATGCGGAAATGACGCACATTGCTGCGCCGAGCAGGAGTTGGTCCACCAGTGCCACGCCGAAGTGGCTGAGCGCCCCGGCAAGCAGTGCGCCGATGACCATAGCGCCCGAATTGACGATATTGTTTGCGGCAATCGTGCGGGCGGTTTCCGATTTGTGGACCACCGTTGTCAGGAAGGCGTAGAGTGGCACCACAAACATGCCACCGGCGACGGCGATGCCCAGCAGGCAAAGCAGAAGCGGAATCGCCAGCGGCTGGACTACGAAAGTGGCGACATCCATCAGCTGCTGCCCCGGCAGATCCGGCCACATCTTGCACACGAGATGAAAGGCGGTGACGAAGGCGCCCATCACCAGAACCGAGGCTGGCGAATAGCGTGCCGAGACGGTGCCCTTGAGCAGCGCGTTGATCGACATCGATCCGATGGCAATGCCCACCGAGAAGATCACAAGGAAGAGGCTTGCCACTTCCTTGCTGGCATAGAGCACGTTCTTGGCCAGCGGCGGAAACTGGATGAACAATACGGTGCCGACCGTCCAGAAGAAGCTGATGGCCACGATCGCCATGAACACCTGCCGGTGGCGCGTGGTGTTACGGATGAGCCGCCATGACGATGTGAAGACGTTGAAATCGATCTTCTGCGCTTCGATGATCGGTGGCGCAGGCGGCACCTGCCGACCTGAAACATAGCCGATCAACGCCGTAAGCACGACGCCGCCTGCCGCGATTTCTACCGGAATCCAGCCCGCCAGAATCGTGCCGGCAAGGATGGCGATATAGGTGCCTGCCTCGACCAGACCGGTGCCAGCCAGCACTTCGTGATCGTGCAGGTGCTGCGGCAGGATCGCATACTTGATCGGGCCGAAGAAAGTGGAATGAACGCCCATCGCCAGCAGCGCCGCCAGCATCAGCGGGATGGCGATGGATTGCACTTCCATGCCCAGCCACGCCATGACCAGCCCTGCGCCGCCGACCAGCATGATCGCGATTTCGCACGCCTTTACGATGCGGATGATCTTTGCCTTGTCGCGCATGTCGGCCAGTTGCCCGGCGAGCGCGGAAAGCAGGAAGAACGGCAGGATGAACAGCGCCGACGCAATGGCCGAAAAGCGCGCCTCTTCCGCTTCGGAACTGTACACGCTGTAGACCGCGTAGAGGACCATCGCGTTCTTGTAGAGATTGTCGTTGAAGGCCCCCAGAAGCTGGGTGACGAAC
>NZ_JBMLSM010000095.1:0-4417 GCF_049240505.1 Novosphingobium sp.
CGCGGGCTTCCCATTCGCGGGTCCATTCGTACCCCTTGAAGATCGGGCCGAAATAATCGTCCTGCCACTTGCCCTGATCGACAGCGACACCCAGCAGCGGAACGTGGCTGGAGCCTACGCCAGCGGTAATCTTGGCCATCTTAGTTGGCTCCTTTGTTGGCCTCGGCGCCTGCAGCGGCGAGGTTGGCCTTGATCGAGCGATTGCCTTCCGGCGAACGGCCGCCATCCAGCATCATCTGGCGGTATTCCGGCCAGGTCATGTCGGTCATGGTGCTGACCGCTTCGGCAAAAGGCAGACCATCCGACGAGAACAGCTTTGACAGGAAATAGACGTTGCCGCCCAGATCCAGCAGCGTGTTGTAGTCACGCTTCAGCAGCGCCTGCTTGGCATCTTCGCTGATCTTCCACTCATCCAGATAAGCGCGTTCATCGGCCTTGAACCGTTCGCGGTTTTCGGCCTTCATCAGGCTCATCGCGAACTGGTTGATCCAGTATCCCTTGCGGGCGCGCGCGGCGGTATAGACGCGGGTGCCGGGAATATCGTCCAGTTCGGCAAGGTATTCGTGGATGTTCTGCTTGGGCGTTGCTTGCGTCACAGGCCCCTCTCCTTCAGCTTGGCGTCGAGGCGCGGGAACACGCGGCGCGCGTTGCCCTCGAAAATCGCGTGGCGTTCAGCGTCCGTGATGTCGAGCGCATCGACGTAACGCTTGGTGTCGTCAAAATAGAAGCCGGTGGTGGGATCGATGCCGCGCACCGCGCCGACCATTTCCGAACCGAACAGGATGTTCTTGTTCTCGATCACGTCGGCCAGCAGATCGACGCCGGGCTGGTGATAGACGCAGGTATCGAAGAACACGTTGTTCATCAGGTGCGTATCAAGGCCGGGCTTCTTCAGCATGTCAGCCAGACCGCGATAGCGTCCCCAGTGATAGGGCACCGCGCCGCCGCCATGCGGAATGATGAAGCGCAGGGTCGGGAATTTGCTGAACAGATCGCCTTCCAGCAACTGCATGAACGCAATGGTATCTGCCGCGATGTAATAGCCGCCGGTGGCGTGCATCGCCGGGTTGCACGAACCCGAAACGTGGATCATCGCCGGAACGTCCAGCTCCACCATCTTTTCATAGAACGGGAACCAGTATTCGTCCGTCAGCGGCGGATGCTTGAAGTGGCCACCGCCCGGATCGGGGTTCAGGTTGCAGCCGATGAAGCCCAGTTCATTGACGCACCGTTCCAGCTCGGCAATCGAGCTGGTCATGTCCGCTTCGGGCGACTGCGGCAACATGCACACGCCTGCGAAGATATCGGGATAAAGCCCGACAACGCGCGCGATCAGATCGTTGCAGACCTGCGCCCACTTCACCGCGACGGTCTGATCGCCCACATGCGGGGCCATCGCGCTGGCGCGGGGCGAAAAGATCGTCATGTCCGCGCCGCGCTCTTTCAGCAGGCGAAGCTGGTTCGATTCAATCGTTTCGCGGATTTCGTCGTCCGAAATGTCGGGATAGGCGGGGCATTCGGTCCCGGCCTTGAACGCGGCCTTCTGCTTTTCACGCCATTCGTCGTGCGCCTTGGGCAGCACGGTGTAATGGCCGTGGCAGTCGATGATCATGGTCATGCGACTTCAGTCCTCTCTGGGGTAAATTGAATGGTCTTGCCCGCCTGCTCCCGCTGGCGGCGCACGGTGCCGCTGGTCATCAACGGCTCGATGCCAAGGCCTTCCAGCGTTTTGCAGCTTTCTTCCATTTCCGCCGCGCGGCGCAGGCCATGCGTGGTCATGCGTTCCACATTGTATTCGGCCCGGGTGAACCAGCTATCGCCCTTTTCGCTGGCGTCGAGCGAGGACAGCACTTCGTCCACCACGCCCGCCTTGGTCGCGGCCAGCATCATCTCAGCGGTCAGCGCTTCGACGCCTTTGACCATGATCGACCGGATCATCTTGATCGCGCTGGCCCGGCCAATCTCGTCACCAACAACGCGGGTCTTGGTAAAGCCTGCCGCCTGCAAAAGCGCCTCAGCCTCAGCCGCATGTTTGCCGGAAATCAGAAGCGGCACGTTCATTCGTGCGGGGTGGACCGGGGCCAGCACCGCCACATCGACATAACGCCCGCCAGCCGCTTCGATGGCCTTGGCCGCCGCGCGCTTCGTGTCGGGGGCTATCGAGTTCATGTCGCACCAGATCGCCTGCGGTTTCAGCCACGCGGCATAGTCCTGCGCGGCGGGCAGCGCGGAATCAGCCGTGACCAGCGACAGCACCACATCGGCATCGGACAGCGCGCATTCGGCGGTGGCGCAGGCAACGACGCCTGCCTCTTCCATCACTGCACGACGTGCCGGGTTGATATCAAAGGCCATCGCCGCAGACTCCCAGCCTGCCGCCTTGGCAAAAGTGGACCCGGCCTCACCGAAGCCGATCAGGGCAATAACACTCTCCATGTCGCCGGTCCTGCGTCGCGCAGGCCAGAGTCACAAATGCAAACATCGCCCAAGCCATAAATTTATGCAAAGCCTTCCGCCGCAACCTCGCGCAGCAGCGCTACGAAGGCAGCTTGTGGCGCAGTCGGTCGCCACCCTTCGCGGGTGGTAATGCCGATGGTCCGCATCACCGGCACTGGGGGCGGCAGCGTGGCAAGTACGCCTGCCTGCAATTCCACCGCCAATTGCGCGGGCGAAAGCAGCGTCAGCGCGTCCGAACCCAGCAGCAGTTGCCGAACTGTCAGCACCGATCCGCACTCGATCCCCACGTGCGGCGGCTCCACCCCGGCGGCGCGCATCATGCCTTCCCAATAGTGGCGCAATGGCGTGTCGCTCGCCGGGAGAATCCACGGAAAGCGGGCAAGCGCCGCACCATCTGTCGCGCCTGCAAGCAGCGGGTGCCCGGCCCGCATCACCAGCGCGGGGCTGTCTTCGAACACAGCCTCCTGCGCCAGATCATCCAGCGATGACGCCTCGCGCCCCCCAATAGTTCTGAGCGCGCCTAGCATCAGGTCCACTTCGCCATCGCGCAGGGGGCCGGAAAGTTCGGCATGGCTTCCTTCCACCACCGCCACATCCACCCCGGGATGACGCGCGGCAAAGCGCAGGATCGTTTCAGGCAGCCACCGTGCACGGCTCAGCGGCATGGCCCCTACCACCAGCCTTCCCGCCGCTTTGCCCTGCCACGCCGCCACTTCGGCAAGGCCGCTGCGCAGTTCCGCCATTGCAAGGCCAAACCCGCGCGCGCGCCGCTCCCCCGCAGGCGTCAGCGCTACTGACCGCCCGCGCCGATCCACCAACCGCTGCCCCAGCGCTACCGAAAGGTCAGCCACGGCGCGATGCAGCGACGCTGACGAAAGTCCCGTCGCTTCTGCCGCAACGGCATAGCTTCCCGCCCGCGCCAGCGCGAGGAACGCCCGCACCTGCGTCCCCGTCACCCTTGGCGAGCCGACTTGCGCAATCGCCGCCTCGGCACGCGGAGCCAGCAGCAGCGCCGGTTCGGTCGGCGTCATCCCCGCAGGCCCGCGCTCGAACAATGCGCAGCCCAGATCTGCCTCAAGCCGCGCAATCGCCTGTGTCAGTGCAGGCTGCGTCAGGTTCACCGCCCGCGCCGCCCGCGTAACGCTGCCGTGGCGCACCGTTGCCGCGAAAGCTGCGATATGCCGGATGTTGATTGCGTGCGTGGCCATGCCCACTCGCTTAGCATTTCCTTATGGATCGGAGCAAACATTGCATTGGTCGCCCTCGCCCCGCAGTCGCATGGAACGCGCGAAGAGTTTCATTGGGAGCCGGAAATGTCGGGTATCGTCGTCCAGAACATCGAACGTGCCGATCCAGCCGTGATCGACGGCCTTGCCGCCTGCGGCGTCGCCACTGTGCATGAAGCGCAAGGGCGCACCGGCTTGCTCGCCAGCTACATGCGCCCGATCTATCGCGGCGCGCGCATTGCAGGCTCCGCCGTCACGATCAGCGCCGCACCGGGCGATAACTGGATGGTCCACGTCGCCATCGAACAGTTGCAGGCGGGCGACATCCTCCTCCTCGCCCCCACGTCCCCGTGCGAAGACGGCTACTTTGGCGATCTCCTCGCCACCAGCGCACAGGCGCGCGGCTGCCGGGGTCTGGTGATCGATGCTGGCGTGCGCGACGTGCGCGATCTTACGGAAATGGACTTCCCCGTCTGGTCCAAAGCCATCTACGCGCAGGGCACGGTCAAGAACACGCTGGGCAGCGTCAACGTCCCCGTCGTCTGCGCCAATGCGCTGGTGAACCCGGGTGACGTCATCGTCGCAGACGATGACGGCGTCTGCGTCGTTCCGCGCGAAAAGGCCGCCGAAGTGCTCAAGGCCGCGCAGGCCCGCGAAGCCAACGAAGGCGAAAAGCGCGAGAAGCTGGCATCCGGCGTCCTCGGCCTCGACATGTACAAGATGCGCGAACGCCT
>NZ_JBMLSM010000096.1:0-11551 GCF_049240505.1 Novosphingobium sp.
TGATCAAAATGGCCCATCACTGCGTTGGATGGCCTTGAAATAGAACCACTATTCCCGCGCCCATCCGCCTTGCGCTGGGCCATTTTGCCTCAAACCTCGAAGGCGCAATTAATAGGTCCTGACCCTAATCAGTCGGCCGCAAAAGCCAGTGGCTGACGCCCCATTCGCGGCCGCCGCTATTCCCGAACAGGCCTGCAGTGGCGAGGTAGAACAGCCGCCAGCGCCGCATCCAAAGCGCAGTGTCTTCGCCATAGACGGCGTGCAATACCGGCGCGATTTCGCCTGCGCGCGCATCGAACAGGGCCAGCCAATCGAGCGCGGTTTTCTCGTAATGCGTGCCGCCCCATCGCCACTGGTTTTCCAGTTCGAACAGGTCGGCAAACTGTCCGATCAACCCGTGGCTCGGCATGATCCCGCCGGTGAAGAAGTATTGCGCAATCCAGCTCGACTTGTCGGCAAGATCGAAGCTGTATGCGTAGCGTTCGTGGCTGAAGACGTGGAGGAACAGCCGCCCATCGGGGTTCAGCCAACCGCGTATCCGGCCAAGCAGAGCGCGCCAGTTGGCCATGTGTTCAAACATCTCGACCGAAACTAGGCGGTCGAAGCGGCCTTCGGGCTGGAACCGGTTCATGTCGGCGGTCAGTACCGTCAGGTTGGTAATGCCGAGCTCTGCCGCGCGCGCACGGATGTGGTCCCCTTGGGGCCGGGAATTGGACACAGCCGTGATTCGGGCATTGGGGAAACGGCTTGCCATGAACAGGCTGAGCGATCCCCAGCCGCAGCCGAGTTCGAGAATGTCCTGACCGTCGGCCAGTGCCGCATATTCTACGGTCGCTTCCAGCGCAGCAAGTTCGGCCTGTTCAAGCGTTTCGGTGCCGGTGGGGTATAGGCAGCAGGAATATTTGGCGTGTCGTCCAAGGCTCAATTCAAAGAAGCGTGGCGGCAGTTCATAGTGCTGCTCGTTCGCCGCGTCGGTATGCTCTGCCACGGCACGCTGCGCCATCCATGCGGCAAATGCGGCGTCGGTCGGCTTGTCGCGGTGGATCGCGCGGCGGCGCTGGTCGCACATGAAACTCACGCCCGCGCGGGTCAGCGCATCGGGCAGTGGCAGGCGCTCGACAAGCGCCGCGGCGGCTGAAAGCAAAGTCACGACGGACAGCTAGCCATCCGGGTGTGATGTGTGTCAACCTGTCACCACGGGAACGCTCTAAAACAAGCCTTGGACGGGTAAGGACGCTACGGAATACGTGGCGCAGCCGATGGGGGATTGCGATTTGACGAGCGAGGATCGGACGCTGGACATAGCCATCGTCGGGAGTGGCATTTCCGGCCTTTCCGCCGCCTGGCTTCTGTCCAAGCGCCACCGGGTAACGGTTTTCGAGGCGGACGACCGGTTGGGGGGCCACAGCAATACGGTTCTGGCTGACGGCGTGCCGGTGGATACCGGGTTCATTGTCTACAACGAACGGACATACCCCAATCTCACCGCGCTTTTCCGCCATCTTGATGTGCCGACGCGCGAAACGGTGATGACGTTCGCTGTCTCGCTCGATCAGGGGAGGCTGGAATATTCTGGCGATCTTCGCGGCCTTTTTGCGCAGCGGCGCAATCTCGTTTCACCGCGCTTCTGGTCGATGCTGCGCGATCTGGTGCGGTTCTACAAATCGGCCCCGCGCGATCTGCCGGAACTGGGCCAGCTTGGCCTTGGCGATTACCTTGATGGGCTGGGCTGCGGCGCGGCTTTTCGTGACGATCACCTCTATCCGATGGCCGCCGCGATCTGGTCTACGCCGGTCGCCGACATACCGCATCATCCCGCCGCCGCATTCATCCGCTTTTTTGAGAACCACGGGCTGCTCCAGTTCCGCGAACGCCCGCGCTGGCGCACCGTGGAGGGTGGCAGTCGCGAGTATGTGGAGCGATTGAGTAGGCCTTTTGCCGACCGGGTGCGGCTGTCCTCGCCCGTGCGCCATATCCACCGCTTGCCAGATGGCGTTGAAATTCATGCAGGAAATGGCGCGGAACGGTTCGATCATGTGGTCATCGCTGCTCACGCCGATCAGGCGCTGGAAATGTTGGCAGATCCTGATGCACTGGAAACGCGGCTGCTGGGTGCATTTCCCTACCGCCGGAACGAAGCGGTGCTGCATTGCGACTCCACGCTTATGCCCCGCAGGCGCAAGGTCTGGTCGGCTTGGAATTATGCAGCACAGCGAGGGGCGAAAGGGCATCAGCTTTCGGTCACCTACTGGATGAACCGTTTGCAGCACCTGCCGACAAGCCGCGATTTCTTCGTTACGCTGAACCCACTGGTCCAGCCGGCTCCTGAGTGCGTCCTGTGGCGCGGCACATACCATCATCCGGTGTTCGATGCGCAGGCAGGTGCATCTCAGAGCCGGTTGTGGGCACTTCAGGGAAGACGCAATACATGGTTCTGCGGCGCGTGGTTCGGAGCGGGATTCCATGAGGATGGGCTTCAGTCCGGCCTGGCCGTGGCCGAGCAACTGGGCGGAGTGCGCCGCCCTTGGCAGGTCGAGAACGAATCAGGGCGCATTCATGTGACACGCGATGCCAGCCTGCCCGATCGCCGCGTGCTGGAACCAGCGTGACCAGCGGTGCGCACGCGCTTTATCACGGGCAGGTGCTGCATCGGCGTTTGAAGCCGGTAAGGCATGTGCTGCGCTATCGCGTGTTTCATCTTCTGCTGGATATCGACGATATCGATCAACTGACCGGTCGGTTGCGACTGTTTTCCCGCAACCGCTTCAACCTGTTTGCGTTTCATGATGCAGACTACATCAGAGGCAAAGGTCTGCGCGCCCATGCCGAAGATCTGATGACGGCTGCCGGGATCGAACCGGATGGCGGCTCGATCAGTCTGCTGACCATGCCGCGCCTGCTGGGCTATGCCTTCAATCCGCTGAGCACATGGTTCTGCCACAGTGCGGACGGCGCGCTCAGCGCGGTGATTTACGAAGTGTCCAATACGTTTGGCGAACGGCACCATTATGTAATCGCCGCGCAACCCGGCAAGACTGCGCTGCATCAGTCTGAGCCCAAGCGCTTTCACGTTTCGCCATTCCTGCCAATGGCAATGGAATACGTCTTCCGCGTGAGCCTGCCGGACGAAAAGCTGGCTATCGGGATTACCGTGTCGGATCTGAACGGCCCGGTCCTGTCCGCCGTTCACACAGCGCGGCGGGCCGACATCACCGATGGCGCATTGCTGCGCACAGCCCTGACCCATCCCTTGGCGACGCTGAAAGTCACCGCAGGCATCCACTGGGAAGCGCTGAAACTGTGGGTCAAGCGCGTGCCGCTGTTCCGCAAACCGCCACCTGCCTCAAACACGGTGACGGTTGGCGAAACGATCAGAACAGGCGGGTAAGCAGGTAGAACGCCGCGCCGACCGCCGCGCTGGCGGGAATGGTGATGAACCACGCGGTCACCACGCGCTTGGCCACGCCCCAGCGCACCGCGCTCGCCTTGCGTGCAGCGCCCGTGCCGATCACGCTGCCGGTGATGGCGTGCGTGGTCGACACCGGAATGCCCATCGCGCTGGCGCCGAACACCACGATCGATCCTGCGGACGAAGCGCAGAAGCCGGTGTGGTGATTGAGCGGGGTGATCTTGGTTCCCATCGTCTTGATGATCTTCCACCCGCCAGACATCGTGCCCAGCGAAATGGCCAGATAGCACGACAGCACGACCCATTCGGGAATGTGGAATTCGCCCTTCAGGTAGCCGGTGGAATAGAGCAGCACGGTGATAATGCCCATCGTCTTCTGCGCATCGTTGCCGCCGTGGCTGATCGAATAGGCGGCCGACGATAGAAGGTGCATTCCCTTGAACACGCCTTCCGCGCGACGCGGCATGAAGCCCCGGAACAGCCAGCTGGTCAGCAGCACGAACAGCATGGCCAGCGCAAAGCCGATCATCGGTGACATGAAGATGGCAACAAAGGTTTCGATGGTCTTCTTGGATTCGATAGCATCAAATCCGCCATGCACCACACCCGCGCCCAGCAACCCACCAATCAAGGCGTGGCTGGAAGATGAAGGAATGCCTTTAAGCCAGGTGACGACGTTCCAGAACATTGCGCCGACCAGCGCGCCGAAAACGACCGCCGGGGTAACGATGTCCTTGTCGATGATGCCTTTGCCGATGGTATCGGCAACATGCAGCCCGACCAGCCAATAGGCCCCGAAATTGCCCGCTGCCGCAAACAGCACTGCTGCCATTGGCGAGAGCAGCCGGGTAGATACCACGGTTGCAATGGAATTGGCCGCATCGTGCAAGCCGTTGAGAAAGTCGAACGCCAGCGCCAGTGCGATGAGGCCGACCAGCAGCGGAAAAGCAAGTTCGTGCATCGGATCAGCTCCGCCGGGCCATCAGCCGTGGTCGATGACCAGCGCGTCGATCTCGTTCGCGACATCTTCGAAAGCGTCGGCGATCTTTTCGAGGTGCTTGAAAATCTCGCGCGAGACGATGAAGGCGATGTGATCGCCATCGGCGCGGTGGCGCTGGAAATTGGCCTTGAGGCCCGCCTGATGGATCAGGTCCACCTCTCCTTCCAGCTTGACGATGCGTTCGGTCAGCGCGTGAAGGCGGCCACCGTTGCGTTCGATATCGCGCAGCAGCGGCATGGCTTCGGCGATCAGACCGACAGCTTCGACGATCTTGTCGGCCATCGCCGACATTTCCGGTTCGAAGCCGACGATTTCGTAGAGTTCGATTGCCGAGGCTGCGGCCTGCATCTCGTCAATGGTGTCGTCCATCGCGCCGATCAGCGACGTGATGGCGCCGCGATCAAACGGCGTGAGGAAGGTGCGGCGGACCGTGAACAGCACTTCGCGGATCACGTCGTCCGCGTCATGTTCACGATCCCGGATCTTGCCGATCCACTGTGAGGAATCGCCCTGCGCACGGGTAAGCTTTGCCAAAGCATCGGCAGCATCGACGCAGGCCGCAGCGTGGCGTTCGAACATGCCGAAGAAATCGCCCGATTGGGGCAGAAGGCGCTGAAACCAGCCGAACATCGCTATGCTTCCCGAATTGCCGTGGCGCGGGGAACGAGCGACTCGCCTCCGCAGAAATCGCCCACTAGGGCAGCAATGCTTCCGTCACAATCGGAAAGCCGCCGATTTTCCACATGGGGAGTCCGTTTGAAAAATGCCCTGAAAGGCATTTTCATTCCGGCACCAGCCCACTCCCCCCCCCGGCCACCCATTCAGGATACTTGCGTGGGTGGCCCGGCGGGGGAGTGGGCTGGTGCCGCAAAATTCGCCCTCAGCGAATTTTCAAACAGACTCTCAAAGCCAGCCTATGCGACGGAAGCGTAGCCACAGCCCGCCACAAATCGTGATGATTACGCCCCAGACCGCGAAGTAGCCGTAACGCCACTGCAATTCGGGCAGGTATTCAAAGTTCATGCCGTAGATCCCCGCGATGGCTGTTGGCACGGCAAGGATCGCTGCCCAGGCGGCCAGTGCGCGGGTCATCTCGCCCTGTCGGTGCTGTTCGAGCAGGCTGGCGGTTTCTACGATGGCCGCCAACGTCTCTTTCAGGCTTTGCATCCGCGCCATCGTGCGGCGGACGTGATCGAGAACGTCGCGGAACCAGATGCGCGCTTCGGGATCGATGCAGGGCAAGTCAGCCACGACCAACCGTTCGCACATTTCCTCCATAGGCCCGATCACCCGTTCGAACCGGCGAAGCTGGCGACGCAGGCGGAAGATTCGGCGGATCACGGCCTGTTCGGGAAACACATCAATGGCGGCTTCCTCCATCTGCTGGGCCACATCATCCAGTTGATCGAGCAGCGGAAGATAGCCATCGACGATGAAATCGAGCACGGCATGAAGAATGTAATCCTGCCCTTCGGCAAGGCGATCCTGCTGCATCTCGATCTGGGTGCGCAGATCAACATGGGCGCGGGTGCTGCCGAAGCGGACCGTGATCAGATAACCCGGGCCGACGAAGAACGCGGTCTGACCATAGGCGATCTCCTCTTCGCCTGCGAGTTCCGCCGTGCGCGCCACGACAAACAGTGTTCGGCCGTAGACCTCAACCTTGGGCAACTGGCGAGGATTGAGCGCGTCCTCTACCGCCAGCGGATGCAGAGCATACTGCCGTTGCACCAGTTCCATCTCTGCTGCGGTGGGTTCGCACAGTCCGATCCAGTCGAAAGAGCCTGCGGGCAAGGGGGCGAGCGAGTTGCCGTCTAGCACGAGGTTCGGTTCGGCAATGGCACCATTGCAATAGCGGCGGGCAGCAATCACGGTCATGTTGCGATCAGTGGCAAATGCGAGCGGGACTCGCAATCACGGAAGAACGTGCTAACATCGCTGTAAATATAACTTGGAGAGATCGCCGTGGGAGCATACCAGCCCTCCATCGCAGCAGGCGCGAAGCCGGACGTTGACGTCTTGATCGTCGGCGCGGGCATTTCCGGCATCGGCATGGCCGCGCATATGCAAATGCTCTGCCCTGATCGCAGCTATGCCATTGTCGAGCGGCGGGACAAGATCGGCGGGACATGGGACTTGTTCCGCTATCCGGGCGTGCGGTCGGATTCAGACATGCACACGCTGGGCTTCGTGTTCGAGCCTTGGCGGCATGAGAAATCCATCGCGGATGGCCCTTCGATCCTCGAATACCTCAACCGTATTGCGGATGAGCGCGATATTCGGCGCCACATCTGCTTCGACAGCAAAGTTCTCAGCGCGGATTTCGACAGTACAACGGCGCAGTGGGTAGTCCTGCTGGAAAGCGGCGATGGCGAACATCGCCGGATGACGGCGCGCTGGCTCTATCTCGGCTCGGGCTATTATGATTACGACAAGCCCTATGAGGCGACTTTCGCGGGGCGCGAGGACTTTACCGGTAAGGTGATTCATCCGCAGTTCTGGCCGGATAATTTCGATTACACCGGCAAGCGCGTGGTGGTGATCGGATCAGGCGCCACAGCGGTTACCATCGTGCCATCGATGGCTGACAAGGCCGCGCACGTGACGATGCTGCAACGGACGCCGACTTGGTATGGCATTCGGCCCGCAAAGGACGGTATCGCCAATTTCCTGCGCAAGTTCCTGCCGGCAGAACTGGCCTATCGCATCACGCGGTTCAAGAACGTGCGCCTGCAGAACCTCGTGTTCAAAAAGGCACGCACCCAGCCGGAAAAGGTCAAGCAGTTCCTGACCAAGCGGATCAAGGCGGCACTGGGCGACAAATACGACGAGAAAGCCTTCACCCCGCCCTATAATCCGTGGGACCAGCGGCTTTGCCTGGTGCCGGACGCCGACCTGTTCGAAGCGATCCGGGCGGGCAAGGCCAGCGTGGTGACCGACCATATCGATCGCTTCGACGCCACTGGCATCAGGCTCAAGTCCGGGCAGCATCTTGACGCCGATGTGATCGTCACGGCGACCGGCCTGAAAATGGTCATGGCCGGGAAGATCGCGCTGAGCGTGGATGGTGTGCCGGTCGATTTCGCGGACCGGTATTACTACAAGGGCGCAATGTTCTCGAACGTGCCGAACATGGCGGCGGTGTTCGGCTACCTCAACGCTTCGTGGACGCTGCGTGCCGATATCAATGCTCGCTATGTCTGCGATGTGCTGAACGCGATGAAGGCGAAGGGGATGGAGGTCGCGGTGCCCAAGCTCGCGCCCAACCACCAGCTTGATGAGGACAATATCTACGACTTCTCCTCCGGCTACATCGAGCGGGCCCGACATCTGCTGCCAAAATCGGCCAGCGACATGCGCTGGCGACTGAATCAGGACTATGTGCGCGACAGGACGTGGATGCGCGACGATCCGATCGAGGATGGCGTATTGCAGTTTGATCATGCCCGACCGGCGGCCCCCAACGGGCTGCTGCACGAAGGGGAGATGGAAGCCGCCGAATAGCGCTTTTGCGGCGGCGGGCCATGCGGTATCCCTGCCGCATATGAACACCGAATCCCGCATCTGGACCGCCGCGCTGGTGGTGGTTGGCGACGAAATCCTTTCCGGCCGCACGCAGGACAAGAATATTGCGCAAGTGGCGACATGGCTGGGCGTACAAGGCATCCGCCTGCGCGAAGTTCGTGTGGTGCCCGACGATATGGACGCCATAATCGAGGCTGTGAACACGCTGCGGGCGCGCAACGACTATCTGTTCACCACCGGCGGTATCGGCCCCACGCATGATGACATCACGGTGGACGCCGTTGCGGCGGCGCTGGGCGTGGCGGTTGTGATCCACCCCAAAGCGCGGGCCATTCTTGAAAGCTACTATGCCACGCGCGGCGGGCTGAACGATGCGCGGCTGCGCATGGCGCGCGTGCCCGATGGCGCAGACCTTATCGAGAACCGCGTTTCGGGCGCGCCGGGCATTCGCGTAGGCAACGTCTTCCTGATGGCCGGGGTGCCGGGCATCACTGCACAGATGCTGGATGGTCTGACCGGACAACTGGAAGGCGGGCTACCGTTGCTGTCCACCACGATCGGCTGCTGGGTGGCGGAAAGCGAGATTGCGGACCTGCTGCGCGAAACGGAGAAAGCGTTCGAAGGCGTTCAGATTGGCAGCTATCCCTTTTTCCGTGAAGGCAAGACGGGCGCGAACTTCGTGATCCGCTCGGTCAGTGACGAGCAACTTGGCGCTTGCGCATCCGTGCTGGAGCAAGGCCTGAGCTCGCTGGGCCGGGCACCGGTGGCAGGGGGGATCTGAGGCGATGCTTTCGAGACGCTATGCTATGTTGGCCCCGTTGGCCGTGATGCTGGTGGCTGCTGCGCCGGTGAAGAAGCGCGTTGCGCCCGCGCGTCCGGCAGCGGCGGCTTACCCCGCTCCATCCAAGGCTCCCCTGCCCGAGAAAGTGCGCGTGGCATTGGAAACCGAGGCGGGCCGCATCGTGGTGGAACTCGACGTGAAGCGCGCGCCTGCCAGCGCGACCAACTTCGTCCGCTATGCCGAAACCAGGCGGTTCGACGGCACGGTGTTCTACCGCGCGATGCACCTGAAATGGGGCGAACAGCCCAATGGTCTGATTCAGGCAGGCACGCGCGGCGATCCGAAACGAAATCTGCCGCCGATCGCGCATGAGCCGACCGACCAAACCGGTATCCTGCACAAGGCTGGAACCCTGTCGATGGCGCGATATGCGCCCGGCACTGCCACGGGCGATTTCTCGATCATGGTGTCGGATCAGCCGGGGCTGGATGCGCAACCCGAATCCACTGATCCTGAAGCCAAGGCCGGTTATGCGGCGTTCGGGCAGGTCATCGAAGGTATGGATGTGGTGAAGGCCATCTTCGCCGCGCCGATTTCTGAAACCGAGGGTGAAGGGATCATGCGCGGGCAGATTCTGGCCAAGTCAGTGAAGATCATTACGGCGCGTCGTCTGCCGGAGCCGGTCGCTGCGCCTGCGCCCTGAATCGCTTCTACCCCTGATTCTGCTTGGCGGGTGCACGACGCCTGCACTGCCCGCCTTTGAGCAAGCGCTTGCCGCGAACGACAGCGCCACCGTGGCCTTGGGGCAATGGTGCGATGCGCGCGGGATAGCCGATCCTCCTGTCATCCGCGCACTGGCGGACCGGACCGCGCAATCCCCCGCATCTCCTGCCATACGCGCGACGCTTGGGTTGAGCGAAAGAGATGCGGTGCGTTACCGCCATGTAAGACTGGCGTGCGGCGGCACTGTGCTTTCCGTCGCGCACAACTGGTACGTGCCAGCGCGGCTTACGCCGGAGATGAACCGCACACTGGAAACCAGCGATACGCCCTTTGGCAAAGTCGTCGCCCCGCTGGGCTTCCGACGCGAGCGACTAGGATCGCAGCGCGGACGGACGGCGGAATGCCCCGTCGGGACGGTGCTGTCACACAGGGCCGTACTGAAGCTGGCGGACGGGCGTGCGATCAGTCTGGTGGTAGAATGCTATACGCTGGCGAATCTCAGCCGCGTGGCGGATTGACGGTCCAGTCCCCCACCGCGCCTTCCAGCGCAGCATCGGCATAGGCTTCGAGTTCGCGCCAGTGCCGGTCCCAGCCGGGACCGCGCTTTTCCGGCGGGATCAATGCCTCCACCTGCAGGCGGGCAATCGTTACAGGATTTGTCGAAGTCTCGGCGTCGGGCATTCCCCGCTCCTATACGCCTTCGACACACAGAAAAAGGGCCGGAGAGGTTTCCCTCCCCGGCCTTCTTTTTCTTGTGCCTTGCTGCACGAGGTTCCCGCCTTCGCGGGAACACACGTCAGTCTCAGCCGCCGTGCACCTGCGCAACGTCGATCTTCAGGCCCGGGCCCATCGACGAGGACAGACCGACCTTGCGGACGTACTTGCCCTTGGCACCAGCGGGCTTCGCCTTGACGATCGCGTCGACGAACGCGTCGAAGTTGGCGCGCAGTGCTTCGTCCGAGAACGAGAGCTTGCCGATGCCGCCGTGGATGATGCCGGCCTTTTCGACGCGGAATTCGATCTGGCCGCTCTTGGCTGCCTTGACCGCATCAGCGACGTTCGGAGTGACGGTGCCCAGCTTCGGGTTAGGCATCAGGCCCTTCGGACCCAGCACCTTACCGAGACGACCGACGATGCCCATCATGTCCGGCGTTGCGATCACGCGGCCATAGTCGAGGTTGCCGTTCTGCATGTCTTCCAGCAGGTCTTCGGCACCAACCTTGTCAGCGCCAGCGGCGAGAGCGGCTTCAGCCTTGTCGCCACGAGCGAACACGGCGACCTTCACGTCCTTGCCCGTGCCCGAAGGCAGGGAAACCATGCCGCGGACCATCTGGTCGGCGTGGCGCGGGTCTACGCCGAGGTTCAGCGAAACTTCGAGGCTTTCGTCGAACTTGGCGCTCTTGAGGTCCTTGAGAAGCTTGATCGCTTCGTCAACGCCATAGAGCTTCTGGTTGTCGCCCAGCTTTTCGGTCAGCGACTTCTGCTTCTTGGTCAGGTTGGCCACGGTCTCAGCCCTCCACCACGGTGAGGCCCATCGCGCGAGCGGAGCCTTCGATGATCTTCGTTGCGGCGTCGATGTCGTTCGCGTTCAGGTCCTTCATCTTGGCCTGTGCGATGTCAGCGAGCTGCGCGCGGGTGATCGTGCCGGCCGAAGCCTTGCCCGGGGTCTTCGAACCCGACTTGATGCCGACAGCCTTCTTGATGAAGAAGGTTGCGGGCGGGGTCTTGGTGACGAAGGTGAACGAACGGTCGGCATAGACCGTGATCACGGTGGGGAGCGGCGTGCCCTTTTCCACTTCCTGCGTGGCAGCGTTGAACTGCTTGCAGAATTCCATGATGTTGACGCCGCGCTGACCCAGCGCAGGACCGATCGGCGGAGCAGGCTTTGCTTCACCGGCTGCAACCTGCAGCTTGATGTAACCTTCAATTTTCTTGGCCACGATGGCCTCCTTTCTTCCTGTCGAGGACCAAGGCCCCCTCAGAGTGAGCGGTCAAACGCCCCGGAGAACCGGGACTCCCGCACGGAATCACTGCCGTTTCAGGCAGAGAAGCGGGGGGGGGGGAAGGGATGGGCCCCCCACAGCAAAAGGGGGACCAACAAACCCCCCCCCCA
>NZ_JBMLSM010000096.1:11561-18029 GCF_049240505.1 Novosphingobium sp.
CAAGTCTTGCCTGTAACCCTATGGCGGATCAGCCGCGAACCAGCTCGACTTCCTCGAAGCCCAGTTCCACCGGCGTTGCGCGCCCGAAGATCGAGACCGAAACCTTCACGCGGCTCTTGTCGAAGTCCAGTTCCTCGACCACGCCGTTGAACGATGCGAACGGGCCTGCGTTGACCTTGACCGAATCGCCGATCTCGTAATCGACAGCCACGTTCTTGCGCGGTTCGGCTGCAGCCTGTTCACGCGCGCCAAAGTAGCGCGCAGCTTCCTTGTCCGAAATCGGCTGCGGCTTGTTGTTGGTGCCGAGGAAGCCGGTGACCTTCGGCGTATTCTTGACGAGGTGGTAGATGTCGTCGTTCATCGCCAGCTTGGCGAGAACGTAGCCGGGCATGAACTTGCGTTCGACCTGAACCTTCTTGCCCCGCTTCACTTCGGTGACGGTTTCGGTCGGAACCTCGACCGCTTCGACAAGCTGCGAAAGACCGATGCGCTCGGCTTCGGAAATGATCGCTTCCTTCACCTTGTTCTCGAAACCGGAATAGGCGTGAATGATGTACCAGCGGGCCATATCTTGTTCTCTCAGGTCCTGTAGATTTTGATCAGGCGAGCGACAGCAGGAACTTGACCGCCATGCCGAACAGCGAGTCAATCCCGAGGAAGAACACGGCGAGCAGCAGCATCATGATGCCGACGAAGATCGCGGTGGTCGTGGTTTCCTGACGGGTCGGCCAGACGACCTTGCGCGCTTCTGCCTTTACCTGGTTGAAGAATTCGCCGGGGCTGGTCTTGGCCATTGCTCGAACGCCTTGCTTGCTGCGACTTGCGCCGCGTTGAACTCGTTTCTTCCGCCTAGGGGACATCGCCGCCCCGGACATGTCCGGGAGGGGCTGGCGATTTTCCGATGTCGGAAGTTGCCCCCATCTAGTCGTGATGCCGGGAATTGGCAAGTGCGAGGCAAACGATGGGTCGCCCCGCCATTCGGACAAGCCGCCGCTTCTGCCGGAACCATGCGCATTACAGACGAGTTTTGAGCCTGAAGGAAAATTCGGGTCAAAACCCGCTGAAAGGAAGCGAATATGAAACGCATTGTTCTCCCCCTCGCCGCACTCGCCTTGGCGGGCACCGCACACGCACAGAGCGGGCAGGTTTCTGCAGGCGGATCGGCACAGGCCGACACGCAGGCGTCAGTTGGAAACGGCTCTGCGAATGCCAACACCGGACTCGGTGGTACTGTGAGCGGAACAGCGCAAACACAGCAAACTATACCTGAAAAGGGTATCGGTGGCGAGGTTTCGAGTACGGCGCAAACGCGCAACGAAACACGCGCGGATACTCGCGCTGCGGAGCGAGCCGAGCGCCAGGCCGAAGCAACCGCCGACCGCGCGAAGCAGAAGGCTGATGCGACTGCAGATCGTGCCGCACGTACTACCGAACGCGTGACACGCGGAGCGGATCGCAAGCTCGATAGCGTCGCAAACTCTGACTCACTGGACTCGGCAGTTTCCGGCAGAGGCGCGGTCGGTGGACAGATCGGCGCGACCGGTGCTGGCGCAGCAGGATCGCTTGGCGGCGGGCTGACCGGACGTGCTGCTGGCGGCTTGCTCGGAAATTGATCCCTGATCAGAGCATACTTTGCCGAAATGGTCGCAAAGCTGCGGAACGCCTGTCAAACTGTTCTGGCGTTGTCAGCAAGTGCGGCATAGGCTGAAAGAGTTCTCAAGCGAACCAGACGCATGAGACGAGACTCGGGGCGGGCGCCAAGGCGTTCCGCCCCGTTTTTTATAAAGTCGCATGATTGTTCGATGAACAAGAAGAGTCGTTTTCAAATCTGGCTAACGACATCGTTCGAAATATGGCTAACCCAACCTCAAACCCCCGAAAACCTTAGCTTTCGCGGGGAGGTGGCAGGAGTGGAGGGACTCGAACCCACGGCCCTCGGTTTTGGAGACCGATGCTCTACCAACTGAGCTACACTCCTGTGCTCGACGCGCCCTTAGAGGGTTGACGCGGGGGATGCAACCGACCGAAACACATTCTTGCACATTATGGCCAGAAACGATCCCCACGCTATCCCCCCAGAGCTTTTGCTCAAGGCTTATCGTGCCGGGATTTTCCCGATGGCCGATAGCCGCGACGATCCCGAAGTTTTCTGGGTAGAGCCGAGAATGCGGGCGATTCTGCCGTTGGACGGCTTCCATCTTTCGCATTCGCTGGCGCGCACGCTGCGGCGGGGACGTTTTACGGTAACCTGCAACGCAGCTTTCGAGGCGGTGATCGATGCCTGCGCTGCACCGCGCGCCGGGGCCGAGGAAAGCTGGATCAGCGCGCGCATTCGCGACAGCTACATCGGCCTGTACGAACATGGCCATGCTCATTCCATCGAATGCTGGCGCGAAGGGCGGCTGGTGGGCGGTCTATACGGCGTTGGATTTGCGCGGGTGTTCTGCGGCGAATCGATGTTCAGCCGGGAGGCCGATGCGTCCAAGGTCGCACTCGCCTGGCTCGTGGCATCAATGCGCCGAATCGGGGCAGAACTGCTCGATTGCCAGTTCACCACTGCGCATCTTGCCTCGCTGGGCGCGGTGGAAATTCCGCAAAGTCAGTATCTGCAGCTGCTATCAGCAGCGCAGCGGCCCTATTCGGCAGGAGAATTGGGTTCGGCGCGCGCGCTGGCAGAAGAAGTTGGCGATGGGCTTGCCGTAGGCGCGGGTGAAGCTGCCGTGCTGGGCCTACCAGCCGGGTTTGCCGCCTTGCGTTCCGATTCGATCGGCGCCTCTTCGCCCGGGAAGCTCATCGCGCAGTCTTTCACCCAAACGTCATAGACGGGATGCTCAACCACGTTGAGTGAGGGCGAATTGCGGAACAGCCATCCAGAGAAGACCTTGCGCCATGCCAGCGGCTGATCGGTGGTGGCCCGCTCTTCCACGAACAACTGGACGAAAGCGCCAGTTTCGGGCGGGTCTTCCCACGGAGCGGTCTTTTCGCATGTCGCGAGTTTAACGATGGCATTGCCGATCCGGCGCGATTCGCCGCTCTTCAGCACCACATCCTGCGTGATATTGTTGCGCTTGTTGAGGAAGCCCAGCGTTGCCACGCGATCCTTGATCGGGGTGCCGAAGTCGCTTTCCACCGCGGGGCCGGACGACGCCACGGTCGGCATACCTGTTTCCACCGCCTCAGGCGGGGGCGGAGCCGACTTTTCACCGCATCCGGCAAGCGCCAGCACGCTCGCAACTGCGAGAGCGCGCCATGCCGTCGATGCAGCAGAAGGCATCAGGCTTCCGGTGCCCACGCTTCGTAATCGCCCGTAGCCGCGGCACGCTTGCCCCCGCGTTCAAGCGCGCCCTGAGGGCGATAGGCCGTGACGGTGCCGGTAGCATTGGGCGTGTATTCGGCTTCCCAAATGCGCGGCGGCGGCAGATTGCTTTCCGGCACGCCGTCGAACGAGCCGTGGAGCCAGCCATGCCATTCAGACGGCACGCGGCTGGCGTCGTTCGAACCGTTGTAGATCACCCAGCGCCGTTCGCGTCCGGCAAAGGGGTGGCCCTTGGGATAGGGCTTCTTTGCGCGATAATAGGTATTGCCCTGCGCGTCGGTGCCGACCTGCTCGCCCTTGAGCGCGCTGTCGAGCATGGTGCCGAAGGTGGCGCCGTCCCACCAGGTGAAGATCTTGCCGAGGATGCTCATGGTGCCTGCCTTAAATATTGGGGGGCGCTTAGCCGCTGATATGGGGAGTCGGCAAGCGCGTTGATGCGCCTGCGCGCTTTGACATGTCGATTACCATTCCACCTTGTCGCCCGGCTGGATGCCCAGCTTTGCCGCCAGACCGCCGTTTATTTCAAACACCGCCAGCGTCGGCCCACCGGATATCAGTGGCGTTTCATCATAAGGCACCGCATTGGCGGCAATATTGATGATCCGCCGATCCAGCCCGACGAAGATCAGGTCCAGCGGGATCACCGTGTTGCGCATCCAGAACGATGCCCGATCGGGCGGATTGCGCAGGAAGATCATGCCTTCATCATCGGCCAAGCGGGTGCGAAACATGAGGCCCTTGGCCTGCTCCGCAGAGGTCCGCGCGACTTCTGCCTTGAAAGTACGGCGTTTGCTGCCGGTCGTGATCGTGACAGGGCCGACCTTCAACCCAGAAATCGGATGGATCGACGCGGTGACGGCTGCTGCGGGTGCTTTCGTCCCGGCATCGGCCGCGCCAGGCGAACAACCAGCAATGAGGGCCAGCGCGGCCAGTGCGAGAGTCTTAGTCGCCTGCTTCATCGATCCATTCTTCCAAGGCTTGCTGCGACACGGCATTCACCACCTCGCGCGCGAGTGCAAGGGGGTGACCGGCACGCAGCATGGCCGCGACCTGCTTTTCACGCACTGCCGGGTCAAGCCTTGCCCCTTCTTCCCTCACGCCAAACGGGCCAAAGCGCCGCTTGCGCGCCATGATCAGCGCAGCGCGCCTGCGCTCCATTTCGGTCCCACCCGATTCTTCGCGCAGGGGTTCGGCAATACCCGCCGCGCCCAGCGCCTGATCAATCCGCCGCGCACCATAACCCCGCCGCAACAAGCCTTGCGCCTTACCGCGTGCGAACACGGCATCATCGATGTAGCCAAGGTCTGTGAACCGGCTGACGATCGCGGCAATGTCTGGCTCCGCATCCCCTTCCCAGCCCCGTTCGCGCAACTTGCGCCGCAGATAATCCGACAGTTTGCCTGCGCTTGTCGCAAAGCGCGCAACATAGGACAGCGCCAGTTCGTCAAGCTTTTGCCGGTTCAGTGGTCTGGGCGCGTGTCGTTCGCGAGGTTGGCCACGACGACGCCCCATGTCTTCACCGGGCACATCTGGGGAATTGTGATCCATCCGCCACATTCGTGCCACAGTCGCCGCTAAATGAGAACGTCCGTACCGTGACTGTACCGGATTGGTCGTTGTTTTCCTGTCACGGAGCAGTCATGGGCCATTCACCTGCGGTCGCAGAATGGGCTTGCAGGACGATAGAAGAGAACAATCGGGGTATCGCATGACCGTTTCGAGCGCCGTTGCTGACAAGGCGACTCTCGTTTCCACACCCAATGTCGACGTGCAGCCACGTCGCTATGCGGACTTCGACACCTTTTGCGACGCGCTGGATTACGCGGCAAAGGGTGTGCTCGGCTTCAATTTCCATGATCCGCGCGGCAATCTGGCGCGGGCCTATCCCTATTCCGAACTGCGCGAAGATGCATTGGTGGCCGCGCGCAAGCTGGTGGCGCTGGGCGTTGCGCCTGGTGATCGCGTAGCACTGGTGGCCGAAACCGGTGCCGATTTCGCCGCCATCTTCTGCGGTGCGATGTATGCGGGCGCGTGGCCGGTGCCGCTGCCATTGCCGACCAGCTTTGGCGGCAAGGAAAGCTATATCGACCAATTGGCCGTACAGCTTTCCAGTTCCGATCCGAAGATGCTCGTTTATCCCGGCGAAATTGCCGAGATGGCAGGTGCAGCCGCCACACGGCAGGGTTGTGCTGGCCTTTCGTGGGAAGAATTCCACGCGGGCGCTGAAAGCACCGATGCCCTGCCCACGCCCGATCCTGATGCTATCAGCTACCTCCAGTATTCCAGCGGCTCCACCCGCTTCCCGCATGGCGTAGCGGTCACCCATCGTGCGCTTCTGGCAAACCTTGCCGGCCATTCGCACGGCATGAAGATCGACAACCCGGACCGCGCCGTGTCGTGGTTGCCGTGGTATCATGACATGGGTCTTGTCGGCTGCTTCCTGTCGCCCATCGCGAACAGCGTATCGGTCGATTTCCTCAAGACCGAGGATTTCGCACGTCGCCCGCTTGCATGGCTTGATCTGATCAGCCGCAATCAAGGCACCACGCTCTCGTATTCGCCAACCTTTGGTTACGACATCTGCGCCCGCCGCATTTCCAGCCAGAGCCATGTGTCAGACCGGTTTGACCTTTCACGCTGGCGCGTGGCGGGCAACGGAGCCGACATGATCCGGCCCGACGTGATGCAGAACTTCGTCAACGCCTTTGCCGATGCCGGTTTCAAGGCCGAAGCCTTTCTGCCCAGCTATGGCCTTGCCGAAGCTACGCTTGCCGTCACCATCATGCCTCCGGGCGAAGGCATCCGCGTCGAACTGGTTGAGGAAGAGCGCCTTTCGGGCACGCCACGCGATCTTTCCCGCCCTGCCCGTTACCGCGCGATGGTGAACTGTGGCGTTCCGGTACGCGGCATGGAAGTGGCGATCCGCGGCGAAAGCGGCAATCATCTGTCGCACCACCACATCGGCAAGGTGTGGTGCCGTGGTTCGTCGGTCATGCACTCCTATTTCCGCGATGCCGAAGCAACGGACGCCTGCATGGTCGATGGCTGGCTGGACACTGGCGACATGGGTTACGTTGATGAACGCGGATACCTGTTCATCGTCGGCCGCGCCAAGGACATGATCATCATCAACGGCAAGAACCACTGGCCGC
>NZ_JBMLSM010000097.1:0-1347 GCF_049240505.1 Novosphingobium sp.
GCCAGTAGGGCGCGATGTTTTCCCACACGGTGGGAAAGCTGATGCTGTGGTCGGCCTCAACCTTGGCCAGATAGATCGTGTGCGACATGTGCTGGCTTTTCGGATCAAGGCAGACCTTGCCAGAGGGTCCTTCAAAGCAGACATCGCCCTTGGCCAGTTCGGCAAGTAACGCGGCGCGATCTGTCGTGCCCGCACGTTCCACCATCTGCTTGTACAGATACATCGCGATGTAGGAATTGGCCGCTTCCTGGTTGATATACGGCTCATCCGGGAAGCGGGCGCGGAACTTCTCGACAAAGGCCTTCGCGGCAGGCGTGTCCACCTCTTCGATGAAGTTGGTGGTCACATACATGTCCTTCAGGCTGGGCGGGGTGAAGCGCTTGTGTTCATAGCCCTGGCCCACGTTGACCGAAGAGGCCATCGGCAGGTTCACATTTGCCGCCGCCGCCTGTTCATAGTACGAGGCCTGTGCCGCGCCCACCAGAAGCGTCACCACAAAGCCGGGCTTGGCGGCCTGGATGTTCTGGATCGACTGGCCGAACTGCGACACGCCCAGCGGGATGAACTCTTCACCCACCATGGTGCCACCATTGGCTTCGACGATGTTGCGCACCCATTCGGCCGAGATCTGGCCAAAGTTGTAATCGGCGGCCAGCGTGTAGACGTTCTTGCCGTATTTTTCCATCATCCAGGGGATCAGGGTCGAGAACTGCTGTTCCGGCACCGCGCCTGTGACGATCATGTTGGCATCGCAAACGCCACCCTCGTACTGGTTGTTGTAGAAGGCCAGCCCGTCGAACTGGTTGACGATGGGGCGATACGCCTCTCGCGAAGCCGATGAAAAGCCTGCAAAGACCACATCCACCTTGTCGCTTTGCAGCACGCGGCGCATGAATTCCTGATAGCGGGTGTTGTCGGACTGCGTGTCATAGGTGACCAGTTCGATCGGGCGGCCACCGATCCCGCCAGCCGCGTTGATTTCCTCGGCGGCAAGCGTGATCGCGTTGACCTTGACCATGGTGGCTGCGGCGAAATCGCCCGACTGATCTTCCAGAACGCCGATCTTGATGGCGTCCTGCGCCAGACCGGCGGACGCCGTCAGGGCGGCAACCGCCACCCCAAGGCGCAGCGCCTTTGCAAGTTGACTTCCACTGGGCATAGTAAACCTCCTTGTCATGGTTGTTTCGTTTTCCGCTCATGCGCCGCAGTGCCGGCAAGACGCATGGAGGATGTTGACGCGGCCAAGGTCTGGGCCGCGAATTCTTCGATCGAGATGCGCCTGGTCATGCTGGCCACGCGCATTCTCCGATAGGCTTCGTCATCCGAAACATCATCGTCCTTCATGAT
>NZ_JBMLSM010000098.1:0-9624 GCF_049240505.1 Novosphingobium sp.
AGCATCAGACTACGAATCTGAGGGTCGGACGTTCGAATCGTTCCGGGTGCGCCAATCATACTACTCGTTGCAAAGCTCGCCTCTGGCGGGCTTTTTTATTGCGCAGTCAGCATCACTTTCGCTGCGCTCGCGAACAGATAACCAAATTGGCACGCGAATTTTGCATAGGTATCCACGAAAGGTTCGTTTCCAGCGAACGGCGTTGCGCATGGCTCCTACTAAGGTATAGGCTCGCCAAGCATTTCGGACGTTACGGAATGTGAGGCTGCCATAAAAGGAACCCCAGACTTGGCCAAACCCGCCAGGCCCAGTGCCGCCAAACCCGCCACAAAGACCCCCGCGAAACCGGCAAGTCCCCGCGCTGCCAAGGCGGCTGCGGAACCGGTAATCGCATCCTCGGTTGCTGAAGAAGCTGCCTTTGCGCTGCGCAGCCTACAGCAGGCTCACGCCAACAACCGGCGGTTTGATGCCAGCGACGAGGAACTGCTGAAGTTCTACGAGCAGATGGTGCTGATTCGCCGCTTCGAGGAAAAGGCGGGGCAACTCTATGGCCTCGGCCTGATCGGCGGTTTCTGCCACCTCTACATCGGTCAGGAAGCTGTCGCGGTCGGCCTGCAGTCGGCGCTCAAGGAAGGGCACGACAGCGTGATCACGGGCTACCGCGATCACGGGCACATGCTGGCTTACGGCATCGATCCAAAGGTGATCATGGCCGAATTGACCGGACGCGGCGCGGGTATTTCGCGCGGCAAGGGCGGTTCGATGCACATGTTCAGCACCGAGCACAAATTCTACGGCGGTCACGGCATCGTGGGGGCGCAAGTCCCGCTGGGCGCAGGCCTTGCCTTCGCGCACAAGTATCGCGGCGATGGTGGCGTGTGCATGGCCTATTTCGGTGATGGCGCTGCGAATCAGGGCCAAGTCTACGAAACCTTCAATATGGCCGCGCTGTGGAAGCTGCCGATCATCTTCGTGGTCGAGAACAACGGCTACGCAATGGGCACGGCGGTAAAGCGCGGGTCGGCTGAAACGCATTTCTATCGTCGCGGCACCGCGTTCCGCATTCCGGGCATGGACGTGAATGGCATGGACGTGCTCGAAGTGCGCCAGGCTGCCGAAGTGGCGCTGGAATACGTGCGTGCGGGCAATGGTCCGGTTCTGATGGAGCTGAAGACCTATCGCTATCGCGGCCACTCGATGTCTGACCCGGCGAAATACCGCAGCCGTGAAGAAGTGCAGGACATGCGCGACAATCACGATCCGATCGAGGGTGCCAAGGCCGAACTGCTGAAGCGCGGCGTGACCGAAGAGAAGATCAAGGAAATCGACAAGCGCATTCGCCAGACCGTGGCGGAATCGGCCGATTTTGCTGAAACCTCGCCCGAGCCGGATATGACCGATCTCTATACCGATGTGCTGGTGGAGACCTATTGAGATGGCGATCGAACTGAAAATGCCCGCGCTCTCCCCGACGATGGAAGAGGGCACGCTGGCCAAGTGGCTGGTCAAGGCCGGTGACGAGGTGAAATCCGGCGACATTCTGGCCGAGATCGAAACCGACAAGGCGACGATGGAATTCGAAGCCGTGGACGAAGGCGTGATCGCCGCAATTCTCGTTGCCGAAGGCACCGAAGGCGTAAAGGTCGGCACGGTCATCGCCACGATTGCTGGCGATGACGATTCGGCTGCACCAGCAGTAGAACAGAAGGCACCTGAGAGCGCGGCTCCCGTCGCCGTGCAGGACGCAAAGGCCAAGGCTGCAGCGGCGATTGCACCGAAGAGCGATGCCAAGCCGGCCGCCGATCCCGAACTGCCCGCAGGCACCACGATGGTGCCCACGACCGTGCGCGAAGCGTTGCGTGATGCGATGGCCGAGGAAATGCGGGCTGATGACCGCGTTTTTGTCATGGGCGAGGAAGTTGCCGAATACCAGGGCGCTTACAAGGTTACGCAGGGGCTTCTCGAAGAGTTCGGGCCGGAGCGCGTGATCGATACGCCAATCACCGAATATGGCTTTGCCGGTATCGGCGCGGGCGCGGCGATGGGTGGCTTGCGTCCGGTGATCGAGTTCATGACGTTCAACTTCGCCATGCAGGCGATTGACCACATCATCAACTCGGCGGCCAAGACCAACTACATGTCTGGCGGCCAGATGCGCTGCCCGATCGTGTTCCGTGGGCCGAACGGTGCGGCGAGCCGTGTGGGTGCGCAGCACTCGCAGAACTACGGACCTTGGTATGCTGCCGTGCCCGGCCTCGTCGTCATCGCACCTTATGACAGCGCCGATGCCAAGGGCCTGCTTCGCGCGGCAATCCGTAGCGAAGATCCGGTTGTCTTCCTCGAAAACGAACTCGTCTATGGCCGCACGTTCGATGTGCCGCAGATGGATGATTTCGTCCTGCCCATCGGCAAGGCACGCATTGTCCGTCCCGGCAAGGACGTAACCATCGTGTCCTATTCCATCGGCGTTGGCTTCGCGCTTGAAGCAGCGGCAAAGCTGGCGGACGAGGGCATCGATGCCGAAGTGATCGATCTGCGCACGCTGCGTCCGCTGGACAAGGACACCGTGCTTGCCTCACTCGCCAAGACCAATCGCATGGTCGTAGCCGAAGAAGGCTTCCCGGTCTGCTCCATCGCGTCGGAAATCATTGCCATCGCGATGGAAGAAGGCTTCGATCATCTCGACGCCCCAGTGGTTCGCGTGTGCAACGAGGACGTGCCGCTGCCTTATGCGGCCAATCTGGAAAAGGCCGCGCTGATCAATGCGGATAAGATTGCAGAAGCCGTGCATAAGGTCTGCTATCGCTGACCTTTACAGGGGTTTAGCCTGACAATGAGAAGGGGGTAGCGGTCATACCGCTGCCCCCTTTTTGCCTGTGCGATGAGTTCAGGAAATGCCGTCGTACACATTGCACCGCGCCACGGGATCGGGCGAAACGGCATTTCGTTGATAAATCTGGCTGAGGTCGCGGTCGTCACGCACGTTGAACGTCGCTGTCGTGCGGATCACCGGGTCGCCCACGAAGGTGTCGCTGATCAGCGGTTGATAGGCATATTCGATCTCGACGAAGATCACCGCATCATCCTTGGCGGCGGTAACTTCCTCGCCCGCTGGTCCCATGCCGCCCAGCGAACCGTCGGTGCCGGTGCCTTCAGGGCCATAGGTTGATTGATAGTCACGCTTTCCCTTGCAGCGCTGCCAGTGGATGTATTGGGTGTCTGCGGTGGATGGTACGACTTCGAGGCTGCTGATCACGACGCGCCCGTGTTCGAACAGATCAAGGTTGCCCGACTGCACGTTCGCGCCAGAAAGAATGTCATTGATGTCGCTCTCATAGATCTTGAGCGATTCGAGCATCGAAACATCGCCGATTCGTGAACCATTGTCGGCAATCTGCATTGCAAGCTGGCTGACACGCATATGCGTGATCGCCAGGCTGCCCAATTCCGCGCCCCACATGCCCAGCATCAGGACCACGGGCAGGCCCAGTGCCATTTCAACAGCCGCAACGCCGGACCGCGCACGCGCAAGCCGCTTCAAGACAGACATGCGCTTCACGTGCAGTTCCCCACTTTGGCGACGCTTTTCTGCAAGTCGTAGGGTTGGTTGCGCAAAACAGTCGATGCGGTGTTCGTCACCGTTTCGGGTAAGCCTATCAGCGATGCCATTGGAAACTTGCGGGAATACCGCATGGAAACGGTGTAAAGCACCGCGTCGCGGGCGCCGCCCAATCCTGCGGTGCCGCGATCCTGATCCCAGGTGCCGTTGCCGTTGGCGTCTTCATAGGCCTCGCCATCGTCACACACCCCGTTGGTGTTTGCGTCCGTAAAATCTTCCGCCACACCCACATCCGAAAAGTTCGCATAGGCTTTGCGCGAAAAAGTCAGTGTGGCATCGGGAACCACTTCCACCACCTCTTGCCTGATCATGTCGTCGATCGAACCGACAAGCATGACGGCGCCTTCGACGGTCGATGCGCGGGCAGCTCGCTGCAATGCGCCTTGCAGCATCGTGTTGGCGTAGACCGTATATCCCATGTCGAACAGGCCCATGAGAACCAGCGCGAGAGTAGGGGATATCAGCGCGAACTCGACCACGGTCGCGCCATCATTGGACCGCGTGAGGGCTTGGAGTGTCCTGCAAAGGGTCACAACGCCAACCTCAGATCACCGATCGACTTGGCGATCTTCTTGAAGGCGTCGTCCAGTTCTGCGGCATTGTTCGCCCGGAAATAGTATCCTTCACCTGCGCAATTGGTCATGATCGGGTTGAGTTCGGTGCCAAAGGCCACGAACCACACCTTGAAGTTTTTCTTCTTGGCCTGCTCGCAAACGAACGAGAACCGCTTTTCGATCGTCTGCGTCAGGGTAAGTGAGGAAGTGGGGCTCCATCGGCGCTGCGAAAGAGGTTCCACGCCATAGGAAGCGTAGCTGATATCAAGTGATGAGGTCTGGCCATCGGTCAGGAAGATCAGGTGTCTGCTCGTCCGCTGCCGGGCCGAAACATCGACGTTGTCGGCTGCGAAGATGCCCGTGGGGGACAGCAGCCGGGCGGCCCAGATCATGCCGATATCGTGATAGGTGCTTCCTGCGGCGACCAAGCCGTCGATATAAGCATCATAATCTGCTTGCGCCCACACCTGCAGCTTGCGTGCGGGGGTAGGGCAGGCAGCAAAACCGGCCACGCCCGGCGCCAGATATTCGTCATTTGTACTGACGGCGGAAGTCATGAAGTTGCCAGTGCCATTCCACAACCGGGCGCGTTCGTAGATGATCGAGGGGTACATCGGCCGCCATTGCGTATCTGGATCGCCTGCGGTGGGGACGAGATCGATGTCCAGATCCTTCGCGCGACCGAGGTCTACGTTGTCGAAATCATCAATCTGGTAGGTTTCACGCTCTTCGATGCACCCGTTAGAAGCAGTGCGCCAATCGGTCGTATCGCGCCTGACATCCTTGTAGAGCCATGAGGTGCCACTGCCGACGGTCGGTTCGGTTATGTAGCGATAGGTGTCTACATAGTTCGCGTAGGTGGTCGTCGAAAGGGTGCAGGTGCTGCCTGCAAGGCTTACCGAATAGACGTCACCGTTGCGCGTGCGCATATAGGTGTAGATGGTACGCGTACCATCAGGGTCGGTTACCGCTTCAGTCGTGGTTGATTGCAATGCCGTACCGGTGGTCATCGTGTTGGCAGGCTTGGTGCAGGTGAAACCACCAAACCCGTTGGATGTTGCGGCAGATGTGGATGTGCGCGTGTAGTAGGTTCCTGAAACTGGCGATACTGCGCTGTAATATCCGTACAGGGCACCGGCGTTCTTTCCGCCGACAAGCGTCCGGGATGGATAGTCCCACTCCGAAACCATCCAGTCGTCCTTGAGCAATCCTCCAACATTTACATTGGTCGAATAGGGGACAAAGCCAAAGCGTATCCGACTTTCGGGTTGGCGAGTGCTTTCCATCGTGGTGTAGAAGTCTTTCACCACGGCTTTGAGGACAGATATCTTTGGCGTCGTATCGTCCGGGTTGCTTTCTGCCATCGACCCGGTGACGTCGAGCGCCATGATGATATCGGTGTTGGGCACCGTCAGTTCGGCCTTGCAAGAAACCGATATTTCGATCTGATCCTTGCCAAAGAAATGCATGATGTCTGTCGGCAGTACTACCGATGCCACACCCTCGATCGAATTGGCTTCGCCAATTGCCATCGAAAACTGCCGATCGATGGAATTGTAGATGCCGTCGGCGAAGTTTGCGTTGAAGAAGCGGTTACCTTTGGTGACGATGATCGCACCATCTTCATCAGCGTCAAAATTGCTGATTGCCCCCAATTCTTTACGTGCGCCCAAGACACCGGCGTCACAGGCTTGCTGGAGTCGCGACTCGACGAGATAGGCCCGCCCCATGTCAATGCTCGACCCGACCAAGGCGAGTAGGGGAACGATCGAAAAACCCAGAATCATCAGCGCGTTGCCACTGGTGTCCTGCGCCAGATCAGCAAAAGCCCGCAGTGCGCGTTGCAGCACGGCGCGCGCAGGCACAACACGGCGTAAGAGGGGCATATCCGCACGAAACATGTGGCCCTCATAGTGAAAGATACTTAATTCAACGCAAAGGTTGCACGGTGATCGCTTAACCTTGCTGGCCGATCATTCGCACCGCAAAATCCCCAACGCACGACAGCTCGCGGTGATTTCAACCTGCCTGCCTATCGAGTAGGGGCGTGTTCGGAATTCGGTTAAGCGAGGCAAGAAACGAATGCACGAGCACGATCAGCCGCTGGTTGATGATCTCGACCCAAGGCACCGTATTGCGCTTGCCTATGCACCAAAGGCCGCGCGCCCTGCCTGGTACGCCTTGCTGTTGCTGGAGCGCAAATTGGCAGATGCGGCACGACCGGGGCGCGACCCGATGATGATTCAACTGCGCTTGGCGTGGTGGCGTGACAGGCTGGCGGAGGATGCGGAACACTGGCCTGTCAGCGAACCAGCCTTTGCACACCTCAAGGCATGGCGCGGGGAACATCGGTGCCTGTCGGCGCTGGTCGATGGGTGGGAAGCAAGCATTGTGGGTGAGGATGAGGGGCGTGAACTGGCTGCGGCGAGAGTGGCCAGCTATGTCGCGCTGGCTGAGCTGCTGGGCGCCGGTTCACCTGAAGTAGTGCGCTCTGCGGTGAATGATATTGATAATCCGCAGACCGCATCGCCTCTGCCAACGCCTGTGCCCCGCGCCATGCGTCCGCTTGCCGTGCTGCGCGCTTTTGCCGTGCGTGAGGTGCGCGGAGGGAAACCCACGCCCTTTGCCGATCTTGTGCGGGTGATGCGGGCGGGCCTGCTGGGACGCTAAAAGTGCAAGTCCTGCCAAAGCGGTAGCATCTCACCCTGCGGATACGCCCCACTCCCGATTAACTTTGCCTCCGCAATGGAGCGCAAAATACGATGATTCGAGGGTTGCTCGGCGGCTTGGCCGCGCTGATGCTGGTTGCTGCCGGGATATTCTGGTGGCAAGGGCGTGCCGAGACGGGGTTCGGCGGTGAAGCACCCGCGCTTCCCGTGGCCGAAGCGCCTGAAGCCGAACCCGAAGACCTGCCCAGCGCTGATGCCGATGGCATGATGGGCGTTGCTCCGCCGGAAGCGACGACCATTGGGCGTGAAACGCGCCGCTTCAATCTCGTGGACAAGGATCGCGACAACCGGATCAGCCGCACCGAAATGCTCAGCGGCCGCGCCCGCGATTTTCGCAAGCTCGACAAGGACGGAAACAATCTTCTGACCTTCGACGAATGGGCGCACACTACCGTCGACAAATTCAAGGGGGCTGACGGGAACGCCGACCTTTTCCTTACCCGCGAGGAATTTGCGACAACACGCCCCAAGGAGCGGCCAAAACCCAAGCAGAAGTGCGCCTGCAAATAGCGATCAGGCCAGCGTTCCCAGCCACCCCACCAGATCGCTCTTGGCGCGTTCGGTATAGGCCTCCTTGCGCGCCTTCTTCTTCACATCGTGCAGGGGCGGGAAAAGGCCGAAGTTGACGTTCATCGGCTGATAGCTTTCCGCTTCGGCATCGCCGGTGATATGCGAAAGCAGTGCGCCCAGCGCTGTGGTCCGCGGCGGTTCCGTCCATGTGCGGCCTGCGATCTGCGCAGCAGCCATAAGGCCAGCCAGCATCCCGACCGAGCCACTTTCGACGTAACCTTCGCACCCTGTTATTTGTCCGGCAAAGCGAATGTGCGGTGACGATTTCAGGCGCAACTGGCGATCGAGCAGTGTCGGCGAATTGAGGAAGGTGTTGCGGTGCAACCCGCCAAGCCGCGCGAATTCGGCCTGCTCCAGCCCCGGTATAGTGCGGAAAACGCGCACCTGTTCGGCATGTTTCAGCTTGGTCTGGAAGCCGACCATGTTCCACAACGTGCCAAGCTTGTTATCCTGCCGCAGCTGCACCACGGCATAGGGCCAGCGCCCATTGGGGTGTTCTTCGGTCGCCCAGTGCGGATTGTCGAGGCCAACCGGCTTCATCGGTCCGAACCGCAGGGTTTCCACGCCCCGCGCAGCCATGACTTCGACCGGCATACAGCCATCGAAATAGGGAGTGTTGGCCTCCCATTCCTTGAACTCGGTCTTGTCGCCCGCCAGTAGTTCCTCGCGGAAAGCGAGGTACTGGTCTTTCGTCATCGGGCAGTTGATGTAGTCGCGTCCATCGCCGCCCATCGCCAGCGACGCTTCCGCGCCCTTGTCCCAGCGCGAAGCCATCCATGCCACCTCCATATCGATGGATTCGCGATAGACGATGGGCGCGATGGCATCGAAAAAGGCCAGACTATCAGCCCCCGTGGCAGCGCCGATATTCGTTGCCAGCGATGGGGCAGTAAGCGGACCGGTGGCGATGATGGTCAGTCCATCGGACGGCAGAACGTCTACCCGCTCACGCACCAGTTCCAGCGTAGGCTGTGCCCGCAAGGCGGCCTCGACCTCGGCGGAAAAGACGTCACGATCAACGGCAAGCGCTGAACCGGCCGGTACGCGTGCCTTTGCGGCTGCGGCCATAAGCAGGCTGTCGCACTGGCGCATTTCGTAGTGCAGCAGGCCGACCGCGTTCTTTTCGTCGTCGTCGGAACGGAAGGAATTGGAGCAGACCAGTTCGGCCAGACCATCGCCATTGTGGGCAGGTGTCCTATCGCCGCCTCCGCGCATTTCTGACAGCCGCACGTGAATCCCGCGCCGCGCCAATTGCCAGGCAGCTTCGCTTCCGGCCATGCCGCCGCCGATGATATGAACCTGATGCGTCATGGGCTTGCCCTTGGCATTGCCGTGCCGCTGCGGCAAGACCGTCTGGATAACATGAGGGAAGGGGACCAGTGCCGAAGCGTGCGTTGATCGAGAAGCGGCCGTGGTTGGTGGCAAGCCTTCTTGCCGGTGTCAGCTATTGGCTGGCGGCCAAGGGCCATGTGCCGGGGCTGTGGTTGATTCTCTGGAAAGGTGCAGGGGTGGCCCTGCTGGCGGCATATGCGTGGGCGCATCATCCATCGCGTAACGCGCATCTGATCGCGCTGGTCATGGCCTTGGGCGCTCTGGGCGACATGGTTCTCGAAGTGAACTTCACAGGCGGCGCAATCGCATTCCTGCTCGGCCACCTTGCCGCCGTTTCGCTTTACGTGAAGTTCCGGCGGACGCAGTCGTCAGGAAGCCAGAAGGTGGCAGCGGTTACCACGCTGATCGCGGTGCCGTTGATTTCCTATCAACTGACCGGAAGGCCGGAGGTGGCGCTCTATGCTCTTAGCCTTGGTGGGATGGCGGCTGCTGCGTGGCTGAGCAGTTTTCCGCGCTACCGTGTGGGGATTGGCGCGATGATGTTCGTCGCCTCCGATCTGCTGATATTCGCGGGTATGGGGTCGCTGGCCGACAACGCAATCCCCGGCCTGCTGATCTGGCCGCTTTACTACTTCGGTCAATTTCTGATCTGCACCGGCGTGATCACCTCACTGCGGGCGCAGGGCGAATTCGCGAAGAGGTAATACCAACCTGCAGTGATCCCGACCTATGAGGATTGCCTGTTCCCGTTTGCTGGCTAGGAGCAGTCGCAGCGGCGATGTGGTTCATCGTCGCAAGGCTGCGACGACGACCAGCGAGC
>NZ_JBMLSM010000099.1:0-8824 GCF_049240505.1 Novosphingobium sp.
GTCCAGGCGAAGATCGAGGCGATCGGGTTGGTCGAGGTCTGCTTGCCCTGCTGGTGCTGGCGGTAGTGACGGGTCACGGTGCCGTGCGCGGCTTCTGCTTCCACGGTCTTGCCGTCCGGGGTCATCAGAACCGAAGTCATCAGGCCAAGCGAACCGAAGCCCTGCGCGACGGTATCCGACTGCACGTCACCGTCGTAGTTCTTGCAGGCCCAGACGAACTTGCCCGACCACTTGAGCGCCGAGGCGACCATGTCGTCGATCAGGCGGTGTTCGTAGACGATACCGGCGGCGGCGAACTTTTCCTTGAAGCCTTCGGTGTCGAAAACTTCCTGGAACAGATCCTTGAAGCGGCCGTCATAAGCCTTGAGGATGGTGTTCTTGGTGGAGAGGTACACCGGCCAACCGAGGCCCAGGCCATAATTGAACGATGCGCGAGCGAAATCGCGGATCGAATCGTCGAGGTTGTACATCGCCATTGCGACGCCGCCCGACGGGTAGTTGAAGACTTCGCGGTCAATCGTTTCGCCGTTATCGCCTTCCCAGACAAGGCGCAGCTTGCCGGGGCCGGGGACGACGAAATCGGTGGCGCGATACTGGTCACCGAAGGCGTGACGGCCAACGACGATGGGATCAGTCCAACCCGGAACGAGGCGGGGCACGTTCTGGATCACGATGGGTTCGCGGAAAACAACGCCGCCAAGGATGTTGCGGATCGTGCCGTTGGGCGACTTCCACATCGACTTGAGGTTGAATTCTTCGACGCGGGCTTCGTCAGGCGTGATGGTGGCGCACTTTACGCCGACGCCATACTGCTTGATGGCATTGGCGGAATCGATGGTGATCTGGTCGTCCGTCTCGTCACGCTTCTGGACCGAGAGGTCGTAATACTTCAGATCGATATCGAGATAGGGGAGGATCAGGCGCTCGCGGATCCATTCCCAGATGATCCGGGTCATTTCGTCGCCGTCGAGTTCGACGACCGGGTTCTTCACCTTGATCTTCGCCATAACCATCCTGTCTTTCAAGCTGGGGAGAGAAATTGCGCCTTCCCTTAGCAGAGGCTTTGTGCGGCGCAAGGCGGGCGCGCAGGAAGACTTGGCCATTCGCGCAATATTTAGGGTGGGGGCACTGGACATGGCGGGGTTGTCGGGGCAGATGTTTAAGTGACCGGTTAAAGCCGGACGGGTTTCCTTTGGAGAGATGCTATGAGCGAGGCGGAAGTCCTTACCGAAGTCGATGGCAACGTGCTGATCGTCACGATCAACCGGCCCGACGCGAAAAATGCGATGAACAAGGCGGCGGCCGAGGGCATTTCGGCGGCGATGGATCGGCTTGATGCAGAGGCTGATTTGCGGTGCGCGATCCTGACCGGTGCAGGCGGCACGTTCTGTTCGGGCATGGATCTCAAGGGGTTTCTGCGCGGCGAATCGCCTTCAATTCCGGGGCGCGGGTTCGGTGGCCTTTCGGAATGGACGCCGAAAAAGCCCATCATCGCGGCGGTTGATGGTTATGCACTGGCGGGCGGTATGGAACTGGCGCTGTCGTGCGATCTGATCGTGGCGAGCGCATCATCGAAATTCGGCATTCCCGAAGCCAAGCGCGGGCTGGCCGCCGCTGCTGGCGGCTTGATCAAACTGCCGCGCCAGATTCCGCCACGCATCGCGATGGAACTGGCGCTGACGGGCGATTTCATCACAGCGCAGCGCGCATATGAACTGGGCTTCGTCAACCAGATCGTGGAAGGTGCCTCGCTGGAAGCGGCAAAGGCGCTGGCCGCGCGGATTGCGGATAACGGCCCGCTGGCGCTGATCGCATCCAAGGGCATCATTCGCGATTCGCACGAATGGACCGAAGCCGAGATGTGGCAGAAGCAGCAGGCCTACATCGCGCCGGTCTTTACATCGAGCGATGCGCGCGAAGGCGCGGCGGCCTTTGCCGAGAAACGCAAGCCGAACTGGCAGGGCAAATAGGCGCGTGCAGGGGGCGAGGTGGTTTTGCCGCTTCGCCCACATGCCTCAGGCAAGAAAAAACCCCGCCGATGGCGGGGTTTTTCGTGTGATGGTGGGCGTAGCAAGGATTGAACTTGCGACCCCTACGATGTCAACATAGTGCTCTACCACTGAGCTATACGCCCGCACCATCATGCGGCCCTTTGGCGTTTCGGCGAACCTTCACGTCGTCGGGAAGCGGCCCATTAGCCTTGGGGGTTGGCCAAGGCAAGGGGGAAAATTCGGATACTGTCCGCGTTCAGGGCTGTCGTGTTCCGGCGAACGGCGCATCTTCGAAAACGCGTTCAACTTCGAGGACCAGATCCTTGAGATGAAACGGCTTCGACAGCACGCGCGCTTGGGGTGCTTCGCGATTCGCCTTGAGCGTCACGGCCGCGAAGCCTGTAATGAACATGACTTTGGTTGCCGGGCTGATCTCGGCGCAGCGTTGCGCCAGTTCGATTCCATCCATTTCCGGCATCACGATGTCCGACAGCAGCAGGTCGAAATGCTCACGCTCCAGCAGCGGTACGGCTGCCGTTCCGCGATCGACCGCAGCCACGGAAAAGCCTGCATTTTCGAGCGCGCGAGTAAGGTAAGTGCGCATCGCCTCTTCGTCTTCGGCGAGCAGGATCCTGATCATGGCCAACCTGTATCTTTATGGTCATCGGTATGGGCGGAAACGCATGTGCCTGCGTCTTGGCCAAGCTATGCCAGAGCGAGGTTAACATTCTTGCCCCGATGACGCTGCCAAAAGACGAAATTGCGACAAAATTTTGTAACGATTGAGCGCGTGGTTCGGACAGGATTTTGACTTCATCGCGAATCGGTTGCACGGTTGCCGGATGCAGCATCCCGGTGAGCAAAAGGCTGATTCGGTGCCGGTCCACGGTGGATCGGTGCCCGGCAACCCCGGTGTACCCGCTTTCACCCTCAAATTGCCCGATCCGTCACCCATTCCGGTGGTGATTGCTGTGCCGCACGCGGGGCGCGCTTATGCGAAGTCGCTGCTTGATCGGATGCGTCATCCGGCCTTTTCCGCGCCCCGGCTGGAAGATCGCTATGCCGATCTGCTGGGCGAAGCGGTGACGCGCGAAACCGGCGCGGCTTTGCTGGTAGCACATGCACCGCGCGCGATGCTCGACCTCAACCGGGCGAGCGATGACGTGGACTGGGAGATGCTGGGCGGTCGTCCGGCGGACGCTTCTGCCGCGCCGAGTGGCTTCGGGCGAAGAGCGCGCAGCGGTCTGGGCCTGATTCCCCGCCGTTTGCCGGGCTTGGGCGAGTTGTGGAAGCGGCGGCTCGATCATGGCGAGTTGAACGAGCGGATTGCTGCGATCCACCAGCCCTATCACCGGGCGCTGGCCGATACGATGACCGCCATCCGGGATCGCTGGGGTGCAGCCCTGCTGATCGATCTGCATTCGATGCCGCCCCTGGCCGCAAGGTCACCCGGAGAGGCTGCGCCAGAGTTCGTGATCGGCGATCGGTTCGGTGCGTCGTGCGATGGTGGCGTTGTTGCGTCGGCGTTCAGCGTGTTTGCCGAATCGGCGCGACGGGTGTCGCACAATCGTCCTTATGCGGGCGGGTATGTGCTCGAACGTCATGCCAGCAGGCATGAAGGCCTGCATTGTATGCAGCTTGAGATAGATCGTACCTGCTATCTCGATGCGCGGATGGCCGAGCCAGGGCCAGGCTTTACCGCCACGGTGGAACTGATCGTGGGGCTGGTGCGGCGGCTGGCAGTGGATGTTGCGGACATGGGGCGCACATCCGATCGAGGGCGCTGGCGCGCCGCAGCAGAATAGCGCGACACTATCCAAGAAAAAACCACCTGGAGCATGCTCCAGGTGGCCAAGGTTCAGGGAGGAGGTGCACGTGAGTGCACCAGTTACGCTGGGCCATGAGGGGAGCCGCAGCGCAACATCTTCAAGATAGGTGAGGTGCAGGGGGGCTGCAAGAGGTTTCGAGGGATTTTTGCAACACTCCAAGAAAAAACGCGACGAACCGTTAGGTTCGCCGCGCTTTTCTTTAGCACTGTTGCGCTTTTGCGCGGATCAGATTGCCGGGACAGGAACCGCTGGGACCGGACCCTTGCCGAGCTGGACCTGCGCGCCGAAGATCTGGCTGATCAGTTCGAGCGAGAACAGGTGTGCGTAAAGCAGCGGCAGAAGTCCGCTTTGCGCCCAGCCACGCAGCACGTCGCCGCGCACTTCGCGCAGCTTATCCTGATTGATCATCTGGAAGCCACGATAGACGAAAGGCTGTTCATTGCCTTCCTGCTGGATGGCCACTTCGCCTTCCATCAGCAGATCGTGCTTCTTCAGTTCGTCGATGAAGGCCTGCGTGCGTTGCCCTGCCTGTTCGAACTGTTCGCAGAAATTCAACGCAGCCTTGGTCGCTTCGGAAGGCTGACCATCGGTGAACAGATCCTGCCCTTCGTGCGAATCACCCAGCAGACCCGACGACGGGTCGAAGCACAGCGAAAGTTCTTCGCTGGTGGGGTTCAGCTTGGCGAGCAGGAACGGATAGCGGCGAACATAAGCCGGAATGTAGATCGGCTGCGTAACCTTGCCGTCTGCATCGACAAAGACGTTCACGCCTTCGTTGAGGCCCATAAGTGCCAGCGGCACAGGATTGTCGCCCGATGCGAAAATGATCGGATAATGGCGGGCCGCCTGCGGAAATTCTTCTGCCGTCAATGGGATAGCGTGCTGGCCAACCAGCCAGGGCGCAGCATCTGCGTTCTTGGCCTTCCACGTGGAGTGGTCGCGGCTGTTGAGCGGCATCAGGTCATTGTAGAACATCGGAAGGTTGGCTTGCGGCGCGCTGGCCATTTTGCATCTCTCCAATAAGCAACACACAACGCACGGCAAAATAACGGCGCTGGCCGCATCACGCGGGAAGCGCGGTTCTTAGGGACTGCGCCAAGGCGGCGCAAGCCGCGTTACAGCAGCTTGCCGGGATTCAGCAGTCCCTGCGGGTCCAGCGCGTGCTTGATCGCGCGCATCACGGCCAAGATTGCCGGATCGCCGAGGCGGGCCAGTTCGTCGCGCTTGAGGCGTCCGATGCCGTGTTCGGCAGATATCGACCCACCCCATGCGGTGACCATATCGTGGACTTGCGCGCTGATCGCCTTGCCGTCGCTCGCTTCCCACTCCACCCGTTCACGCCCCGGCGGCGCGATGACATGGAAGTGCACATTGCCATCGCCAAGGTGCCCGAAACACACCGCACGCGTGCCGGGCCATTCTGCCTCAAGCTGTGGCACCGCAGCTTCGACGAAAGCGGGCATCTGCTCCACCGGCACCGAGATATCGTGCTGCATCGCAGGCCCGATCGCGCGTTCGGCGGGGGATATCGTTTCGCGGATAAGCCACAGCCGTTCGGCCTGTTCTTCGCTCGCCGCGATGGTGGCGTCTGCGATCAGGCCGCGTTCAAGGGCTGTGGACAACAGATTTTCGGCAATCTCGGGCAGTCTTGCGGCTGTTTCAGTGTCGCCCGCGACCAGTTCTATCAGTGCGTGCCACGGGTGTGAATCAGCCAGCGGCGCGCGCGCATCGGGCAAGTATGCCAGCACGGCCTCAAGGCTGTGCTGTGGCAACACTTCGAAGCCTTCGAGCAGATCCTCAGCCATGTCCTGCGCCAGCAGAAGCAGGCTGCGTGCGTCTTGCAACGAAGCGGTGCCTGCCCACATCACTGTACGCCCGGCAATGGCGGGTGACAGCTTCAGCGTTGCTGCCGTGACGATGCCCAGCGTCCCTTCCGAGCCAATCAGCACCTGTTTAAGGTCAAACCCGCGATTGTCCTTTTTCAGTGGGGTAAGAAGATCGAGCACGGAGCCATCGGCCATGACCGCTTCCAGCCCCAGCACCAGCGCGCGCATTGAACCGTGACGCAGCACCTGGGTGCCGCCAGCATTGGTGGAGATCAGCCCGCCGACCGTGGCCGAACCCTTACCGCCAAGCGAAAGCGGAAAGCGTAGATCCTGGGCCTCAGCAGCTTCGTGCAACACTTGCAGAATCACCCCCGCCTCGCAGGTCGCTGTCCGCGCGGCGCTATCGACCATGCGGATGCGGTTCATCCGGCGCAGCGAGACGATCAATTCGTTTCCGCCATCGAACGGTGTTGCACCGCCCGACATACCGCTGTTGCCGCCCTGCGGCACGATCGGAACGCCATGTTTTGCACATAGCCTGACCAGAGCGGACAGTTCGGCAGTGTCTGCAGGCGATGCCAGTCCAAGCGCCTTGCCGGTATAGCGACCGCGCCAGTCCGTCAGCCATGCCGCCATGTCGGCAGGCTCGGTGGTCAACCCCTTCGGTCCCAGCAGCCCGGCTGCCGCGGTTAAGAATGCTTCGCTCATCAGGCTCGGCTATTGCCAGCCTTGCGCAAGGGCAATTCATTTTTGTTGGAGAGCGGGTTAAGCAAAGGTTCAAGCGTCCGGGGTAGGGGTGCTGGAAAGGGTGGGAGCGGCATAGGGGCGCCCATCCGTTGCAGGGTCAACAAGAGTTTTCGCAGCGCAAATGTCCAATCTTGCCAATCTTCTGGCCCCCATCGGGATGCTGCTGTCGTTTGGAGCGACCGGTCCTGTGGAATCGGACGATATCGGTGAAGAGTGGGCGGCGGCGAGCATTCCGGCAACCTCGCCATTGTTCGTGGGACAGGTCACGGCTGGGCCATTTGCCGATTTCATCGCCCAAGGGCTTGAAGACGACACTTGGAATCAGGTGCGCGTTGAGCAGCGGATGATCATCCGTATCGCTCCGCGTATGCCGGGATCAATGCTGGCACCACCGCCTGATCCGCGCTTTTCCGGGCCGCCACAGCCGCCACGTTTTTTAGAGCGCAAGACTGACAAGTGCCTGCCTGTCGCCAGCATTGCCGGAGTTCAGATCGAATCGCAGGATCGCCTGTTGCTGGTCACCCGCAATCGCAAGCTCATCGGTGCAAGCCTCGACAAATCCTGCCGTGCGCGGGATTTCTATTCCGGTTTCTATGTTGATCGCAGTGAGGACGGGCGGCTTTGTGCCGGTCGTGACACGATCCATTCGCGCGCCGGTGCCAATTGCGCGATCACCAAGATGCGCGAACTTGTTCCTGATGACGATTGAAACGATCTGCCGGTTGCGGATTTCTTGACTTTTCGGCCCGTTTCGTCATAGCGCGCGGGCAGTGCTGGCGGCTTTGCGCAATGCAGGCAGTCCAGCAGGCGCAAGATATTGCGCCGTCTCTTGTTTTCGGAAAATTGCCTGCATGAAGTTTGCCGACCTCGGCCTCTCGGATGAATTGCTCCAGTCGGTGCTTGATGCCGGCTATGACGAGCCGACACCGATCCAGGCGCAGGCAATTCCCGCCGTTCTGATGATGAAGGATATCATCGGCATTGCCCAGACGGGCACAGGCAAGACCGCAGGGTTCGTTCTGCCGATGATCGACATCCTCGCGCATGGCCGCCGCCGCGCCCTGATGCCGCGCTCGCTGATTCTCGAACCGACGCGCGAACTGGCCGCGCAGGTTGCCGAGAACTTCGAGAAATACGGCAAGAATCACGACCTGAAAATGGCGCTGCTGATCGGCGGTGTGCAGATGGGCGATCAGGTGAAGGCCCTGTCCGAGGGTGTCGATGTGCTGATCGCCACGCCGGGCCGCCTGATGGACCTGTTCGAGCGCGGCAAGATCCTGCTCACCGGTTGCGATCTGCTGGTAATCGATGAAGCGGACCGGATGCTCGATATGGGGTTTATCCCCGATATCGAGAACATCTGCACCAAGCTTCCCGCACAGCGTCAGACACTGCTGTTTTCAGCCACAATGCCACCGCCGATCAAGAAACTGGCGGACAAGTTCCTGTCGAATCCCAAGTCGATAGAAGTGGCGCGCCCTGCGGCGACCAATACGAACATCGCCCAGTTCAAGGTGCGCTGCACCAGCAGGCAGAAGCGCGAAGTTCTGCGGCACTTGCTGCGGACGGACAACGTCAGCACCGCGATCATTTTCGCCAACCGCAAGACCACGGTGCGCGAACTGGCCAAGTCTCTGCAGCGTCACGGTTTTGCCGCTGGTGAGATTCATGGTGACATGGATCAGAGTGCCCGCAACGCTGAACTGCAGAAGTTCAAGGATGGCGACATTTCGATCCTGTGCGCTTCAGACGTTGCAGCGCGCGGCCTGGATGTGAAGGGCGTAAGCCACGTCTTCAACTTCGATACGCCGTGGCACCCTGACGATTATGTTCACCGCATCGGTCGCACCGGTCGCGGTGGGGCTACGGGCCGTGCCTTCACGCTGGTGGCCTCGGAAGACAGCGAATCGATCGATAACGTTGAAAAGCTGCAAGGCACCAAGATTCCTGAGTTTGAGGTCAAGCTCGCCGAAAAGGCGGAACGCGTGCCTCGCGAAGGCAAAGTGGAGCGTGAGGCAGAGCCGAAGCGCGCTGGACGCCGTGAACGACCGGCGCGTGAAGAGCGTAAGGCACGCCCGGACCGCGAACCGCGTGCTGAACGTGCATCCGTGCCTGAGCGTAAAGTGCGGCCCGAGCGCGCACCCCGCCGCGAACCGCCCTATCGCGATCACTCCGAGCCGCCCTCAAAGCCGGGCGAGTGGAATGGGCCGATCCCCGAATTTCTGGCGGTTTCTGCGCTCTGACATTTCCCGGTAGCGGGAACGAGAAACGCCGAGCCTGTTGGTGAGGCAGGAAGGCTATTCGGCCAGTTTCACGAAGCTGTCGATCACGCGCTTGCGCCCGCTGCCTTCAAAATCGATTTCCAGCTTGTTGCCTTCCTGCTCGGCCACGGTGCCATAGCCGAACTTTTCGTGAAACACGCGCGCACCCA
>NZ_JBMLSM010000100.1:0-49325 GCF_049240505.1 Novosphingobium sp.
GTGCGGCATGATGATCAATCGCGCTTTGGCGGCAGCACAGTGTTCAGCGCGGGCGCGGTCTATACACCGAACGAAGGCCGCACCGTGCTGCGCGCCAGCTATGACGAAGGGTTCAAGGCCCCTTCACTCTATCAGCTTTTCAGCATCTATGGCTCGACCGTATTGCAGCCTGAAAAGGCCAAGGGCTGGTCGGTGGGAGCTGAGCAGGCGCTGGGCGAGATGTTCCACGTTTCTGCGACATGGTTCGAGCGCGATACCGAAAATCTGATCGATTTCGCATTTTGCCCGACCAGCGGCACGCTTCCCGCAGCCTGCTTCATCCCCGGCACCACCACGAGCCGCTTTGGCTATTACGCCAACGTGCGCAAGGCCCACGCCAAAGGACTGGAACTGGCCGCGCGGGCGCAAGTCGGCGTGTTGTTCGCATCGGGCAACTATAGCTGGATCGCGGCCGAAGATCGTTCTCCCGGCAGCGCCGATCTGGGACGACAGCTAGCCCGCGTACCGCGCCATCTTGCCAATATCGAAGGCGGGATCGATCTTCCGCAAGGCCTGCGTGCCAGTGCCGCTGCACGTTATGCCGGGCGGACCTTCGACCGAGCGGGCAGCGCCACGGTTCTACCCGACTACTGGTTGGTAGACCTTCGCGCGCAATGGCGCGTTGCCGAAGAGCTGACGTTCAACGCCCGCGTGGAAAACGTTGCCGACAAGCAATACGAAACCGCAGGCGGATACGGAGCGCTGGGCCGGACGGTCTATCTCGGCATCAGGAGCCGGTTCTGATGCTGCGGCAGGTGGAACCAGGACCGGCGGTGGTGGTCTGTTCCACCTGCCGCCTGTCCGCAGAACAGCGTGAAGACGATCAGGGTCGGCGCGGTGGCGCATTGCTGGCCGATACACTTCGCTCGGTTCAACAAGCCGAACCGGCTCTGGCAGGCGTAGAGGTGCAGGAAATGGCCTGCCTCTTTGCGTGCCAGCGCCATTGCGCGGTACACGTCCGGGCACCGGGCAAGATTGGCTATGTCCTTGGCGGGTTCACCCCTGCCGAGGATCAGGCGCGCGCAATCCTTGAATATGCCGCACGCCATGCACAGAGTGCCCAAGGCGTGGTGCCTTATGGAGAATGGCCGCAACAGGTGAAAGGCCACTTCATCACCCGCACGCCGCCAGAAGGGTTCGTCGTCACATGATCCGGTTCGACGATGAACGCGCTTTTGCGCAGGCACTGGACGCTTTGCCACAGCCCGACGATGTAGCAGTTGCCGCAGCGGCGGCTCGGCAGACGGAACTGACAAAACCCGCCGGATCGCTGGGACGGCTGGAGGAGATCGCGCTGTTCATGGCAGGCTGGCAGGGCAGCGCCCGCCCTGCCCTGCATAAGGCGAACATCGCGGTCTTTGCCGGAAACCACGGCGTTGCCGCGCGCGGGGTCAGTGCTTTCCCAGTGGAAGTGACCGAACAGATGGTTGGGAACTTTCGCGTCGGCGGTGCCGCGATCAACCAGCTTGCCACTGCCTGCGGTGCAGAATTGACGGTGGTGCCGCTCGACCTTGACCGACCGACAGGCGATATCGCGCGCGAACCTGCGATGACAGCAGACGAATGCCTTGCCGCGCTGAACGCAGGCGCCGCAGTGGTCACGCCCGACACCGATCTGTTGCTAGTGGGCGAGATGGGGATTGGCAACACGACCCCTGCAGCCGCGCTGTGCTTACAGGCCTATGGCGGCAGCGCCGAGGACTGGTGCGGGCTCGGCAGTGGCGTGGACGCAGGCGGCGTGGCGCGGAAAATCGCGGCGGTGGAAAGCGCCATTGCGGTGCATGGGCCGCACTGCATCAACCCGTTTGAAACCTTGCGCCGCCTTGGCGGGCGAGAGATTGCAGCAATGGCAGGCGCTATCATGGCCGCGCGGATGCTGCGTGTGCCGGTCCTGCTCGATGGCTTCATTTGCTGCGCAGCAATCGCGCCACTGGTTGCGGCACAACCAGGTTTTTCCGCGCATTGCCTTGCCGGACATTGCTCTGCCGAACAGGCGCACGCACAGCTGCTGGACCAGTTTGGTATGGAACCTTTGCTGCGTCTGGGAATGCGGCTGGGCGAAGGATCAGGCGCGGCAGTGGCCGTTCCGCTGGTTCGGGCGGCGCTGGCCACGCACAATGGCATGGCGACCTTTGTCGAAGCTGCCGTGGCGGCGGGACTGTGAAGGCGAAGATTATCCATCTGCTGCGGCATGGCCCGCCGCGCCGCATGGGCCTGATGTTGGGCCATACGGACGAGCCGCCGTGCGATCCGGCAGGCGGGTTGCGCGGCGCGGTGCCGGACGGGCTTACCATCAGTCAGGTCGTGAGTTCAGACCTGCTGCGCGCGCTGGCCGGGGCTGAAATACAGGCAGCGATGCGCGGGCTTCATCTCGCCGTTGATCCACGATGGCGAGAGCTTGATTTCGGGGCTTGGGACGGATTGCCCACCGAGGCGATCGCACGCGATGATCTGGCGCGTTTCTGGAATGATCCCGATGCTTTCCCGCCACCTCATGGAGAGCGCTGGTTTGACCTTTGCGAGCGTGTGAGGCCAGCACTGGCTGACCTTGGCGACGCGGCGCTTGTGGTGACGCACGCCGGTGCGATGCGGGCTGCTGTTTCCGTGCTGACGGGGCTTGATCACCGTGCCGTATGGTCTTTCGACCTGCCTTATGGGGCGCTGTTATCGCTGCATATCTGGCCGGACAATGCGGCTTCGGGACAGATCGTGGGCCTGCGCGCGGGATTGCCGGGATGAAACCGTTGGTCGTCGCGCTGCAGTTCATGACGCGCCTGCCTCTGCCGGAGGTTGCGGCAGGAGAAAAGGATTTCGGCAGGGCGATACGATGGTTTCCGGTGGCAGGGGCTGTCGTCGGCGCGGTGGTTTGGGCAGCAGCGATGGCAGGAGCCACGCGCGATCCTGCGCTGGGCGCATTGCTGGCACTGGTGGCGTGGGTCGGGTTCACCGGGGCGCTGCACCTTGATGGGTTGGGTGACATGGCCGATGTGGCGGGTGCGACTCATGCGGACCACGCGCGCGTTTCAGCAGTGCTGGCCGATCCGCATATCGGCAGCTTTGGCGTGGTGGCCATCGCCCTGCAACTGCTGGCAAAATTCGTTTTGCTGCAATGCCTGCTCGAAAATGGGAGTGCGCACTGGCTTCTGCTGATCCCGGTGCTTGCACGCACTGGTCCGCTCGCGTGGACGCTGCTGCTGCCGCCGCTGCATGACGGCCTTGGCACCATGTTTCAGCAGGGCGCGCGTTGGTCGGTGCTGGTGTTATGGCTGGTCACATGGAGCGGCGCGGCCGCAATGATGTGTCCACCGCTGATCCTTGCCTTGGTTGCGCTGCCACTGTGGGCGCTGTGGCTGCGCAAGCGTATCGGCGGAATATCGGGCGATGGGCATGGTGCAGGTATCGAACTTGTCGAGACGACTGGTTTGCTCGTGCTGGTACTGGCGCGATGAACGCCGGGTTCCGCTATCACGGTGGCCGTCTGACCGAGGCCTGTGCACGCTATGGCGGTGAGGCTGCAGACTGGATGGATCTTTCGACCGGCATCAACCCCAACGCTTGGAACGCGCCCGCCGGGCTGGCGGTGGATTGGCGTGCGCTGCCTAATCCGCTGGCGCTACACGCGCTGGAGCTGACTGCGGCGCAGTACTTCGGCTGCGCCCTGCCGCTATGCGCAGCCGTGCCCGGTAGTGAGACGGGCATTCGCCAGATCGCGAGGGTGCTGAACCTGCCAGGCCTCTACCAGCCGCTGTCCTACGGCACCTATAGCCGAGCCTTTGCGCAGGCAGATGCAATTGCGGACCTCTCCACCCTGCCCCGGCGCCCGACCGCTCTGGTGATTGGCAATCCCAACAATCCCGATGGCCGCGTGCTGCCACGAGCCAGACTGCTTGAACTGCTCGACCATCAGGAACAGCATGGTGGCTGGCTGATCGTGGACGAGGCTTTTGCTGATTGCGCGCCCGACTGGAGCATTTCCAGTGAAGTGACAGAAGAGCGGCGGCTGATCGTGATGCGATCTTTCGGAAAGTTCTTCGGGCTTGCTGGCCTGCGCCTTGGTTTTGCCATCGCGCCTCAGCGAGTGCTTGGGGCGTTGCGCGAAGCGTTCGGCGACTGGCCGGTTCATGCAGCGGCAATTGCTTATGGCGCGGCGGCCTATGCCGATGCGGGCTGGATCGCGGAAACAAGGCGGAGGCTTGTGACACAGGCGGCGGCGGTTGATGCCGTGGTGCGGCGGCATGGCCTTGACGTTTCCGGCGACTGTCCGTTGTTCCGGCTGGTGGTCGTATCGGATGCCGCAGGGTTGTTCGAAAGGCTAGCGCAGCAGCACATCCTGACGCGCCCGTTCGAGGATCGCTCCGACCTTCTGCGCATCGGCCTGCCACCTGATAACGCGGGGCTACAGCGGCTGGATGCGGCGTTAGGCGATGGCTGAGCCAGTAGCGCTTATGGCGCTGGCGCTGGATGCAGCGCTAGGTTGGCCTGCGCGGATTCATTCGCTGGTGGGCCATCCGGTGGGAGCCTTCGCCCGGCTGATCGCATGGTGCGATCGGGGCTGGAACAGACCTGACCGCAGCCGTCGTGCGCGCAGGATGGGCGGTGTGGCGACAGTGCTGATCCTGATCGCGGTTACAGGGGTTGGCGGGCTGGCTCTGGCTTGGGGTGCCAGCAAGCTGGGCAGCGCCGGATGGTTGGCGGCGGCGCTGCTGGCATGGCCTGCACTGGCGCAGCGCAGTCTGGATCAGCATGTCGTCCCGGTGATCAAAGCGCTGAGGGCGGACGATATCGTAGCGGCACGGGCAGCGGTCGGGATGATCGTGGGCCGCGATACGGCAGGGATGGATAGGGCGGACGTGGCGCGGGCGGGTATCGAAAGCCTTGCGGAAAGCTTCTGCGATGGCGTGATCGCCCCGCTGTTCTGGCTGCTTGTCGGAGGCCTGCCGGGCATATGGGTGTTGAAAGCGGTCAACACGGCAGACAGCCTGATCGGCCACAAGGAGGAACCCTATCGGGACTTTGGCTGGGCGGCGGCGCGATTGGACGATGCGATGAATTTTATCCCCGCCCGGCTTTCGGCGCTGCTGATATGCGTTGCCGGATCTGGCGGATGGGCAATCGGCTGGCGCTATCGCCGCGCCCACGCTTCGCCCAACGCGGGCTGGCCGGAAGCGGCGATGGCGGGCGTGCTCAAAGTAAGGCTGGCTGGCCCCGCCAGCTACGATGGAGAAGTCATGGACAAGCCGTGGATCGGTGAAGGAAACGAAGCCGGATTGCCAGACCTGATTCGGGCACGGCACGTCTATCATCGAGCCTGCGCACTGTGCTGGGTCGTTGCAGGGGGGATTGCATGGCTGGCCTGATGTTGCAGGGTACCGGATCGGATGTCGGCAAATCTGTTCTGGTCGCAGGCTTGTGTCGCGCGCTTTCCAACCGGGGGTTGCGCGTGCTGCCATTCAAGCCGCAAAACATGTCGAACAATGCCGCCGTGACCATCGATGGCGGCGAGATTGGCCGTGCCCAAGCGCTTCAGGCCCTTGCCGCGCGGGCCGAACCGCATACCGACATGAACCCGGTGCTGCTCAAGCCTCAGGCCGATCACACATCGCAACTGGTCGTGCACGGCCGGGTGCGCGGCACGCTGGGCGCAGCCAACTTCCGCGAGGGCAGACGCACCCTGCTGCCTGAAGTGCTGGAAAGCTGGCACCGGCTGGAGAGTCAGTGCGATATCGTTGTGGTCGAAGGCGCAGGCTCTCCTGCCGAAATAAACCTGCGCGCGGGCGATATCGCCAACATGGGTTTTGCGCGCGCGGCAAATGTGCCCGTGGTGCTGGTGGGCGATATCGACCGGGGCGGCGTCATTGCATCCCTCGTCGGCACCCGCACTGTCATCGATTCCGCCGATGCAGCGATGATCCACGGCTTCATCGTCAACAAGTTTCGCGGCGATCCGACGCTGTTCGAAGATGGTTATGGCGCGATCGAGCGCCTTTCGGGCTGGCGCGGCTTTGGTCTTGTGCCCTGGCTGCCTTGCATCACCGCATTGCCGAGCGAAGATGCGGTCATGCTGGAGCGCCCTGCCCGGCGCACCGGCAGACGCAAGCTGGTGGCCTGCCCCATGCTGCCCCGCATCGCCAACTTCGACGATCTTGATCCGCTGCGACAGGAACCGGACATCGAACTGGCGATGATCCCGCCGGGTTCTGTAATCCCGGCAGAGGCCGATCTCATTGTGCTGCCCGGAACGAAAGCCACCATCGCCGATCTGGCGTTTATGCGCGAGCAGGGCTGGGACATCGACATTCTTGCGCATCACCGGAAAGGTGGGATGATCCTGGGGCTTTGCGGCGGCTATCAGATGCTTGGCCGCACAATTGCCGATCCCCTTGGCATCGAAGGCCCAGCGGGGAAGATCGATGGCCTCGGCCTGCTTGACGTGACGACCGAACTAAAGCCGCGCAAGGCGCTGAGGCGCGTTTCCGGCCATGCGCTAGGTGCTGCCTTCGACGGTTTCGAAATGCACATGGGCGAAACGGCCGGGCCGGATGATGTTCGGCCCTTCGCCATGTTTCAGGGCGAAAGGCGGGACGGTGCGATCAGTGCCGACGGGCGCGTCATGGGCACCTACTGCCACGGATTGCTGGAACGCCCCGCCTTGCGGAAGGCAATGCTGGCCCGCATCGGCGTGGAAAGTTCCGGGCAAGATCATGGGGTGCTGGTCGATGCCGCGCTGAATAATCTGGCCAGCGCGCTGGAACAGCATCTGGATATCGATGGCCTGCTGGCGCTGGCACAAGGTACGGCTCGATGAACCGGTTGCTGGTTCTGGGCGGCGCACGTTCGGGCAAAAGTCGCTATGCACAGAGGCGCATGGAAACGCGCGAAGGCCGCCTTGCCTATATCGCCACCGCAGAAGCAGGCGATGCGGAAATGGTCGACCGCATTGCACGACACCGGCAGGACCGAGGCCCGCGCTGGCACACGGTGGAGGCTCCCATCACCCTACCCTCCGCCATCGATGAGGCCTCTACACACGCGGAAGCGATCCTTGTGGACTGCCTTACGCTATGGCTATCGAACCTGATGCTGGGCGATCACGATGTGATCGAGGCTGGCAACGCGCTGGTACGTTCGGTTCGGCAGTGCAGCGTTCCGATTGCGCTGATCGCCAACGAAGTGGGCTTGAGCATAGTGCCCGAAAACGCTTTGGCGCGCCGCTTCCGCGACGAGGCCGGTTGGCTGAACCAGAAGATCGCCGAAGCAGCGGACGAAGTTGTGTTCGTCGCAGCCGGTTTGCCGCTGCGGCTGAAATGACGGTAGCGCGATCACGGGGGCAGCAGTTACTCCCATGATCGCGACCGTTTCGTTGCTTCAGCCGAACAACGCATCCTGAGCCAGCTTCTGCGCAGCCATTGCATCCTGCCGGTCTTGCGCTTCCTGCATTTCGGCAAAGTCGAGCCGGTCCAGCGCGCGATCGATGCGCTTCAGGAAGTCAATGGCCATGTTCGCAGCTTCCACGCAATCTTCGCGGAAGGGGAACTGGTCGAGCTGCCACACGCCTTCCCAGTTGTTCTTGCGCAGGGTGTAGAAGAATTCGAACAGTTCGATGGGGTGAACGGTGCCGGCCACCAGATCGTCATCCCATGACCGCATGTTGTCGTTCACGTCCATGCCGAACAGGCGGCCATGATCGATGGCAAGCTGCGCCGAATCCGCAGGCGACTCCCCGCCGTAAAGCGCGTGACCGAAATCGAGCAGCACGCCGACATTGGACACGCCCATCTTTTCGATCCCCAACAGCGTGCGCGCCATCGAACAATAGCTCATGTGCACGCGCGGTTCGCGCGGCTTGTATTCTATCACGAACTTCAGATCGGGGTTCTGGCTGGCAAGTTCGGCAATGCCTTCAACCGACATCTGCCACAGCTTGCGATGGTCAACCTGGAACGGATAATCCCATCCATCCTGCCCCGGCCACAGCTTGACATAGCTGGCACCGAAACGGCGGACCAGATCGGCCGCCTGATTGCACACTTCATTGGCACGGCGGCGCACGCCCGCATCGGTATTGGTGAAGGCGCCCTTGGAAAATTCGCGGTTATAGATTTCGGGCGTGATGCCAATGACCGACAGGTTGTTGCGGGCGAGCGCCGCTTCAACCTGTTCAACAGAAATGTCGGCACTCCACGGAAAGTTGATATCGACCACGGACAAGTCGCGCACCTGCCCGGCCAGATCGATCATTTCAATCAACGACTTGGGAGCACCATAACCGTCAGTGGCGTAACGATCCACATATGTCGCAAAGTGCCAGATGCCTGCGCCGAAGGTGAGCTTGCTCATCGGAATACCTCGTTCGTGTTCAATAGGTTATATCAGCGCGCTGCACTTTGCAGGGCGAAATTGTTAAGACGCGGCGCTTCCTGCCGGGTGATCAGGATGCAATCCATAAGCTGCTTTTCGCTCTGCCCGGTCTTGCCGTTTTTCAGCAGGCGATCCGCCAGTTCCACCGCGTATTGCGCCTGCCGGAATGCCGGTTGCAGCACCGTGGCATGCATCGCCCCTGCGGCAATCGCATCGCGCGCGTCGTTCGATCCGTCAAAGCCCACCACGACCACATCGCTGCGCCCTGCACCTTTCAGTGCCGCGACCGCGCCCATGGCCATGGTGTCGTTCCCGGCGATGATCCCGCGCACTTCGGGGTGGGCCTGAAGGATCGACTGGACTTTGGTGAAAGCCTCGCTCTGGCTCCAGTTCGCGCTTTGGCGGGCGATCATCTTAAGGTCGGGATACTGGTCCAGAACCTCGTGATAGCCCTTGGACCGGATGGCCGCGTTGGTATCGGATTCCTTGCCGACCAGTTCGGCGTAGGCACCGGCCTCGCCCATCGCCTTGGCAAAGGACTGCGCACCCAGCATCGCACCTTGATAGTTGTTCGACACGATCTGCGCCGCTGCAATGCCGCGCGCGGAAATCTCACGGTCGATCAGAAACACGGGAATACCGGCGGTCTTTGCCTTCTGCACCGAAGCCACGCTGGCCTCTGCCCCGGCATTGTCGAGGATGATGGCAGCGGCATTGCGGGCAATCGCGGTGTCGATCAGCTCGCTCTGCTTGTAGGCATCATCGCCGTGCGAGAATTTGAGCGTTTCATAGCCCAGTTCACGCGCCCGCGCTTCCGCGCCCAAGGCCTCCTGCCCGAAGAACGGATTGTCCAGCGACGGGGTGATGATGACGATCAAGTTGGATTGTCCGCGCGTTGCCTGCCCCGCCAGGCCGAAGCCGATCAGCGCCACGATGGCAGCCAGCGCCAGCCAGACCTTGCCCGAAATGTTGTGAAGTTTCGTCATGTTCATGCCACCTCAGCGCGCCTGCCCGAACCGTTCCTGAAGCCGGTCCAGAACCACGGCGGCGACAATGACCGAACCCTTGATGACCATCTGCCAGAACTCGCTGACGCCAACCATGACCATGCCATCGCCCAGAACGCTGATCACGCAGGCCCCGATGATCGTGCCGCCAATCGTGCCGCGCCCGCCCGAAAGCGAGGCCCCGCCCAGCACCACCGCCGCAATCGCGCTCAGTTCAAACGTCTCGCCCGATGCGGGATGCGCGGCGACCAGATCGGACGCGACCAGCGTGCCCACCAGTGCGGCGGCACAGCCCGAAATGGCATAGACCGCGCACTTGATCCGGTCTGTCCGCACGCCTGACAGCAGGGCCGCGCGTTCATTACCGCCCACCGCATAGACGCGGCGGCCAAACGTGGTCGATCCTGCGGCAAAGGCCGCGGCGGCGGCGATCAGCACCAGCAGCCACACCGGCACCGGAATGCCTAGCACCAGCCCGGCCCCCAACCAGCCAAAGCCTTCGTTGCCATAGTCCGGGCTGCCCACCAGATTGCCGAACGTCGCGCCATCCGACATCAGCAGTGCCGCGCCGCGCGCGACATAAAGCATACCCAGCGTGGCGATGAACGGCGTCACGCCAAGGCGGGTGACCAGCAGCCCGTTGACCAGCCCCAGAGCCGCGCCCAGCACAAGGACGATGCCAATCGTCGCGGCAACCGATGGGTAGATCACCACGCCCAGCGGTGCGAGGACGATGCCGTTCAGCAGCAACGCACCTGCCACCATGCCGCCCAGCCCGGCGATGGAGCCGACCGAAAGGTCGATCCCGCCGGTCAGGATCACAAAGGTCATGCCAATGGCCAGAATCGCCACAATGGCGATGTGCTTGAACATGATCAGGAAGTTGGCGACCGACAGGAAGTTGGGCGCAACCGCCGCAAAGAACAGCGTCACCACCAGCAGCGCCAGCACCGTGCGGAAGCGCAACAGCAGCGCGATCACCGGTGATGCACCACCATCTGCGGGCGTAAATTCAGAAGTCTGGGTCATGGTTGTCATACCTTGGCCACCGCCGCTTGCGACGATGCATTTGCGGCAGCGATAAGCATTTGTTCGCTGGCGTCGCGCGCCAGCACGTTAAGCGTTACGCGCCCGCCGGACATGACGATGATCCTGTCGGCAATCGCCAGCGCTTCCAGCACATCGGATGATGTGAAGATCACCGCCAGCCCGTCTGCCGCCAAAGCGCGGATGGTGCGAAACACCTCGGCGCGCGCGCCAACGTCAATGCCCCGGCTGGGTTCATCCAGCAGCAGCGCGGCGGGGCCGGGCATCAAGGCGCGTCCAATCAGCACCTTCTGCTGGTTGCCACCCGAAAGCGAACCGATGGAAGCCTCTGCCGAAGCGGTTTTGACGCCAAGGCGCGAAATCATGCCCGCAATCGCACCGCGTTCACGCACAGGGGACAGCACGCCGCGCGCGGCAAAGCGCGCCAGATCGCTCAGCCCCATGTTCGCGCCGACCGAGAAATTGGCGAAAATGCCCTGCGCCTTGCGGTCTTCCGAAACGAACAGTAGCCCGCGCTTCACCCGCTGCGCAATCGACAGCGCAGTGATGTCCTCGCCCTTCAGGCGCACCGCACCGGACCCAGGCTGGCGCGCACCAAAGGCCACTTCCATCGCTTCGGTCCGGCCCGATCCCAGCAGGCCATAGATGGCAACCACCGCGCCCGCGCCAAATTCCATATCCACGCCGCACAGCGCCGCGCCGCCCGATGAGCGCGGCAGGGTCACGCCTTCAACCGACAGCACGGCGGGGCCTTCGGTGAAGTCGAAGTCCGCCCGCTCCAGCTTGCCCGCGCTGCCCAGCATCTGCTCAACAATCCACGCCACGCTGGCCCCGTCGGCATCGGCCCGCGCCACCACTTCGCCATCGCGCAGGATGGTGATGGTGTCGCCCACCCGCAGCAGTTCTTCCAGCTTGTGCGAGATATAGACGATGCCCACGCCCGACCGTTTCAGGTCACCAATCACGCGGAACAGCACTTCGACTTCGGCATCGCTCAACGCTGAAGTCGGCTCATCAAAGATCAGTACGCGGCAATCTTCGGCCAGCGCCTTGGCAATCTCGACGATCTGCTGTTCACCCACGCTCAGCAGGCCCACGGTGCGCGCTGGGTCGATGTCCTGCCCCAGACGTTGCAGCAATTTCGCCGCCGCGGCCTGTTCGGCGGCACGGTCCAGCAGCACATCGCCGCCGCCCGGCCCGCGCAGCAGAAAGATGTTTTCAGCAACCGACAGATTGGGGCACAGGTTCAGTTCCTGATGCACCATGCCGATGCCATGTCGCGCCGCTTCGCGCACCGATGGCAATTGCACCGGCGCACCATCGATCAGCAATTCGCCCCGCGTCGGCTGCTCCACCCCCGCAAGAATGCGCATTAGCGTGGATTTACCCGCGCCGTTCTCACCAATCAGGACGTTGACCTTGCCCACCTCGACCGCGAAATCGACGCCTTTCAGCGCCTTGGTCGCGCCATAGGTCTTGACGATGGATCGGGCCTGCATCAGCACCGTCATGTCAGCCACCCTGCGCCGCCGCGCCCAGCGCCACGGGCACGATCACGGCGGCCTGCCCCGGCTCGCCCATGTGCATCACGCCCACGAACGACACTTCGGCACCTTCCCGCAAAAGCGCGCGATTACGGGTTGCCGATTCAAGCGCCTTTGCATTCAAGGCCTTGTTAACGGCGGCAAAAGCCATCTGATCTGGAAAATCATCGAAACGAAGCGAAGGAATTGCATCGCGGACTGCGGTTGAAACCAGTACCGGCCCAGTCTGGATTGCCACGTCGCCCACGCCCGGCACGGCCAGCCTGACCGCGCCCGAACGCGACGTATCATCCACCGAAACCACGCGCCCCTGCCCCTTCACCACGAAAGTCCAGTTCGCCCCTTCGGATGCCTGACGGCCATGCGCCGCCCCCGCCGCCGCTGGATCGCGAGCGATGGCAGGCCAGATTTCGGCAAGATTCACCGCGCTTTTCGTAAGTTCAGGCAACAAACGCCCCTGCCAGTCCCGCGCCACCACGGCACCGGCATCGATCTTGCCACTACGTCGTTCACGCATGGCGCGATCTTCATCGATAGAGACGATCTTGCAGGCGCTCGTCAGCACCAGCAATGTAGCCGCCACCGCGAATCGCGCCTTTCCGGCAATGCCGAAACTCATAGTGCATCCTCTTGGTAGGCGACGCTGTTTTCGCGTCGCCCGATGCACTGATCGCTAGGGCAAGGAGGCTGGCGTTTCAAGCGGATTGATGAAGGTCGAAGGTTAAAACGAAAATTTTCGTAAGTTCATAGCTTGCGCTTTCGCATTCCGTCGCTTAGTTCCCGGCCAACGATACGAGAGGCCCGAAAGATGCCAGTTGCGTCCAAGACCACCATTTCCACACTGGAAGACCGCGCCGCCCATGTGCGCGAAATGGCGCGTCAGGTGCGCATACGTAGCCTTCGGATGGTGTTCGAGGCTCGTCAGGGCCATCCCGGCGGCGACATGTCGATTACCGATGTTCTGGCCGCGCTCTATTTCGATGCCATGCGCTATAACCCGGCAAATCCTGTCGACCCGGCGCGCGACCGCTTCATTCTGAGCAAAGGCCACTGCACTGGCGCGCTGTATAGCACGCTGGCCAAGGCGGGCTTCTTTCCTGAGGAAGAACTGTCGACCTACATGCAGCCGCTGTCACGGTTGAACGGCCATCCCAATCGCAACAAGACGCCGGGTGTCGAAACCAACACCGGTCCGCTGGGCCACGGGTTGCCGGTGGCGGTGGGCATCGCCATTGCCGGGCAGATCGACAAGGCCGACTATCGCGTGTTCGTGGCCACTGGCGACGGTGAATTGCAGGAAGGCAGCAACTGGGAAGCGGCGATGACCGCAGGCCACCGCAAGCTTTCCAACCTGACCCTGATCGTCGACCGAAACCGCCTGCAACAGGGCGCGCGCACCGAAGATACCGTGGGGCTTGAACCGCTGGGCGACAAATGGCGCGCCTTTGGCTGGGACGTGGCCGAAGTGGACGGGCACGATCACGCCGCGCTGCTGCCGCTGCTGGACGGATCGCAAACGCGCGAAAAGCCACTGTGCATCATTGCCAACACGATCAAGGGCAAGGGCGTTTCGTTCATGGAAGATCAGGCAAGCTGGCACCACGGTGTGCCCAATGCCGAACAATTTGCCCAGGCCATGAAGGAGCTGGAAGCGTGAGCGCCCCTGTTGCCGCCAATTCGAAGCTTTTTGATTGCCGCGACGCCTATGTCGCCACGCTGGAAAGCCTTGCCGCCGAAGACAACCGCATTGTCGCGGTGGTCAACGATTCCGTCGGTTCCAGCAAACTTGGCGGATTCCGCACCAAGTTCCCCGAACGCCTGATCAACGTCGGCATTGCCGAACAGAACATGGTGGGCGTCGGCGCGGGCCTTGCCAATGGCGGCAAAGTGGCGTTCGTTGCGGGCGCGGCCTGCTTCCTTACCGCGCGGTCGCTGGAACAGGTAAAGGCGGATGTTGCCTATTCCAACACCAACGTAAAGCTGTGCGGTATTTCCAGCGGCGTTGCTTATGGCGAACTCGGCCCGACGCACCATTCCATTGAAGACGTGGCATGGCTGCGCACGATGGGCGACATCACGGTTATCGTCCCCGCAGACCCGTGGGAAACCGAACAGGCCATCCGCGCCGCAGCCGCTCACGAAGGCCCGATGTTCATCCGCATCAGCCGCATGGGCGTGCCCGCGCTGGACCGCCCCGAAGGCGCAACCTTCACCATCGGCAAGGCCGAAACGCTTCATGCGGGTGACGATGCCGCAATCATCGCCAGCGGCACCATGGTTTGCCGCGCGGTTGAAGCGGCGCAGGCGCTGGCCGCGCAGGGCATTGCCGCCCGCGTGATCAACATGTCGTCCATCTCTCCGCTGGACGAAGCGGCAATTCTGTCCGCTGCGGCAACCGGCGCCATCGTGACAGTGGAAGAAGGCTGCGTGCGCGGCGGCCTTGGCGGTGCGGTGGCCGAAGTGGTTGCCACACACGCGCCTTGCCGCATCAAGATTTTGGGCTTCCCCGGCTTCCTGCCCACCGGGTCCGCCGAATTCCTGATGGAACACTTCGGCCTGACTGCCGACAACATCGCCGCCTCTGTGCGCGAACTGCTGGGCCGCTGACCTGAACCATGCCTACACCCGCCATCCTTGCCATCGATCAGGGCACGACCAACACCAAGGCGTTGCTGATCACCTTGGATGGCCAGTTGGCAGCCGCGGGATCGGTGCCAACGGGTGTGCAATATCCGCGCCCCGGCTGGGCAGAACAATCAGGCGAAGCGATCCGCGCCAGCACAGCGACAGCCATCGCCGCCGCGCTGGGCAACGCCCGCGACATCCAGATTGCCGCCATTGCGATTTCCAACCAGCGCGAAACGGTGCTGGCATGGGACGCGCAAACCAGCGATCCGGTTGGCCCGGCGGTGATCTGGCAGTGCCGCCGGTCAAGCGAACTTTGCACGACCTTGCGTGAAGCGGGGCATGAAGACCTGATCCACCGGACAAGCGGTTTGGGTCTGGACCCGCTGTTTTCCGCCGGAAAGCTGCGCTGGCTGCTCGATAATGCCCCCGGCGCGCGGGATTTGCATCGCGCCGGCAATTTGCGCATGGGCACAGTCGATTCCTGGCTGCTGTGGAACCTGACCGGCGGCGCCGTCCATGCCACAGACGCCAGCAACGCATCGCGCACGCAATTGCTGGCACTGGATGGCGCGGCATGGTCGCCCGAATTGCTGGCGCTGTTCGGCGTTCCGGCTGATGTTCTGCCGCAGGTTCTGCCTTCGGACAGCCGCTTTGGCGAAACGCGCGGTGGATTTGCCGGATTGCCTGACGGCATCCCCATTCACGCGATGATGGGGGATTCCCACGCGTCCATGTTCGGCCACGGCATCAGCGCGCCGGGCATGGTCAAAGTGACGCTGGGTACCGGATCATCGCTGATGTGCCCCACCGGCACGCGCCGCACATCAACGCACGGCCTTTCGGAAACCATTGCATGGGCCACCGGCGCAGGCGGCGTGGTTCATGCGCTGGAAGGCAACATCACCGTGTCGGGCCATGCCGCCGCCTTCGCCAGCGAAATGCTGGGCCTTGCCGGACCACAGGCACTGACCGAACTTGCCATGTCGGTCGATGATAGCGACGGCGTGGTGTTCCTGCCCGCGATGGCCGGACTTGGCGCGCCGCATTGGAACGAGAAAGCGCGCGGGTTGGTCTGCGGCCTGTCACTATCGAGCAAACCGGCGCACATCGCCCGCGCCGCGCTGGAAGGTATTGCGCACCAGATTTGCGACGTTGTGGCCGCATTTGAGGCCGACCTTGGCGCGCCGCTCACCTCCATTTCGGTCGATGGCAGCGCTGCTCGCAGCGACTTTCTGGTGCAGTTGATTGCCGATCTTTCAGGCCGCAAAGTGGAGCGCCCGTCGCAGACCGAACTCAGCGCCATCGGCACGGCGATGATGGCGGCCAATGCATTAGGCCGCCCGATTGTGCCATCGATCATCAGCAGCGATCGCATTTTCATGCCTGCGCTGAACGATGACCGCCGCGATGCCATGCGCGGGCAATGGCGCACGGCCATCGCAAGGGCCAAGCTTAGCTGATCTGGGCCTAATCAGGCAACGATAACGACAATCCCCAAATCCTCAAACGCGCGGCGGTCTTCATCCGAAATGCCGTCGTCGGTGATCAATGTGTGTACCTGGTCGATCGCCCCCAGCGATGAGAACGACGTTTTGCCGATCTTGCTGGAATCCGCCACGAGATAGACTTGCGCGGCAGATTCAATCATCGCGCGCTTCACCGCAATGTCGCCAATGGCCGGATAAGTAAGCCCCGCGTCGAACGACACGGCGGCCGTTGCCAGAAACAGCTTCTGCGCGAAAAGGCCCTTGAAGTAATCCGCTGATCGTTCACCCGAAAGCGAAAGCGTGGGCGGTTTGAACTGACCGCCGGGCATGTGGATGGTGCAAGTCGGCATCGCACCCAGCATCAAGGTGATGTTCAGCGCATTGGTGATGACCGTCAGGTGCTCCTTGGCGGCAAGGTTCGCCGCAATTTCCGTGGTAGTCGACCCGGAATCGAGAATGATGGTTTCGCCATCGTTGACCAGCGCCGCCGCCGCCGCGCCAATGCGGCGCTTGGCATCGATGTTGATCATGTGGTGCAACGCCAGATCGCGCACCTGTTGCGGCACCGATTTCAGATAGGCCCCGCCATGTTCGCGCACGATATGGCCTTCGGCTTCAAGCCGTTCCAGATCCTGCCGCACGGTCACTTCCGAAACGCCGAACACTTCAGCCAGATCGCGCACCCGCGCGCTGCCTTCTTCCTGCAACCAGTCCAGAATCTTCAGGCGGCGCGCTTTGCCCAGCAGCGACGCTCCCTGCCGCGCGGCTGAAGGCTTGGCACGCCGGGCCGCTTTCGGTTCGACATCGGCAAGCGTTTCGATTTCCGATTTTCTTGTGCTGCGCCGACCCGCCATCTGTTCACTCATGCTGTGCCGCGCCTTGCGGCTGTCATTCATCGACTAACACGATCAACGCCCTTGGGGCAGTCCTTTTGATCGATTTCCGCCCGATAACGCTCAACAATTCGTCACAGCAGGCCTTACGCTGAAATCATTTGAAAATACTGCGCCATAAAACACAAAAATTCGAAGATATCATACTTGTTATACCATAAAATCCGCATTAGCCTGCGAGGCATAATGAGACACGGGCCAGCCTTCACCACCCCCACGGAAGGCTGCCTTATCGCTGATTAGAAATGGGAACCGGCTTCAACCGGCATAGCCATCGATGCGTATGGCCCCTGCAAGTTCCGATAAGAAAATCGAAAGAGGATGTTCGCGATATGAATGAACTGCACTTGTCCAGACCGTGGATAATGGGCCTTGCCGGTGCCGCCGCCCTGCTGACCAGCGGATGCGCCGCCAGCACCCCGCCCGCAAGCGCAGCAGCCAGCACCGAACTTCCGCGATACGCCCTGACCCCGCCGTGGCAGAAGCCACGCGTGGTCATCACCGCCGACCCGGAACTGGATGATTCAAATTCGCTGGTGCGCTATCTGCTTTATAGCCCGGATTACCGCACCGAAGGTCTGGTTTACGCCAGCAGCCAGTTCCACTGGAAGGGCGATGGCAAGGGCACCACGCTTTCCGTGCCGGGCCGTGAATATAATCGCTTTGGCCAGAACCTGTGCCCCTGCACATCATGGCGCTGGGCACCGGATGAACGCTTTATCGACGATGCCGTGGACGCCTATGAAAAGGCCTGGCCCAACTTGCGCGTGCACGATGCCGGATACCCTTCACCACAGGAACTGCGGTCGAAAATCCGCTGGGGCAATGTCGAATTTGACGGCGAGATGGAGCGCGACACCGACGGGTCCAACCTGATCAAATCGCTGCTGCTGGATGCAGAAGAAACCCCGATCTATCTGCACGCATGGGGCGGACAAAGCACCATCGCCCGCGCGCTGAAATCGATCGAAGAACAGTACAAAGGTACCGCCGATTGGAACCGCATCCGCGCCAAGGTTGTGCGCAAGGCCGTCATCCATCCTTCGGGCGATCAGGACGATACTTACGAGAAATACATCAAGCCCAACTGGCCCGACATCCGCTACCGCGAACAGGAAGGCTCGGCCCCGTTCAGCTACAATGTCGAATATACCACATCACTGGCGGATTCCCAGTATTTCACCAAGGAATGGACACAGGCCAACGTGTCGTCGCGCGGCCCACTTGGCGCATTCTATCGCGTGTGGGGCGATGGGCGGCAGATGGTAAAGGGCGACAAGTTCGACTACTTCTGGATCGCTGGAAAAACCGCAGCCCAGCTTCGCGCCGAAGGCTATGTGGTGTGGACGCCCGTGCACGAAAAGGGATCGTTCCTTGGCGAAGGCGACACCGGCACATTCGTCAACCTGATCGACAACGGGCTGGACGGCTATCGCGATGACAGCTTTGGCGGATGGGGCGGCTATTTCCGCCGTGGCCCGCGTATGACCGGCGCAACCATGTTCGCCATTCCCGCCGATGCGCTGAAGGCCGTGGACAATCCGCCCCGCAATACGACCAAGGAAGATCACCCCTTCCTTGCCGCTGCGCAACGTGACTTCGCTGCGCGCTTCGTATGGGCAACCACGCCGGATCGCGCCAAGGCGAACCACCCACCGGTACTGCGGGCACAGGGCGCAAAGCTGATTTCGGCCAAGGCGGGTGAGACTATCCGGCTTGCGGTCAGCGCCAGCGACCCCGACGACAACACTGTGGCAATGCGCTGGTGGCATTGGGCAAAGGCAGGGACGTTCGAGGGAACGATCGGGCTTTCACAAGAATCGGGCAACAACACCAGCTTGGTGATTCCTGCATCGGCCCGCCCCGGCGAGACGATCCAGATCGTGGCCGAAGGCACCGACAACGGAACACCCGCGCTGACGCGCTACGCCAAGTTCGTGATTACAGTGGCAAATTGACCTTGCGACGGCGGGGTGTTGCACTGCACCCCGCGGAAAACACTACAATGTGATCCCGCTTGACTGCCGGCACATCAATGTGCAACAAAATGTCTCATGGCACAGGACATTGTAGCGCGTGCGCGCAAGCTCATCGAAGATCGGGTCATTTCACGGGCAGCCCTTGCCCGCGCGGCCGGATTGCATCCCAACACCTTGCGCGATGCGCTGTTGCCCGATTGGAATCCCACGGTCGACACCCTGACCAAGCTGGAACGGGCGATGGACGATAGCGAAGACGATGATTTCGCTCTAGCATCGGTCGAAGAGATCATCGCAGAAGTGCGCAATGGCCGCATGGTCATTCTGGTGGACGATGAAGATCGCGAAAACGAAGGTGACCTGCTGATCCCGGCGCAGATGGCCACTCCTGAAGCCATCAACTTCATGGCCACTCACGGTCGCGGGCTGATCTGCCTTTGCCTGACCGCTGACCGCTGCAACCAGCTTGGCCTTGAACTGATGAGCCGCAACAACGGCACCCGCCACGGCACGGCCTTCACAGTATCCATCGAAGCACGCGAAGGCGTGGACACCGGCATTTCCGCTGCTGATCGGGCGCGCACCGTCGCCGTTGCAGTCGATGCCACAAAGACCCGCGACGATATCGTCACCCCCGGCCATGTCTTCCCGCTGATCGCACGTGATGGCGGCGTGCTGGTGCGCGCGGGCCATACCGAAGCCGCCATCGACCTTCCCCGCCTTGCCGGCCTGAACCCTTCGGGCGTCATCTGCGAAGTGATGAACGACGATGGCACGATGGCGCGCCTTGACGATCTGATCCCCTTCGCGCGCAAGCATGGGTTGAAGATCGGGACGATCCGTGACCTGATCGAATATCGCCGCCGTAACGATCATCTCGTTGAATGTGTCAATCAGGCGCCGTTTCACACCGATTATGGTGGCGAATGGACGCTCAAGACCTATCGCAACAAGATCGATGGGTCGGCCCACCTCGTCTTGCAAAAGGGTGCGATTGTTAAGGGCGAGCCGACCTTAGTGCGTATGCACTCGATCTCCGTCCTGTCCGACGTGCTGGGCCAACCCGGCCCGCGCAAGCGCATCCTGCAACGCGCGATGGGCGAGATGGGTGAGGCTGGCGCGGGGGTGATCGTGCTGCTGATGCCGACCGATCCCGAACAGCTTATCCGTGAGGTCGGCGGCACCTCCGGTCACGACATGGAACTGCGTAGCTATGGTATTGGCGCACAGATCCTCGCCGATCTTGGCGTGCATGACATGGTGCTGCTGACCAATTCGCACCACAATCTTGTGGCGCTGGAAGGCTATGGCCTGAACATCACTGGCGAACGGGCGATCCCCGCCGCCTGACAGGTCCGGTCTGAATTATCGAAGCGCGGGTCGGCATCAAACCGGCCCGCGCTTTTGCTTCATGCAGCCGGTTTTACCCGCACGATGACCCGGCGATAGGATGTCAGTGCGGGCGCGCCATCGTCTTTCACCTCAAGGATCAGGTGCAGCGTCCGTTCGGCTTTGACGGATGGCAGTGTAACCGTGCAGTCAGCGCTTTCGGCATCGGCAATCTTCAGTTTGGGCGAAGGATCGCCCGGCACATCGCTCGGCTCGGCATACTGCCACCAGCGATAGGACAGCGCATTGCCATCCGGGTCGGTGGTGCCCTTGGCCGAAATCTTCAGCGCCGCGCCCGCCACGCCCTCAACCGTCACCGGCGCCAGTCCGGCAACCCCATTGACGATAGCGCGCGGGTTGTGATTGGCCTTCTTGCGATCCGGCGTCAGCGTCCAGTTGATACGCGCGGCAAAATCGTTCTGGAACGCCTCGCGCCAGCGAAAGATCGTGGCCTGATTGGTGCGCCATGTACGCCCGGTTGGGTCGGTAAAGGCATCCGGCGCATCGCCATAATGCGCCGCGCCTTCGTAAACCGGGGTATAGCGCCCGCCCCATCCGCCCCAATCCGGCCGGTCGGGGAAGTTCAGACCGTTGGGAATTGTGCCCAGAAACGCGGGCGTATCGCCTTCCATGATGAACATGTGCGGCGGATACATCTCCCCCAGCGGTCCCTTGCGAATGTTCTCTTTCAGCCAGGCATTGGTGACCATTTCACCGGCAGGCCATTTATCCTTGCCGAACAGATCACCCGAAATGCCGGTCCATGCCGCCTGTCCATACTGGCCCCAGCCATGCACACTGGCCACCCATTGCAGATCGGGGAAGTTGCGGCGCGCCCACGGCCCTGCATCGTCCTGATCCGAAATCGAATAGACCCGCAGGCGCGCTGTGAACGCCGCCACCTGCTCCGGCGTGCGGGTCTTGCGCACAGTCCACAACGCCTGCGCCAGATCGATGGCCCCGCCCCAGACCGACAGATAGATCGGGCGCTTGTCGTCCTTGTCCACCGCCGCAATAATCCGGCGCGATCCGTCGGTATCGCGGCCATCGCCCACGCAGGCCATGCCATAGCACGACGCCCCCACGCTAATCGCGTTCAGCAGCGTAGCGGGTTCGGGATAGCCATCGGCGTGCTTGCGCAGATTAGGCAGCACTTTGGCATAGGCCGCCACCCGTTCGCGCAGCAGATCGGGCTGGTTCTTGGTACGCTGCCAGGTGCTGGTAGTGGCAACAATGCCTTCGATATCGAACGTGTTGGAATAGAGCAGGAACCGCACGAACGATTCGGAATCGTCAGGTTCGTTGCCGATATCGGTCAGCACCAGCACGCGCCGCCGCGCCTCGGCATCGCCACCATCCGCGGCAACGGCAGGACTGGCGACCAGCGCCGCCATCGAACATGCAAGCAACGCAATACGACGGAATTTCATCGAAAACCTCGTGTCAATACAGAAGCCGGAAATGCGACAGGCCCCGCGAGCAATCAAGTCGCGAGGCCTGTCGTTACAGTTCACAAGAGCGGAACGATCAGAGCTTGGTGCGCAGACCCAGCGCCACCATGCGGCCCAGCGTGGAGCCATTGGCAAAACCGTTGCCGGTGTTGCGGAACGGCGGGTCCTTATCGGCCACGTTATCGATGTTCAGCGTCAGCGAAGTTTCCTTGAACATGCCGATCTTGCCCAGATCATAGGCGAAGTAGAGATCGACCGTGTCATAACCCTTCACGCGGGTCTGAACCGGATCACCGATGATCGGAAAGCTGCCGCGATGGGTCAGCGTCGCACGGGCAGTGACCGCACCGATATCAGCACCCAGCGTAGCCACGTAGTTCAGGCGGTTGAAGCCGTTCTTCAGACGATCAACAAAGGCCGCCGTCGGCGTTTCACGCGTGTTGCGGTTAAGCACGTAAGTGCCTGCAAAGCTGGCGTTGATCGAACCGAAGCCGGTCTTCTGGTTGACGCTGACCGTGAAGTCGAGGCCATCCTGCTTCAACTGACCACGGTTATAACGACGAAGGTCATAGATCGCGGTCGGGCTGTTGCTGGCAAAGAACGAAGCCAGCGACGAGAAGTTGTCGGCCCGCGCCCCGTTCGAGAACGCCACCGCCTGTGCCAGCGTGGGGTTCAGGATATAGAACGGCGCGTTGGTGGGATCGGCATAATAGGCCGCGCCCTGCAGGAAGTTGCCAGCGTTCACCGAAATGACATTGGTGAAGTCAACGTTATAATAGGTCAGGCTGATGTTCAGCGCGTCCCATACCGGCGGCTTGATATCCATGCCCAGTGACCAGGTTTTGGCCTTTTCCGGCTGCAGCGTTGGGCTGCCGCCCGAAATGAACAGGATCGGGCGGAAGAAGTCCGCAGGCGAAGAACCGGGCGCAAGGTTGGTCGAAACCGGGATCGAAGTGACGCGCGCATCGACCGCACCAGTGGTGTCGGCAAGGCTGGGCGCGTGGAACGACGTGCCGTAGTTACCACGGAAGGTCATCCATTCGACCGGGCGATAGTTGAAGCCAACCTTGGGGTTGGTGGTGCCGCCCACATCGTCATAGCTGTCGTAACGCACCGAACCGGTCAGATCGAGGCCTGCCAGCCCCGGCTGCGCATTGTCCGCACCAAACACCGGCACGAACAGTTCGCCATAGACCGACTTCACCCGGCGCGATGCCACGGCACGATTGCGCTTGGGCGTTGCGGTGGGACCGAATGCGATGCTCGCATCCATCTTTTCCCAGTGATATTCGGCGCCAATGGCCACCCGCGCATCGCCACCCGGCAGGCTGGCGAACGGACCGTCCAGCACGATACGGGCCTCACCCAGATCCTGCTTGGACTGCGAATAGTTCTGATAATCGGCAATCCCTGCCAACACAGCCGGATTGGTCTGCGACAGGTTATAGGGGTTCAGCGCGGTGGCAGTGGTGGTTCCTGCCAGCGCCGCGTTGGCGGCATCGGCGTTGATCGCACGTTCGGTGGTGGCGTTGAAGCTGTGGCCATAGTTGCCCATCAGCAGCACATTCCAGCCACTGCCGATATCGATGTTGAACGTGGGCGTAATGCCCATCGAATCAAAGCGTGCCGGGTTCGTCACACCATCGTTGCCGAAGACCGACGTGTAATCGAACAGCACGCCCTGCGACGTTTCGCTGCCAATGGGCTGGAAGAACGGATTGGTTGAACGGATCGTGCTGTTGGTGGCCAGCGGCGCGGTGCGGGTCAGCGTGTCACGCCGCGAATAATACGCCTGCATGTTGAAGTTGACCGTGTCGCTCATGTCGTTGTCGAGCACGGCATAGACCGAATGGCGGCGTTCGCGCGGATAGATATCGGCGTAATCGGTGCTGTCGCACTTGTTCTGCGTGCCCGCAACGCGGCCCGGCATGGCATAGCTTACGCCCGCAACCGTGATGTTGGTCAGCGCGCAAGTGGCCACACGGCGATCGGTGCCACCCTGTGCGCGGCTGTCCTGCGTCACATAATCGCGCTCAAGCCCTTGGATATTGTTGTGCCAGGCATAGTTATAGCCGACCATGAGCGAGCCGGTGCCCCAGTCCTTGCCCACCAGCAGGTTGGCATCGACCGTGCGATAGCCGTCGGCGAAACCGACACGGCCGCTGGCTTCAACGCCCGACGCGCGCTTGCGCGTGATGAAGTTGATAACGCCACCGATGGCATCCGAACCATAGATCGAAGAACCGCCATCGGGGATCACTTCGACGCGCTCGATCATACCCGGCGGAATGATGGTGGGGTCAGCATAAGTCTGCAGAATGCCCGAACCGACCAGACGGTGGCCGTTCACCAGAAGCAGCGTGGTGGTGCCGCCCGAAGCGCCAAGGCCGCGCAGGTTGGTGGCCGCAATCGGCTGGCCGAAACCGGCGGTGCCCGAAACGAACTGGTTGAAGTTGCTGATCTGCGGAATGGTCGACATCAGATCGTTGGTCGATGCGGCCCCTGTTGCCACCACATCTTCGGTGGTCACGGCAACAACATTGGTGCCAACTGGCGCGATCCCACGGATCAGCGTGCCGGTGACGATGATTTCCTTGTCGCTGGGGGGGGGGGTCGAATCCTCCCTCGATTCGTCCTGACCCGCTTCCTGCGCCATAACTGGCTTTGCGAGCGCGGCCAGCAGCGCAACCGCGCTGGCGTAATAAAACGCGACTCGACGGATTTCAGGCATTTTCACAACCGTTCCCCTTCCCCGTGTATGGCTTGGCATCGCGTCCAACCTCCTGTCGGACACATTGCAAGCTCTCTCTGGGGCTGCGGTCTATGGTATGAGATTGCGAATTGCAATTGACGTTTTACGCTTTTTTTCTATTTTTTGAATCGAAGCTGCATTTGCTTTCGAATTGAATGAATCGCAGGCAGCCGATCTTTATGGGAGAGACGATCTTGCTGAAATCCCCGGAAATCTCGCGTCGGCAACTGCTGGCATCATCGGCGGCGGCCAGCCTTCTGGCCACGCCGGTCCTTGCCGCCACAACCAAAAAGACGCGCACACCGGTTGTTTCGACCACCAATGGCCCGGTGCGGGGCTTGGTCGAAGACGGCGGCATCCATGTATTCCGTGGACTTCGCTATGCCGCACCGCCGGTCGGCAAGCTGCGCTTCCGTGCGCCGCAGCCTGCCGCCAAGTGGACGAAAATTTTCGAAGCACAATCGTTTGCAAACGCAGCCGTGCAAGACCCTGTTCAGGGCGATATGCCCAAGGATGAGACGCATGGCGAGGACTGCCTGTTCCTGAACGTCTGGGCACCTGCCCCTGCCAAGGCGAAGAAGCCAGTCATGGTCTGGCTGCACGGCGGCGGCTTTTCCAGCGGCGCGTCCAGCCGCCCGACCTATTGGGGCGATCATTTCGCCCGCGATGGCGTGGTAATGGTGGGCGTCAATCACCGCCTCAACGTGTTCGGCTTCACCCAGTTGCCCGATAGCTGGGGGCCTGATTATGCCTCGTCCGGTGTGGCCGGGCTGCTCGATATCGTCGCCGCGCTGCGCTGGGTGCGCGACAACATCGCCAAATTCGGCGGCGATCCTGAAAACGTCACCATCTTTGGCGAAAGCGGCGGCGGGGCAAAGGTTTCGTTGCTGCTGTCGATGCCGTCGGCCAAGGGCCTGTTCAAGAAGGCGGTCATCCAGTCCGGTGCCGCGCTTCAGGCCACCCCGCGCACTTATGCCACCGGCCTTGGCCAGAGCCTAGCCGAAGTGCTCGGTGTTGCCCCCGGCGATGTTGCCGCGCTTGCCGCCGTCGACACCCAACGCATTTTCGATGCGCAGAAGGCTGCAGTCGAAAAGGTAAAGTCGACCGAAACCAAGGGCTTCCTGATCACCGGCTTCGGCCCCAGCATCGATGGCAAGGAGCTGCCGGACAACCCGTTCTCGCCGCAGGCATCCCCGCTTGCCGCCGATATCCCGCTGATCATCGGGTCCAACAAGGACGAGGCGACGATGTTCATGATGGACCCCGCCCTGCCCAAGACCACCGATGAGGCCTTCGAACAACACGTTGCCGCGGCCTATCCCAACGACGCGGCTGAAATGGCCAGCGCCCTGCGCGAAGCCTTCCCCGGATATTCGCCGGGCGACCTGATCGTCGCGCTGGGCGGCTTGCAGATGTTCTGGATCAATTCAGTGATCCTGGCCGAACGCAAAGTGCAGCAGAACGCGCCCGTGTGGATGTATCGCATGGATCACGAACTGCCGACCTTTGGCGGCAGGCTGAAAGCGGGCCACGCCACCGAACTTTCATATGTCTTCGGCACTTACGAAAATATCCGCCACTTCGTCGGCCCCGGCGATCCGCCCGCGCGCATGACCATGCAGATGCACCCGGCGTGGGTCGCATTTGCCAAAACGGGCAATCCGCAAACCCGGTTCATTCCTGAATGGCCCAAGTATGATGCCACTTCACGCACCACGATGATCTTCAATCTGACCAGCACGGTCCAAAACGACCCGCTTGCGAAAATTCGCAAGATCATGTCGCGTTACGTCACCGCCTGACCGCACTCAGCGCGGCGACGAAGCTCCCCCGCCGCTTCTCCCTCAGGCGGGGGAGCCATTCGTCAGCGAAATCCAACGATAAATATAATTCAAGAGGATAACCATGACGCAGCGCATCTCTTTCCAGACCTTCGCTCTTGCCGCAACAGCGGCGCTGTTGCCATCAACGGCACGGGCGCAAGCACGGCCCAGCACCCCCATAGCCATCGATCGGGGCGTCCAACCCGCTGCCGTCATCTCGCCCGAAGTGCTGTCAGACCGCCGCGTCACGTTCCGCATCGGCGCGCCCGATGCCAAGGCTGTGACCATTGATGGCGAATTTTACCGGCAAGCCAACGCCGTCGAAGTTCCTGCCACAGACATGACCGAAGGCCCGCGCCCGGTGGTGAAGATGGTCAAGGGAGAAGACGGCGTGTGGACCGGCACCACGACCACTCCGATCCGTCCGGGTGCCTATCGTTATTACTTTGTCGTTGATGGCACAGTAACGCTTGATCCGCGCAACACCGTGATGTCACCTCAGCGCGCCAGCCAGAACAGCTTGCTGGTAGTGCCGGGCGACTTTTCGGAACATCGGGCCGTTCCACACGGCTCCGTTCTGGAACAGCATTTCATCTCCAGCACACTGGGCGGGATCGATCGAAGGCTGATCATCTATACCCCGCCGGGGTATGAAAAGGGCACTGATAAGTATCCTGTGCTTTATCTGATGCATGGCGGCGGTGATTCCGAAACGTCATGGACCACGGCAGGCCGCGCCAATGAAATCCTCGATAACCTGATTGCGGCAGGCAAGGCCAAACCGATGATCGTGGTCATGCCCGACGGTTCCCCCCCAATGCCGGACAAGTGATGACGTCCGATCCCACCAAGGAACCGTTCGTGAAGGAAATGATGGCTGACATCATCCCCTTCGTCGAACGCAACTTCCGCGTGATCGCCACGCCTGATCAGCGCGCGATGGCAGGCCTGTCGATGGGCGGCATTCAAACGCTGAACACCAGCCTGTCAAACCTTGGCACCTTCCATTATGTCGGCGTATTCGGATCGGGCTGGTTCCGTCAGGAAGACCGCCAGTGGTTTTATGACAACAAGCAGGACGCCGTTGCCCGACTGAACCACGAGTTGAAACTGTTCTGGTGGGGATGGGGCTACACTGATTTTGCACGTCCGGGAGCGATGGAGATCACCGACCACCTGAGATCGAAGGGTGTAAAGGTATTCACCCGCGAAACGCCCGGCGGCCATGACTGGCGCAATTGGCGCGACAATCTGCACGAATTCGTGCCGCTGCTGTTTCAATAATATCGGGTGAAACACTCCCGCTCTATATTGTTCGAGTCGCAAGCACCGTATCGGTCAGGACGATTTCTTCAGCAGCGATAGTCTTCCAACACGTCGTCCAGCGCTGCCTTCAACGGGTCCAACCATTGCTCGAACGGCTTCCAGGCCTCCAGCCCCTTGGTGTTGATGGGCTGGCGGACCTGTTCGGAACTGGCCGTGCGCACCACGCGCTTGGTCTTATGAAAGGCAAGGCACGCATCTTCGAACGGCAGGCCAAGATATTCGAGAATACGGTGAACCTGCGCTTCGGTATCGGCAACGACGTCTTCATACTGCACATGCAGAATCTGCCCCGGCAGCACGTCATGCCAATGGCGCATCAGGTGGACGTAATCGTGATAGTAACGCCCCACCTGTTCCAGCCCATAAGTAAACTCCTGCCCCTCGGCGAAAAGCTGTTTGAACCCGGAGAAACAGCAATCCATCGGCGCGCGGCGCGCATCGATGATCTTCGCGTTGGGCAGCATCAGCTTGATCAGGCCGATGTGCCTGAAATTGTTTGGCATCTTATCGATAAAAAACGGCGCGCCCTGCCGGAACATCGCAGTGTCTTCGATATACTTTGCGCCAAAGCTTTCAAGTTGCTCGGCGGTCAGATCATGGAGGACGGCAGGATAGGCAGATTCATCGTCATCGCGGTGCTGGCGCCGCAACCGATGGGCCAGCGAAAGCACGTTGGGCAGTTCCAATGTGCCATCGACCTGGCTGTGGCTGGCAATGATCTGCTCCAACAGTGTTGAGCCAGCACGCGGCAGGCCCAGGATGAAGATCGGATCGGGCGCTTTGTGCCCCATGCCCACCTTCTTCTTGAATAGATCAGCGGTGCAGACCCGATGCTGTGCGGCCAGTTCTTCGGTCATCTGGTCAGCATCATAGCGTGACAGCACACGCTTGAGCGTATTGCCCTTTTCGTAGAAGCGGAAAGCCTCGGCATAGTCCCCGCTGTCCTCAAACGCCTTGCCCAGCGAGAAGCAGACCTGCACCCGCGCGTTGTAGCTCAACCGATCCGATGCTTCCTCACGCAGCATTATCTGCTGCTCTTCGTCAGTGAAGCGATAGGTCTTGAGATTGGCAAGGCCGAACCACGCATCGCCGAAACCAGCTTCAGTGCGATAGGCCCCGCGGTAGGATTCAACTGCGTCTTCATGCCTGCCGAAAGTTTTGAGGGCATGACCGCGCGAGGTCAGCGTGGCAGGATCACCAGGCAGCTTTTCCAGCACCTGATCGAACAGGGCAAAGGCCTGTTCAAAATCGTTATTGTGCATGGATTCGATTGCAAGATGCGACTGGAATGCCGGATTCAGCGGGTCTTGCTGGTAAAGCATTTTCGCTTGTTCCAGCGCGGCTTCGTATCGCTGCTGACGCCGTAACACTTGAATATAATCAAACCGCGCGCGGACATGGTTCGGCTCGAAAGCGACCGCACTGTCGAGCAGGAAGGCGGCTTCATCCAGCACATTCATTCGCGCGCCGATGTCCGCCAGCAAGCGCATGCCTTCGACATTGGTCGGGTTCTGCTGAAGAAACGCGCGGCAAAGTTGCTCCCCCTTGAACAACCGCCCCTCGTGGATATGGTTCATCGCTGCCACCAGTTCGCGCGGCAACGTCATCAACCACTGTGCCTGCATGGCAACCTGCCGCGCCTCATCTTCATTACCGGTGTGGGCGAGGATTTCCGCCTGTCTCTGCCAGCTTGCGGCAAGCGACGGATTGAACTGACAAGCGCGACGATAGGCGGCGAGCGCTCTCCCCGGATCGCCCTGCGCCAGTCGGACGTGCCCTTCCTCCTGATAGGCGCGGCCATATTCCGGCTCTACCGACCGTAGTTTATCCAGCCATGATAGCGCATCGGCAAAGTCGCGTAGATACCGCGCGCAAACGGCCTTCATGTAGAGCGCTTCGCCCAGCCTTGGCGCATCGGTCAGGATCGGATCAAGCGCGGAACTGGCGCTTTTGAAATCGCCTTCGCGGATCAGCGCTCGAACGGCGTCCAGCGCTTCTTCGGGCTGGGTAATCGAAGTGTCCAACGCTGCGCTCCATCAAAAAAACGTCCCGCCGGGAGAATGGCGGGACGTTTTCCTATTGCCCAAGACGTGCGTGAAATACCACAATGCGCACGCTTAAGCCGTCATCACTGCTTGAAGTTGAACCGCAGGCCAATGGTACGTGGCCGCAACGGAACCTGACGGATCGGACCATAGAGCGCGTTGGCCGAAAGCGGGCCGTGCGTGCCATTGAGGTTTTCCACAAACAGATCCACACCCCAGTTATCGCCCATGACACCGGTTGTGAAGTCCACTTTATCCCAGCTCGAAACCTTCGTGGCCGTGAACTCCAGAATATCGCTGCGCGAGGCTCCGGCATGGGTAAATTGCGGCATGACATAGGCCTTCAGCCCGTCAGACACCGCAAATTCGTACCGGGCGCGAATATTGCCTTGGAACTTCGGTGCGAATGCCAACGGCTTTCCGGCCAGAACGTCATTGGTTGGAATAAGTACTCTGGTGATCTTGCTGTTGAGGAACGAGGCAGCACCAGCGATCGTCAACCCCGGAATGGATCGGGGTGCGATGATTAGGTCCGTTTCAAGACCATAGACCCGAGCATCTGCAGCATTGGCAGAGAAAAACAGGTTGGTGATATTGGGATCGTAAATCGTGGTCTGCAGGTTCGAAATCGTATCGTAGAAAATGCTCCCATTAAACTGGAACTGGTTGTCGGCAAGATTGGTCTTCCAACCAAATTCGTAGTTCTTCAGTTCGTCGGTATCGACCACGAAAGGCACCGTGAAAGAACCCGTAGCATTCGTGCGGCCACCCGGACGATTGAGCACACCCGGACGGAAACCTTCCGAATATGTCATGTAGAACAGCAGGTCGCTATTGGGCTTGTAGCTGAGGTTCGCCTTAATGATGCCGCCCTTGGTGCGGGCTTTGTCTGGCGCGCGCAGTCCGTTGAAAACCGCAACGGCCCGGCGGCGATTACCCGTGATTGCTTCGATCTGTGCCAGCGTTTGGTCCACCGTAAAGATCGTGCCAAGCGCTGCACCGCACGTCTGGTTGTAGCGCAGTTTGCCGTCACCATCGAAAATGTCGTTCAGATTTGCACCGAACGCATCCTTGTCAGTGCCTGACGAGTTGCAGAACGAAGCGTTGGCACTTCCCTCCAGATCGCCGCGAACATTGTAATAACGACCGCCGAGAGTAAGCGTCAGTTTGTCCCGAATTATATCGAAGCTGGCTTCACCGAAAATACCAAACTGCTTGTCGGTGCGGCGAACGTCGTTACGAAACACTTCATCGGCCGGATAGGCGGCGCCGTCGGAGAAGTAGCCCTGCGGCGTGGTGTTGACTGTAGAGGAGCGGTTCGCGGGGAAACCGATATAACCAAAATGGTTTGCCTTGCTGCTGCCGTTATAGATGAATTGGTTACGCTCATCGAGGCGCAAATCCGAAGTATACACACCTGCGGTCAACCGGATGCGTTCTTCCTTCGGGGTGTTGATGCGAAATTCGTTGCTGAAAACTCGCGTCTTCGAATTCGAAAGCACCGTATCGTTCGGAGCCTGACACGTGCCAAACGGAACGCCGGCGGTGCCGCCGTACGAAGCATTGTACCCCGGATAGCTTACAGTTGAATCGCAAATATAATACGGGAAGTACTGCGCGGTGAACAAGTATTCCGAATAATCGATCTTCTGAACCGATTTACGCTGTGTGAATGCGCCAGTGTAGACCAGTTCCAGCGCGCCCAGACGACCACTGACAGTCCAGTTCACGTTGTCAAAATCGTCGTCAAGACGATCCTTGTCGTACTTGCCGATTTTGTAGTCACCCAATGCCGGATCATCGTAGAACACGCCGTCAGCGTTGATCCACTGCTTCATGTACCCAACGGTGACATCCCAGTCCGGCCCGATCTCGACCTTGCCCATCGCGCGGAAGCCAGTGTAGCTGGAATCGTTGAAATTGTTTTCAACGAAATCCTTGTTGTCCGCCGCAATCAGCGTAACGCCCGGGAACTTGGTCAGATCGAGACCAGGCTGCAGACCTTGATGCAGTTCATCGACGACCGTTCCGTTCGGGCGACGGCTGCCAGCCTTCACGAAGCGGGCTGACTGGGCCGCTGTCTGGGTCACGCGAACGTTATCGATGAAACCGCCGCGTGAATCATGGAAACCGATGACGCGCAAAGCAGCGCGATCACCAACCGGGAGATTGAAGCCACCCTCAATCTTGTAGCTTGCCTTGCCCCCATCGGTGGTCGACACACCACCGTTCACAAACAGTTCGGTCTTGCCGATCTTCGGCTTGTTGGTGATCAGGCGGACTGTACCGGCCTGCGAACTGGCGCCGAACAGGGTCCCCTGCGGCCCTGCGAGAACTTCGATACGTTCAAGGTCAGTGGCATAAACGTCGAGGTTACGGCCCGGTTGTGACAGAGCCTGTTCGTCAAGATAGAGTGCGACGTTCGGTGCAAGTCCAGCAACGCCCGCAGTCACCAGGTTTGGCGTGGTAGATGCGACGCCGCGAATATAGATCGTTGATTGGCCGGGCCCCCCACCGCCCGATGTTACACTGGGCATCTGCGTCAGATAATCCGTGAACTGTTCAACGCGCAACTGCTTGAGCTGCTCGGACCCCATCGCCTGCACAGTAACAGGAATGTCCTGTGCGTTTTCAGTACGTTTCGTGGCGGTGACCACGATTTCTGCGACCTGTGCGTGGGCAACACCTTGCGCCCCGATCGCAATTGCCGCTGCCGAAACCCCCGTTAGCAACTTCCGCATGACTACCTCCCGATTGATTATTTGCCCCCTGCCGGGCGCTCCCGAGACAAACGCTAACCCACGTCTCGTCGCGGTCAAAGGCACTCCGACGGCATTAGTAATATTTATTGTCTACATGACACAGGGACCGGAATCCTGCGTGGTTCCGCGTATTTTCCGGCCCCTCGCGCGCTCAGATGTCCTTCACCAGACGCAGCGCATCAAAGATGGCGGCATGGGTGTTCCGCGCTGAAACAGCATCACCGATGCGGAACAGTTGGAAAGTCCCCTCTACGTTGCGACTCACAACCTGCGGCTTTCCGCCAACAAGATCGTTGTAAGACACCTCGCCAAGGTTGGAGGACGAAGGCCGCAGTTCGAAGTAAACGTCGTCAAGCGGCAGGGTGCCGTGATTGACCACGATCTGATCGAAGCCTCGCTGCTGCGAGACGCCACCATAATCGCTGCCGATGGTAGCGAGCAGTTCGTTGCCCTGTCGCTCAACCGCTTCCAGCCGGTAGGTGACCGTGAAAGTGGTGTTCAATTTCTGTAGCGAACGCATGTAGGGCACTAGGTTCATCGCCATCACTTCAGGCGCAAAGCTGCGGTCGGGCGTCATGATTTCAACCGCCGCGCCGGTGCGGGCGATGATCTCTGCCGCCTGAAGCCCGGCATGATCACCCGCATCATCATAGACCAGCACGTTGGCGCCCGGCCGCACATCGCCCGACAGGATATCCCAGGCCGGTACGACCAGTTCGTTACCCGCATTCAACACGGCCGTATCCGGCAGGCCGCCAGTGGCGACAATTACCACGTCGGGCTGCTCCTCCAGCACCGTCTCGGCATCGGCCCAGCAGTTGTAGCGGATGCGCACGCCCAGCCGCTCGCACTGGTCAAGCCTCCAGTCGATGATCGAAATCATCTCGCGCCGCCGCTCGCTCTGCGCGGTCAGGCGAATTTGCCCGCCTGCACGCTCGGCTGCTTCCAGCACCACCACATCATGCCCACGCTCGCCCGCGACACGCGCCGCTTCAAGGCCTGCTGGTCCTGCGCCGATGATGACCACCTTCTTGCGCACTTCCGCCTTGGGGATATCGTGCGGCATCGTCTCTTCGCGCCCGCTTGCGGCGTTGTGAATGCAGAAGGCCAGCCCACCCTGATAGATGCGATCAAGGCAGTAGTTGGCTCCGACGCAGGGGCGGATCTCATCCTCGCGTCCGGCCATGATCTTGCGCACGATATGGGGGTCGGTCATGTGCGCGCGGGTCATGCCCACCATGTCGAGCAGGCCCGATGCGATGGCGTGGCGCGCGGTGGCGACGTCGGGTATCTTGGCAGCGTGGAAGGTGGGAATGCCGGTTGCCTTGCGGATTTCACCCGCGAAATCCAGATGCGGCGAATTGGCCATACCTTGAATGGGGATCACGTCGGTAAGCCCGGCGTCGGTGTCGATATGGCCGCGCACCACGTTGAGGAAATCGACCATGCCGCTTTCCTTGAGGCGGCGGGAAATCTCAAGGCCATCGTCGGCACTAAGGCCACCGTCGATCACTTCATCGCCGGTGTAGCGCACGCCGACAATGAAGTCCGGCCCCACGCGCTTGCGCACTTCGGTCAGGATATCGAAAGTGAAGCGCAGCCGGTTTTCAAGGCTGCCGCCGTAAGGGCCATCCAGTTCGTTGGTAAGCGGCGACCAGAACTGGTCCATCAGGTGGCCATAGGCCATCAGTTCCACGCCATCCATGCCGCCCGCCTTCATGCGCTCGGCCGCATCGGCATAGTCATTGATGATGCGGGCGATGTCCCAGTCTTCCATCTTCTTGGGAAACGCCCGGTGCGCGGCTTCACGCTTATGCGACGGTGAAACAACCGGCAGCCAGTCAGCCTTGTCCCACCGGGTGCGGCGACCAAGATGGGTTAGCTGGATCATGATCGCGGAGCCTTGCTCATGCACCGCGTCGGTCAGTTCCTTGGTCCATTTCACCACCTCGTCCTTCCAGACGAGGATGTTGTTGAACACCGGCGGGCTGTCGCGCGACACCGCCGAAGACCCGGCGGTCATCGTCAGCGCAACCCCGCCCTTGGCGCGCTCAACATGATAGGCCCGATAGCGCCCCTTGGGCATCCCGTCTTCGGGATAGGCCGGCTCGTGCGACGTAAGGATGATCCGGTTGCGCAGCGTCAGATGCTTGAGCTGGTAGGGCTGCAGAAGGGGATCGAACGAGGACATGCACAGGCTCCAGAAAATCTTCCCGGAGAAGCTGCCTTAAAATGTTCACATGTGTCAAGTATAAGTTCATCAGTGAACATTAGGTTGACAGGGGTGGCGAGAAATCTAGAATTTCGAGCATGACAGACAGCGCAAACCAAGGCTGGCGGGGTTCGGCCGAACTATGGCTGGAGGCAGCACAGCAAGCGCTGCTCGATTCGGGGGTGGAGGCGGTGAAGATCCAGCCGCTCGCCCAACAACTCAATTTGTCGCGCACCAGCTTCTACTGGTTCTTCAAGAACCGTGAGGAACTGCTTGATGCCCTGCTGACGCGGTGGCGTGAAAAGAACACTGGCAATCTCGTGCAGCGAGCCGGCGCCTATGCCGAGACAGTGGCCGAGGCGATGCTCAACGTGATGGATTGCTGGCTCGATCCAGCGCTGTTTGACCCGCGCTTTGAACTGGCCGTGCGTAGCTGGGCGATGCAGTCAGCCGATGTTCTGGCCGAAGTACACAAGGCGGACGCCGAACGCCTCGCTGCGCTGACCGACATGCAGACCCGATTTGGCGAAGGCGGCCTTCATGCCGATGTGCGCGCCCGCACGATCTATCTCACCCAGATGGGCTATATCACCATGCAGACACAGGAAGACCTGCACACGCGTCTGGAGCGCATCGCCGTGTATGTCGAGGTGTTCACCGGCCACTACCCCGAACCGCGCGAACTGGCCCGCTTCCATGCCCGCCACGGATACACGCCAGCATGAACCAGACGCTTGGCATTGTCGGCGGCGGTGGCTGGCTCGGCGGCGCGATTGCTCGCGCCGCGCTCAACCGTGGTGTGTTGAGACCTGAAGCGCTAACACTGTCATGGCGCAGCACCCCGCCCCGAAACATGCCCGGCGTGCGGCTGACGCAGGACAACCGCGCACTGTGCGACGGTGCGGATATCGTGATGCTGTCGGTCCGTCCGGAAGACTGGCCCGCCGTCGCACATCCGGTGCCCGGCAAGCTGGTAATTTCAGTCATGGCGGGCGTTAGTCTGGAAACGATGGCGCGCGCGCACCAAACCACCCGCGTCATCCGGGCTTTGCCCAATGCCGCGGCAGAAGTGGGTGCTTCCTATACCCCCCTCGTTGCCTGGTTCGGTGCAACCAAAGCCGACCGCGATTTCGCGCGACGCCTGTTCGAAGCCTGCGGTGCGGTCGATGAAATAGAGGACGAAGCTCACCTCGATTACCTCTCAGGCCTCACCGGCACCGGCCCCGCCTACCCTTCGCTGATGGCAGCGGCGATGGTCGAGGACGCAGTGGCACGAGGCCTGCCTGAAGCCATCGCCCGACGCGCAGTGAACATGATGTTCGTGGGCACAGGTCGCCTGATAGAAACGGGCAACCCCGATCCCGCAAGCACGGTCGAAACCTTCATGGCCTATCGCGGTGTTACCGCCGCAGGACTTGATGCCATGACACAGGCCGGGCTGCCACAAGCCGTGCGCGCAGGCCTTTCCGCCGCACTCGCCCGGACGATGCAGATGAACGACGCCGCCAACTCCTGACCGGGACAACCTTGATGACAGCCCAGTTCCCGCGCCTTCTGTCGCCCGTGCAGTTGCGCGGCCACACCCTGCGCAACCGCATCGTGTTTGGCGCCCACACGGCCAACATGGCCGAAGGTGGCCTCCCCACAGAGCAGCACGTCGCCTATTATGCCGAGCGCGCCATTGGCGGGGCAGGCATGATCGTGGTCGAACCGATGCCGGTTCACGCCGCCACGGTGCTGACGCGCGGTAACTTCCGCCACGGCGACAACAGCGTGATCCCGCATTTCCGCAAAGTGACCGAAGCGATCCGCGCAAACGGCGCGGTGGCGATCCAGCAGCTTTACCACGTCGGTTCGCACGGCGATTCCGACCTGTCGTTCCACCCGCACTGGTCACCTTCAGGCGCGCCAAGCTATCACGATAGCGACGGCAGCCACGCGATGACCGAGGACGAAATTCTCGAAACCATCGATGCTTTCGTCGCGGCAGCAAAGCGTTGTCATGAAGCCGGATTTCAGGGTGTCGAGGTGTGGGCCGCCTATCTTGGTCTGGTCGATCAGTTCTGGACGCCCTGGACAAACCGGCGCGACGATCGATGGGGCGGCACGCTTGAAAACCGCACGCGCTTCTCACGCGAAATCCTGTCGCGCATCCGCGACGTTTGCGGGCCAGACTTCATCGTTGGCCTTGCCATCAGCGACCAGCCGGGTGCGCAAGTGGCGCTGTCGGCGGACGAACACGTTGAAATCGTGGGGCTGCACGATGATCTGGGCCTGATCGATTACGTCACCTGCGGCTCCGGCGGATATATCGACTATCCCAGCCTGATGCCCACTTTCCTGTTTCCCGAAAAGCTCGGCTCGGATCTTGCCGCCCGGCTCAAAAGCCGCGTGCGCAACGCCCTCGTCACAGCGGAAAGCCACATTCGCACGCCGGAAAATGGCGAAACAGTGCTGGGCGAAGGCGCTGCCGATCTTGTCTCGATCGTGCGCGGGCAGATTGCCGATCCGCATCTGGCGCGCAAGGCCAGCGAAGGCCGCCCCGAAACGATCCGCCCATGCCTTTCGTGCAACCAGATGTGCTGGGGCCGCCGGTCGCGCGATTATTGGATCAGTTGCGTGGTCAACCCTTCGGCGGGACGCGAATGGCAATGGGGCGGTGACCGTCCCCCCCCCTCGCCCACCCCGCAATCTGTGCTGGTCGTCGGCGCAGGGCCTGCCGGGCTTGAGGCTGCGCGCGTCGCGGCGGAAAGAGGGCACACGGTCACACTGGCCGAAGCGTCGGACCGCCTTGGCGGTGCCTTCCGCCTCGCCGGACTGCAACCGCGCCGCGCCCAGATTCTCGACCTGCTTGACTGGTATGAACGCGAACTGGGCCGCCTTGGCGTGGACCTGCGCCTGAACGCGCCGCTTGATGCTGACGATATTGCCGCCATCGGCGCTACCCGCGTGGTTCTCGCCACCGGTTCGCTGCCGCCCGGCACCGGCTTCCAGAAAGCATTGCCTGCGCTGGACACACTGCCCGGCATCGAAAACGGTAATGTCTTCAGCGTAGAGGAGGTCATGGCCCGCGAGGCGCGACCCGGCCACCGTGTTTTGTTGCTGGATGAGGCAGGCGGCTGGCGCGGCTGCGGCACAGCATGGAAACTGGCCGAGGATGGCCATGCCGTCACCATTCTCACGCCCGATGCTTTCGTCGGCAAGGAACTGGCCCGCACAACAGCCGATGCCCCCTTGCGCGCCCGGCTACGCCGACTGGGCGGCAATTGGCGGACCGAGGTCAGCGTGCGCCAATGGCACGGAGACGGCGCGACCATCGTAGATCACACGACGGGCGAGGAAAGCCGGATCGACGCGGACAGCCTGGTATTGGCCACGACCAACATCGCGGCGGACTGGCTTGCTGCGGACCTTCGCGCACGCAATATCGCCTTTACGGCAGTGGGCGACTGCGCCGCGCCGCGCCTTGCCCCCTTCGCCTTTCACGATGGCCGCCGCGTGGGGCTGGCGCTATGACACTGCCGCTCCCCGTTGATGAAATCCGCGCGCTGGCCATGGCAGCATGGCGCGCCTGCGGTGGCAGCGAACCGATGGGCAGATCGCTGGTCGAAGCCAGCCTTGCCGCCAACGGCAGCGGTCGTCCGGCAGTCGGCCTTGCCCATTTCGTGGACTATCTTGACGCCTTGGTCGGCGGGCGGATCGATGGGCAGGCCGAACCCGTGATCGAACAGCCCCTGCCAGCCGCGATCTGTTGCGATGCACGCGGCGGCACGGCGCAATATGGCTTCGAACTGGCGCTGGACCGATTGGTCACAGCGGCACAAACCTGCGGCATCGCGGTGTTCACGTTGAAAAACAGCTATACCGCAGGCGAGATGGCGCACTTCGTGCGCCTGCTGGCAGTGCGGGGACTGATCGGGTTCGTCTGCTCCAACGCGCACGCAATGATGGCGGCGGCTCCCGGCGGTGCGCGTGTCTATGGCACCAATCCGCTGGCATTTGCCGTGCCGCGCCCTGCGCCAAATCCGCCGCTGGTGTTCGATCAGGCGACCAGCGCAACCGCATTCCTCAACATTGCGCGTGCAGCGCAGGATGGCAGCGCAATACCCGCAGGCTGGGCCACCGGCCCAGACGGTGCAATCACGACCGACCCGATGCAGGCCATCCACGGTGCGCTGCTGCCCTTTGGCGGGGCCAAGGGCGCGAACATCGCCCTGATGGTCGAAGTGCTTTCGGCGGGCCTGTCAGGTGGCCGATGGTCGATGGACGCGGGCCACTTCCGCGAAGGCAGCGATGCGCCGGATATCGGCATGACGGTCATTGCCCTGTCCCCCGTCATTGCCGACCCGGATATGCTTGCACGGGTGGATGCCCAGCTTGACCGACTGGCCGAAGCAGGAGTCCATATCCCCGGTGCAAAAGCTACGCCGGACCTGCCAGAAGCCATCACCATCGAACCTGCCGTCCTCGCCGCGATCCGGGCATATGCTGCACGGGCCTAGCGCAGCATGATCGTAAAAAATCAGCGCGGAATAATGTCTGCTTACAAACGCTATTATTGATTCCGATGCAGGAACATGGCCGTTCCCAAGCCGTGATCTGATCGCCTAACAACCGCACATCTTGCTGGGGAGGCAACGGGCCGAACACGCAACAGAACCGTGACGGCAAAGGGGATCGTTGGACATGGCGATGATCAAGGCGGATTTCGTACTTCTCGTATCGTGCGTGGACCGTAAGGGTCTGGTCGCCGCAATCGCTAACTGCATTGCCAGCCAGGACTGCAACATCGTCCAGAATTCGCAATACGGCGATGCCACAACCGGACGCTTCTTCATGCGCCTGTCGTTCGCAGCCCCACAGGGCATGACCGTCGAACGCTTCGAAGCCGCGTTCAAACCGGTGGCGGCGGGTTGGGACATCGACTGGAAGGTCCATGACCTCAACGTCAAGCAGCGCGTGTTGATCATGGTCAGTCAGGGCGGTCACTGCCTCAACGATCTGCTTTATCGCACGTCGACCGGCTATCTGCCGATGGACGTGACCAGCGTGGTGTCCAACCACCGCACCTGGGAACGGCGGTGCGAACATGAAGGCATTCCTTTCCACCACCTGCCGGTGACGCCGGACAACAAGGCGGAACAGGAAGCCGCGCTGCTGGCGCTGATCGAGGAACAGCAGGTCGATCTTATCGTTCTTGCCCGATACATGCAGGTGCTGTCAGACGAGATTTGCACCCGGCTGGAAGGTCGCGTGATCAACATTCACCACAGCTTCCTGCCCGGCTTCAAAGGTGCCAAACCCTATCACCGCGCTTACGAACGCGGGGTGAAGATGGTGGGTGCGACGGCGCACTATGTTACGGCAGACCTCGACGAAGGACCGATCATCGCGCAGGACGCTTCCAACGTGGACCATGCCGATACGGTTGAAGACCTGATCGCGCAGGGTCAGGAAAACGAAAGCCGCGTGCTGACCCGCGCGGTAAAGGCGCATTGCGAACATCGCGTGATGCTCAACAACCTGAGGACCGTCGTATTCAAATGAGCGGGAACGCCCTTCTTTCCGATTTCGACGCGCTTGGCATCGCATGGCAGCAACATGAACACCCCGCCGTCTTCACGGTGGAGGAAAGCGCGGAACTGCATGAAGCAATTGCCGGACTGCACACCAAGAACCTGTTCCTCAAGGACGGGGGCGGCCAGTTCTGGCTGGTGACGGTGCGGCACAATTTGCGTGTCGATCTCAAAGCGCTGGCAAGCGTCATCGGATCGAAGAAGCTTTCCTTCGGCAAGGCCGACGACATGGAAGCCCGCCTTGGCGTAACGCCCGGTGCGGTAACACCGCTTGCCGCCATCAACGACACCGATGGCGCGGTCCGCGTGGTTATCGACCGCGCTTTGGCCGACGCACCCTGCGTCAACGTCCACCCCTTGCGCAACACTGCAACGCTGGGCCTGTCCGGTCCTGACCTGCAAGTTGCGCTCAGGCACTGGGGCCACGAGCCTGTGCTTGCAGAAATACCGGAACGAACGTGACTGTCAGCCTTCTGGATCTGTTCAAGGTCGGCATCGGGCCGTCCAGTTCACACACTGTCGGCCCGATGGTCGCCGGTCGGCGCTTTGGCCTGCGGCTTGAAGAGCAAGGCCTGTTGGCCCGCACCGCCGCGCTCACGGTTGATCTCTACGGCTCGCTTGCGCTTACCGGCAAGGGCCACGCCACCGACACGGCGGTCATCCTCGGCCTTGCGGGGGAGGAACCGGCAACCGTCGATGTCGATGCCGTGCCCGGCATTATCGCCGCCGTTACCGAAAGCCGCCGCCTCGCCTTGCTGGGCCGGCACGAGGTGACTTTCGACCCGCAAGCCGATCTCCATTTCCGCCAGCGCGAACGTCAGCCCTTCCATAGCAACGCCATGGCGATTTCGGCCTTCGATGCGGCGGGCGAACTGCTCGACCGACGGTTCTACTATTCTGTCGGTGGCGGCTTCATCCTCGACGAGGATGAGGCTGCTCGCAACGCCCCCGATGACGACGCAACGGAAATCCCCTACCCCTTCGCATCGGGCGGCGAACTACTCGCAATCGGTGAACGCACCGGGCTGACCATTGCCGACATCATGCTGGCCAATGAAGTCGCCCTTCGTCCGCTGGAAGAGGTCAACGCCGCGATTGACCGGGTGGCCGAAACGATGAGCGCTGCGATCGACCGGGGGTGCCGCCAGACCGGCATCCTGCCGGGCCGCATGGGCGTGAAGCGCCGTGCTGCGCGGCTGGCCAAGGAACTGGCTGAACGCCAGCAGATGGCTCTGGCCGAACCGCTGGCCGCGCTCGACTGGATCAATCTTTGGGCGATGGCCGTGAACGAGGAAAATGCGTCGGGTGGTCGCGTTGTCACTGCGCCCACCAATGGCGCTGCGGGCATTATCCCCGCCGTCATGCGCTATCACGAACGCTGCTATCGCGGGGGCAAGGATGCGCATCGCGTATTCCTGCTGACCGCCGCCGCCATCGGCGTCCTGTACAAACGCAACGCTTCGATTTCGGGCGCAGAAGTGGGCTGTCAGGGTGAAGTGGGCGTTGCCTGCTCAATGGCGGCTGCTGGCCTCACCGCCGTCTTGGGCGGAACCAATGCGCAGATCGAAAACGCCGCCGAAATCGGCATGGAACACAACCTTGGACTGACCTGCGATCCGGTTGGCGGTCTGGTGCAGGTGCCCTGTATCGAACGCAACGCGATGGGCGCGGTCAAAGCCATCGACGCCTCACGCCTTGCCATGCTGGGCGATGGCTCGCACGTCGTCAGTCTCGACAAGGTGATCGAGACAATGCGCCAGACCGGCCTCGACATGCGGGACAAGTACAAGGAAACCTCGCAAGGCGGGCTTGCGGTCAACGTGGTCGAATGCTGATCGGCTGACCTTTCCCCGGTTGCACAATTCCAAGCACTAACCCCAAACAAAAACGCCCGCGTGTTCCGAAGAATACGCGGGCGCCCGCATTTGCGGTTTAGGGTGGAACGCGTCAGCCGTGCGCAGCCTCGCAAAGCGCCTGCCACAGCCACGGCGCAAAGCTGCGCCAGACTTCTACGTGGAACCGCGTCTCGCTTTCGCGGCGCAGCACGATTTCAACCGTCTCGAACAAAGTGCGCGTGGCCCTACCCACTGCGAAGTGATCCATATCCAGCGGGCAACCCGCCATGATCGTCTCCGCCGCGCGCGGACCTTCAACCACAATGCCAACCGCGCGCGAACTCACATCCACCACGCTGGCCATCTGCCCTTCGCCCAGCGGCAGGCTCTCCCCCTCGCCCAGCACGGCATAGTATTCGTCCGGTCCCAGTTGGATCACACCGCCCAGTTCCTGCCCGATCCGTTCAGGCAATGCCCGCCCGATCAGCCCAGACAACACCACTGCATCGCGTGCCCGTAGTGAATAACGGCGCAGCGCTGCTGCGGGCGAAATGGTCACACCTTCATAACGCGCCGCTTCTGCGGGAAGCGGCGAGCCGGATACAATCAGGTCAGCCATCGAGGCGTTCCCCTTTCGAATCGAAGAACACGGTTCCGCTCACCTTCGCGGTAAGCGTGGTGTCGGGCATTGGAATGTAAAGTGTCTGGCCCATCATATCGTGCCCCCCGGCAACCAGCGCCAAAGCGATCGACCGGCCCAGCGTGGCGCTCCAGTACGAAGACGTCACATGGCCCAGCATCTTCATCGGCACCGGCTGGTTGGGATCGGCCACAATCTGTGCGCCTTCTTCCAACACCACATTGGGATCATCGGTCAGCAGCCCGACAAGCTGCTTGCGCCCCGGCGCCACGATGTCAGGCCGCTGCAACGATCGCCTGCCCACGAAGTCAGGCTTCTTCTTGCCCACGGCCCATTCGATGCCCGCATCCTTGGGCGTCACCGTGCCGTCAGTGTCCTGGCCTATGATGATATAGCCCTTCTCCGCGCGCAGAACGTGCATGGTTTCAGTGCCATAGGGCGTAATGCCGTGTGCCTGTCCCGCCGCAAAGATCGCTTCCCACACCGTCCGGCCATATTCCGCCGGCACGTTGATTTCAAAGCCCAGCTCGCCGGTAAAGCTCACCCGGAACAGCCGCGTCGGCACGCCACATATCTTGCCAAAGCGCAATGCCATATGCGGGAACGCTTCGGCTGAAAGGTCGATGCCTTCCACCAGCGGCGCAATCACCTCGCGTGCCTTCGGCCCCTGCAATGCAATGACCGCCCACTCTTCGGTCGTGCTGGTCAGCCACACGTTCAGGTCCGGCCATTCGGTCTGGAGATAGTCCTCCATCATCGCCAGCACGCGCGCGGCCCCGCCGGTCGTGGTGGTGATGTGGAACCTGTCGTCGGCAATCCGCCCGGCCACACCGTCATCGGTGATGAAGCCGTCTTCCTTCAGCAGCAGGCCATAGCGGCACCGGCCGGGTTCCAGCTGCTTCCACGGGTTGGTGTACATGCGGTTCAGGAACTCAGCCGCATCCGGCCCCACCACCTCGATCTTGCCGAGCGTGGAGGCATCGAAGATGCCCACCGCATTGCGCACGGCCAGACATTCACGGTTTACTGCCGCGTGCATGTCTTCCCCGTTCTTGGGGAAATACCACGCACGCCGCCACTGCGCGACTGGCTCGAACGCCGCACCATTCGCTTCGGCCCATGCGTCGATAGGCGTCTTGCGCGTCGGCTGGAACAGCGCGTCCTTGTGATGGCCTGCCAGCGCGCCAAAGGTCTGCGGCGTGTAGGGTGGACGGAACGTGGTGAGGCCGATCTGCGTCACCGGACGGTTCATCGCCGCCGAAGCGAGCTGCAACCCGTTGAGGTTCGACGTCTTGCCCTGGTCGGTCGCCATGCCGTTGGTGGTATAGCGCTTGACGTGCTCGATGGACTTGAAGCCCTCCCGCACGGCAAGGCCTATGTCCTTGGCGGTCACATCGTTCTGAAAATCGACGAAAGCCTTGATCCGCGCGGGATCTTTCGGCGTCGGCAGGTGGGGCACGGTCACGCCGGAACCGAAGTTCCATTTGCCCGAACACGCACCCACACAGCGCACGTTTTCATTGGGTTTGTCGGGCACAAAGGCGCCCAGCGTTTCATCCCATGCAATCGTGCCTTTGCTGTGCGACCACAGGTGGATCGTCGGCGTCCATCCGCCCGCCATCATTACCGCATCGGTGGCAATGCGCTTGCGACGGGTGCCGTCATTGCGCGCAATCTCGATGCCCGAAACGCCGTGGCGGCCCGCAACGCCGATCACGCTCGATCCCAGATAGACCGGGATGCCCAGCGCAATCGCCTCGGCCAACAGCGCCGCATCCACCTCGTCGCGCACGTCCACAAGGGCAGAGAACCCGGCACCGGCTTTCGCCATGGCCAGCGCATCCTTCCACCCGCTGTCATGCGCAGCCATAACCGCAATCTTGCGGCCCACCGCCACACCATAGCGGAACAGCCAGGTCCGCGCCGCCGATGCCAGCATCACGCCGGGAACGTCGTTACCTTCAAACACCAGCGGACGCTCGATAGCGCCCTGCGCCAGAACAACTTCGCCCGCACGAATGCGCCACAGCTTTTCACGCGCAGACTTGCCGGGCACGGCCTGATCGTCAGGAAGGTGCTCGGTCAGTCGCTCTACAGCACCAATGAAATTGTCGTGATAATACCCGAAGGCAGTGCAGCGGGTCAGGATGCGCACATTGGGCGCGGCCTGCAGATCCTTTACGCTGCGTTCCAGCCATGCGCTCAGCGTGGGATCAGACAGCGCACCGCCGCCCAGTTCATCCTGTTCGTCAATCAGGACCACACGCTTGCTGGTTCCGGTCGCCTGCAACGCGGCATCAATACCCGCCGGGCCAGCGCCGATGATCAGCAGGTCGCAATGGGCATATGTTGCACCATAAACGTCAGGATCGATCTCGGTCGGGCTGTCGCCCAGCCCCGCCATGCGGCGGATAACCGGTTCGTAAACCTTGTCCCAGAACGAACGCGGCCACATGAACGTCTTGTTGTAGAACCCGGCCGGGAAGAACATGCCCAGCCGGTCGTTGATCGACGTGACGTCGTTCTTCAGCGACGGCCAGCGGTTCTGGCTGACGCACTCCAACCCTTCATAGATTTCCACCGACGTCGCGCGCAGGTTCGGCGTGAACCGGCCCGGCCCACGCGTCACGGAAATCAGCGCATTGGCTTCTTCCACGCCCGCGCCCATCACCCCACGTGGACGGTGATACTTGAACGAACGACCAAACAGCGTGACGCCCTGCGCCAGCAAAGCCGACGCCACCGTGTCACCCGGATGGCCTTCATAAGCCTGCCCGTCAAAACGGAAGCGGACCTTGCGTGAACGGTCAGGCCGCCCCAATCCCTCGATGCGATAGCCGCTCATTTCCGTGGCTCGCCTGCTTTATAGGTGGTTTCAAACTTGTCGGTCACGGTGTCGCGCACCGCGTTGAAGAAGCGACCGCAGCCATGCACATGCCGCCAGCGTTCGTGGTGCCGCCCCTTGGTATTGCTGCGGATGAACAGATAGCCTTCCCACTGCTGGTCATTCAGGTCCGCAGGTTGCACTGGCCGCGCGATATGGGCTTCCCCGCCATAAGCGAACTCCAGTTCGGGACGGCGCTCGTCGCAATAGGGGCAATGGATCAGAATCATCGGTATTCCCCCTTGCTCAGTGTGCCACGGCGGCGGCTGCCGCTTCGTCGATCAACCGGCCCGTGCGGAACCGTTCGAGCGTGTAGGGCGCGTTGATCCAGTGCGGCTCGTCCTTGGCGATGGTATAGGCCAGCAGGTCCGCCGCCCCCGGCGTAGCCTTGAAGCCACCCGTGCCCCAACCGCAGTTGACGTAAAGCCCCGGCACTGGCGTCTTGCCCAGAATGGGCGAACGGTCCGGCGTCACGTCCACAATGCCGCCCCAACTGCGCAACATGCGCATCCGGCGGAAGATCGGGAAAATCTCGCAGATCGCGGCCAGCGTATGCTCAACGATATGCAGCGCGCCGCGCTGGGAATAGCTGACGTACTGGTCGGTGCCTGCACCGATCACCAGTTCGCCCTTGTCGGACTGGCTCATATAGGCGTGAACGGTGTTCGACATGACCACGCAGGGGAAGATCGGCTTGATCGGTTCCGACACCAGCGCCTGCAACGGATAGCTTTCCAGCGGAAAGTCCAGCCCCGCCATCTGCATGATGACAGACGTGTTGCCGGCTGCCGAAACGCCCACCTTCTTTGCGGCTATAAAGCCCTTTTCGGTATCAACCCCCTGAATTGCGCCATCCGGGCCACGGCGAACCCCGGTTACGGCACAGTTCTGGATGATATCCACGCCCAGTGCGGCGGCGGCGCGGGCATAGCCCCATGCCACCGTATCATGCCGCGCGGTGCCGCCCCGGCGCTGCAACGCCGCGCCCAGAACGGGATGGCGTGCATTGGGATCGATGCTCAGCGGCGGGCAATATTCCTTGGCTTCCTCAGGGGTCAGCCATTCGTTGTCCACGCCGTTCAGGCGGTTGGCATGGATATGCCGCTTGAAGCTCTGCACATCATGGATGTTGTGCGCCAGCATCATTACGCCACGCTTGGAATACATGGTGTTGTAGTTCAGCTCCTGGCTCAACCCGTCCCACAGCTTCACCGCATGATCGTACAGATGCGCGGATTCATCGTAGAGGTAGTTGGACCGGATGATCGTGGTGTTGCGGCCGGTATTCCCGCCGCCGATCCAGCCCTTTTCGATCACCGCGACATTGGTGATGCCGTACTTCTTGGCCAGATAATACGCTGCCCCAAGGCCGTGACCACCCCCACCGACGATGATCGCGTCATACTGCGCCTTGGGTGCGGCATCGGGCCACTGCTCAGGCCAGGACTTGTGCCCGCCAAGCGCCTTGGCGAACAGGTTGATTGCGCTGAAACGGGTCATGCCACGCGCTCCACTGCGTTGCTGGATGAAGCGTAAACCACCAGCACCGTCGCGCCTTCACGGGTTCCTGCGATGTGCAGCGTCCCCGCCGGACGGACAAGGTAGTCCCCGACTCCGTAATGAGTATCGTCGTCGTAGAATTCACCTTCGAGCACGAAAATCTGCTCCACCTGATCGTGACTGTGCGTGGGCGAATAGGCACCGGGTTCCATCTTCATCAGCATGGTCCGCAGCCCGTTTTGCCGATCATCAAGCAACGGGATTTCCAGAAACCCCGGCACGCTCTGCCGCCATTCACCGCCAGCCCGGACGCGGGCAGTTCCCGATTCCGGCAAGGGCATCATGCCGCGGGTGTTGCTTGCGAAAGGATCGCTCATGCCATGCGTTCCAGTAATGTCGGGGCCGGATGAATATCGGGCGAAACGGTTGCAGATGACATCGTGAGCTCCTGTCCGCCTTGCGTTTGGCAGGCAAAAATCCCCCTCTGCAACCGCTTCTCCCATCATTAGAAATACTGATTGTAGTCAGCAGAGGCGGCTATCGCCCTTGCCACCTCAAACGCCGTAGGAAAGCCCGTCATAGATCGGGAAATGCGCGCACAAGGCTTCGGCCTGCGCCCGCACCGCCTGCTCCACTTGCGCGTCGCCCTGCTCGCCATTCTTGCGCAAGCCATCAACCACTTGCGCGATCAGACGGCCCACCGCACGAAACTCGGCCTCACCGAATCCGCGCGTGGTGCCTGCTGGCGTGCCCAGCCGGATGCCAGACGTGACAAAGGGCTTTTCAGGGTCGCCGGGGATACCGTTCTTGTTGCAGATGATCCCTGCCCGGCCCAGCGCGTGTTCGGCGTGCTTGCCCTTGGCGCCATAGGGACGCAGGTCCACCAGCATCAGGTGATTGTCAGTGCCACCCGAAACAATGCCAAGCCCCTGCTCGATCAGGCTCTCAGCCAATGCGCGGGCATTGGCCTGCACCGCTGCGGCATAGGCCTTGAACTCCGGGGTCATCGCCTCGGCAAAGGCCACTGCCTTGGCCGCCACGATATGCATCAGCGGGCCTCCCTGAAGGCCGGGGAACACCGCACTGTTGATCTTCTTGGCAATCGCCTCGTCATTGGTCAGGATCAGCCCCGAACGCGGCCCACGCAACGATTTGTGGGTGGTCGTGGTGGTGACATGGGCATGGGGCACCGGCGATGGATGCACCCCGCCTGCGACAAGGCCGGAAAAGTGCGACATGTCCGCCAGCAGATAAGCGCCAACCTCATCAGCAATTTCGCGGAAGCGGGCAAAATCCCAGAACCGCGAATAGGCGGTGCCGCCGCAAATGATCAGCTTCGGCTGGCATTCACGCGCAATCCGCGCCACCTCGTCCATATCAATGCGCTGGTCATCTTCGCGCACACCATAGGGCACGGGCTTGAACCACTTGCCGCTCATATTAACCGGCGAACCGTGCGTCAGATGCCCGCCGGAATTAAGGTCCAGTCCCATGAAAGTATCGCCCGGCTGCAACAGCGCGAGGAACACCGCCTGATTCATCTGGCTGCCCGAATTGGGCTGCACATTGGCGAACTGCGCACCAAACAACATCTTGGCCCGATCAATCGCCAGCGCCTCAATCTCGTCGACATATTCGCACCCGCCATAATACCGCTTGCCCGGATAACCTTCAGCGTACTTGTTGGTCAGGATCGATCCGGCCGCGTCCATCACCGCTTTCGAGCAGATGTTCTCGCTGGCAATCAGTTCGATACCGTCGCGCTGACGACACAGTTCCTTGTCGATCCACGCGGCGATAACAGGGTCGCGTTCCCCCAGACTGGCGGTGAAGAAACCTTGCGGGCGGGTCGGACGGTCGAGCATGGTAGCCATCGATTTTCTCCGGGTATGAGGTAGCATTCCGGGAAGCGTCGCGCGCTCCCGGTGGTGTTCAGGACGGGTTAGGTTGCTTTAAGGTCGGCTTAGATTTTGCCTGCCAATTCCGGCACCACGGCGAAGAGATCACCGACGAGTCCGATGTCAGCGACCTGGAAGATGGGGGCGTCTTCGTCCTTGTTGATAGCGATGATGGTCTTGCTGTCCTTCATGCCCGCAAGGTGCTGGATCGCGCCGGAGATGCCGACCGCGATGTAGACTTCGGGGGCGA
>NZ_JBMLSM010000101.1:0-25328 GCF_049240505.1 Novosphingobium sp.
CACGAGGCTTCACGTTATAGTCAATCACGCGCTTCACGCACACCAGGGCTTTCATGCGTCTTGCTCCTGCGGTTTGTCCTGCACGGTGCATTCGCACCTCTGACCTTGGCGATGGCTTGGTTCGCCGGACCTGTCCACCGTAAACTTGCAAAGGTGCAAAGCGAAACTTTGCAGTTTGTGGCGCGCTACTTCTGGCAGTTCGCGCAGAAAAAGCTGGACCGCCCACCCTGCACGATCCGCTGCACCGTGCCTCCACAAGCACAAGCCTCACCCTCACGCCCATAGACGCGCCAGTCCTTGGCGAAGTAGCCCAGCTCGCCATCGGGTTGCACATAATCGCGCAGGGTCGATCCGCCTGCGGCAATCGCCTCGTGCAGCACCTCGCGGATCAGCGGAACCAGTCGGTCCAGCGCCTTGGCGGCAACCTTCCCGCCTTCGCGCTCCGGGTGGATGCCTGCGCGATTAAGCGCCTCGCACACATAGATATTGCCCAACCCGGCAACGATGCGCTGATCCAGCAGCAACAGCTTCACCGCCGCGATCCGGTCCTTGAACGCCGCGCGCAGGTGCTTTGCGCTCAGACCCTCGCCCAGTGGTTCCGGCCCCAGCGCCGCAAATGGTCCCCACGCCTCCAGCGCTTCGGTATCCACCAGATCGACCGAACCGAACCGCCGCGCATCGTTGAGCGCCAGAACGCGCCCATTGCCGGTTTCCAGCACCAGATGATCGTGCTTGCCGATATCTTCGGGATCGATTCGCCAGCGCCCCGACATGCCGAGATGAAACACCATCGTCCGCGCACGGTCGGTATGGATCAACCCATACTTCGCCCGCCGCCCCATGCCCGTCACCCGCGCGCCCACCAGCGCCTGCGCCAGATCGACAGGGAAAGGCCGCCGCAGATCGGGCCGGTTGACCTGCACCCGTGCGATCACCTGCCCATCCAGCACGGTTGCAAGGCCACGGACGGTCGTCTCTACTTCTGGCAATTCGGGCATAACCGCTCCACCCCTAACAGGCTTTGCCGTCCGGGCAATTCCCCACTAAAGGCCCTAGCCATGACGACTCCTGAAACCACATCTTTCGGCTACGAAGACATTCCCGCAGACCAGAAGGAAGAGCGCGTCGGCGCGATCTTCTCGAACGTGGCGCGCAAGTATGACGTGATGAACGATGCCATGTCGGTGGGTATGCACCGGCTGTGGAAGGACAAATTCGTCAAGCGCGTGCGCCCGCAAAGTGGCGAGGCGATCCTCGACATGGCGGGCGGCACGGGCGACATCGCGTTCCGCATGGCGCCATCAGGCGCGGCGATCACCGTGTCGGACATCAATCAGGACATGCTCAACGTCGGCATTGAACGCGCCCAGAAGCGCGGGCTGGAAGGCCTTGAATGGTCGCGCCAGAATGCCGAGGAGCTGACCTTCGCAGACCGCAGCTTCGACGCTTACACGATTGCTTTCGGCATCCGCAACGTCACGCATATCGACCACGCCCTGGCCGACGCCCACCGCGTGCTGAAGTTCGGTGGCCGCTTCTTCTGCCTGGAATTTTCGACGACGGAATGGCCCGGCTTTTCCGAAATCTACGACACCTATTCGCACAAGCTGGTGCCCAAGATCGGCCAGATGATCGCTGGCGATGCCGATTCCTACCGCTATCTGATCGAATCGATCCGCCGCTTTCCACCGATGCCCGAATTTGAAGCAATGATCCGCGCCGCCGGATTCAAGCGCACCAAGGTCGAACCGATCCTCGGCGGCCTCGTCGCTATCCATTCGGGGTGGAAGGTCTGATCGCTTGACCCTTCCCGCCACGCATATCCGCCGCCTGCTCGGCTGGGGCCGCACGCTTGCGCGCCACGGCGCGCTGCGCGGGATCGAGAACGACCCGAACACGCCCGCCCCCGTCCGCACCCTGTGCAAGGTCGCGCGCTTCGGCACGATTCAGCCCAAGGCGCCCGACTACGCCGGCGCCTTCCGCGCCATCGGTCCTGCCGCGATCAAGCTGGGCCAGACGCTCGCCACCCGGCCCGATCTGGTGGGCGATGAAGCCGCGCACAACCTGCTCGAACTGCAGGACAACCTGCCGCCGGTCAATTTCGCGCTCATCCGGGCCGAGATCGAAAGCACGTTCGGCAAACCGCTCGAAAGCCTGTTTTCCGCGTTCGATCCAGACCCCGTGGGCGCGGCCTCGGTCGCGCAGGTGCATAGTGCAGTCACCACCGAGGGCCGCAAGGTTGCAGTCAAGGTTCTGCGCCCCGGCGTGCGCGAGAAATTCGCCCGCGATATAGAGACTTACGAATGGGCCGCCGCCCATCTCGAAGCCTTCGGCAGCGAAGCTGCGCGCCTGCGCCCGCGCATGGTCATCGCCAATTTCAAGCGCTGGACCGTGCGCGAACTCGATCTGCGCCGCGAGGCCGCATCGGCTTCCGAACTCTCAGAAACCATGCGCGCTCACGTCGGCTACCGCGTTCCCGCCATCGATTGGGACCGCACCAATGGCCGCGTGATGACGCTCGACTGGGTAGATGGCGTCAAGATCAGCGATGTGGCGGCGCTCGAAGCTGCGGGTCATGACCGCAAGGAACTGGCACAGCGCCTCGTCCTCGCCTTCCTCACGCAGGCCATCAATGGCGGCTATTTCCACGCCGACATGCACCAGGGCAACCTGTTCGTCGAAGGCGATGGCACCATCGTCGCCATCGATTTTGGCATCATGGGCCGGATCGACCGGCGCGCGCGGCAATGGCTGGCCGAAATCCTTTATGGCCTGACCACCGGCAACTATCGCCGCGTGGCCGAAATCCATTTCGAAGCGCAATATGTGCCGAGCTACCATTCGGTCGACGAATTCGCCACGGCCCTGCGCGCGGTGGGCGAACCGATGCGCGGCAAGCCCGTGTCCGAACTTTCGGTCGGCCAGATGCTCGATGGGCTGTTTGCCATCACCCGCGATTTCGACATGCAGACCCAGCCGCACCTGCTGCTGCTGCAGAAGACGATGGTCATGGTCGAAGGCATCGCCACGCAGCTCGATCCCCAGATCAACATGTGGGAAACGTCAGCCCCCTTCGTGCGGGCATGGGTCCGCGATGAACTCGGCCCCGAAGCCGCCATATCGGACCGCATCCGCACCGATACGCAAACCCTGCTGCGCATCCCCGATCTGATCCGCCGCATCGAAGACCGTTTCCCGGCCAAGGGCGGCGCGCCCGAAGCCCCGCCCCTGCCCAAGGTCGAACTCATGTGGCAGCGCAAAAAGCGCAAGCGCGGCGTGGGTGTGATCGGCCAGTTGGTCACGTTCCTTGCAGGCGGCGCACTGGTCATCGGCACCCACACGCTGGGCTGGTGGGGTTAACGTGCGCACGCCCTCACAACACCAAACTCGTCACCCTGAACTCGTTTCAGGGTCCATCTCTCCACAGGCACGAACGGTGCTGGCTGAGAAATGGATGCTGAAACAAGTTCAGCATGACGATGCGGTTGATGTGAACGTTTGAGCCGGACGACTGGACAAGCCGTGGCCGCGAACCTTGCCCACCTGCGCGTAACCAAACGCCACTTCCACGCGCTCGATCTATCGCGCCTGCTGGCCGCGATCATGGTGCTGTTCTGGCACTATCAGCACATCTTCGTGCCGCCGGTGCCTTATCACGTGAACGTCGATCGCGCGATCCAGCCGTGGTATGAAACGCTCTCGTGGCTCTACAACCACGGCCACACGGCGGTGCAATATTTCTGGGCGGTTTCGGGCTTCGTCTTCGCCCACGTCTATCTGGCCGACACGCATTACAAGGCCCGCTTCTGGCCCGCGCGCATCGCCCGGCTCTGGCCGCTGCACCTGTTGACGCTCGGCCTCATGGCGGTGCTGCAAGGCTTGTATTTCGCGCGCAGTGGCACGGAATTCATCTACCACACCAACGATATCAAGCACTTCCTGCTCTCCATTCCGCTGATGCAATATTGGGGCTGGCAGGAAAACCAGTCGTTCAACGGCCCCTCGTGGTCGCTCTCGACCGAAATCCTCGCCTATCTCGCCTTCTTCCTGATGCTCCCTGTCCTGCGCCGCGCTCCGCTGGTGCTGGCAGCGATCGTCGGCACGGTGTTGTTATGGGTCATGCTCATCGGCGGGCCGAACAAGGACGTGCTGTCCTGTGTGGGATACTTCTTCCTCGGCTGCGCGGCCTATGGCGCGCTGCTCAAAGGCTGGCTGCGCCCCGCCAGCCTTCTGCCACTGGGCCTTGCCCTACTGGTCGGCACATTCTGGCTGAAGGCCACATACCGCGCAGGCGATGCCGCCACCATTGCGGGCACTTTTGCCGTCCTGTTCCTTACCCTTGCCGCCGATCTGTCAGACAGCAAGGGCCGCCTGAGTTTCGGCCAGAAGCTGGGCGATGCCAGTTATGGCATCTACCTGTGGCACATCCCCCTGCAACTCGCACTGGTCCTGCTGATCGATACCACCGGCAACAGCCGCGATATCGCGCGCCAGCCTTGGTTCCTGATGTTCTACGTGACCCTTGCCATCGCCGCCGGCTTCATCAGCCACGCAAAGTTTGAACGCCCCGCCCAGCGCGCGGTCTTCACGTTCTGGACCAAGTGGAAAGCCCGCAAAGCACCATAAGAAAGCCGCTCATCCTGAGCCTGTCGAAGGATGAAGAGGGGCAAACTACCTCCCCCCACTCCGCAACCACCCCGTGATCGAATAGCGCCGATAGGCTGCCGCCCGCGTCACCTCGCTCACGCTGTGCATCTGCGGCACGCGGAACATGTTCAGCGTGTTGAACGCAGGGGCAAATCCGCTCACTTCAGGTTCGTGGAACAGCAGCAATCCGCCCCATTCGGTGCGCCACACCGGGGTCAGGTTCATCACATAGGCGGCATGGCGGTTCTTGCCCGCCACCGCATCGTCATGCCCGGTCAGGAAGTCGCCGGGTGCATAGGCGGTTGCCTGCGCATCGGCGAATTCGATCGCACCCACCCCCACGATCTGTCGCAGCAGGTCGCGCGCTTCGCCGTTTGACATCCATTCGGCAAAGCGCGCCAGCGGATCGTCGCTTGCCGCCCGTGCTGCCGTCCCATCTGGCACACGGATCGATTCGTAGCGATACTGGAAACCACTGCGCGCCTGCGCATAGATCGCGTTGTCCAGATCCGCGCGCACAGCCTCTGCCATCTGCGCCCGCGTTTCGCGCGGAAGCTCGAAGACCTTGCCGTTGGAATTGAGCACCTGCACCCAATCCCCACGTTCGCGCAAAAGCCGGTGCAGCGCTTCGGCACTATCCGGGGCCAGAAAGCCTTTCACCTGCACACGCCCGTCCCGCGCGAACTGCGCGGCCAGGGCATCGGCGTCAATGTCAGGATTCAGCGCGAAATCAGTCATCGTCACTGCCGTTGCCGTCACCCGGCGATTTCCTCAAGCCGGTGATGCGGCAACATGCGCCACGCCGCAAGCATCAGCACCACATGAGCCGCTTCAACAGCCATCGGCACCGGCCAACCCGGATAGGCACCATTGGCCACCAGATCGATCGCACGGCCTACAAAAGATGTGCCGAACAACAGCGCGGGCACCAGCAGCAAATCGGCGTTGCGACGCCATGCGCCCCACATCATGCAAAATGCGGCCACGCCGAAGAACGAGGTAAAGTCTGCCCGGATCGTGGAAATCCCGCCCACACCTGTCGCGGCAATGCCAAACCCGGTGGCTGCCGCTTCCGGCCCGGTCAGGAAGCCTATGGCAAGGAACAGGTCGAACAGGCCCGCCAGAAAGACCAGTGCCGTCAGGATCAATCGCATATGCCGCTTTCCTCTCGATCAGCTTCGGGCACGACATTGCCCCAAGCCTTTCCCACACGCAAAAGGATTGCGCGCAAGCCCCCGCCATTGCACAAGCGCGGCCATGAAGGGAAAGCGCATCCTGCTCATCATCGGCGGCGGCATCGCGGCCTACAAGGCCTGCGAACTGGTGCGGCTGATCCGCAAGGAGGGGGCCGATGTCACCTGTGTCCTCACCGAAGGCGGATCGCACTTCGTCACCGCGATGACGCTCGCGGCCTTGAGCGAAAATCCCGTGCATACAACGCTCTGGGATCTCAAGAACGAGGTCGAAATGGGGCATATCCAGCTGTCCCGCCAGGCCGATCTCGTGGTCGTCTGCCCCGCCACGGCAGACCTGATGGCGCGCATGGCGGCGGGCATTGCAGACGATCTGGCCACCACGCTTCTGCTGGCCACCGACAAGCCGGTCCTCGCCGTCCCCGCAATGAACGTGCGCATGTGGCAACACCCGGCCACGGTCCGCAATGTCGCCACGCTGCGCTCTGATGGCGTGAGCGTGATGGAGCCGGATGAAGGCGCGATGGCCTGCGGCGAGTTCGGCCCCGGAAGGTTGCCGGAACCGGTTGAAATTGTTTCTGAAATTGCACGGATGTTGGCGCAAGGTGCTTCGACAGGCTCAGCACGAGCGGCTTTGGAAGAGCCTGATTTTCACAAACCCGCTCATCCTGAGCCTGTCGAAGGATGCCTTTCCGGCAGGCACATCCTGATCACCGCAGGCCCCACGCATGAACCGATCGATCCGGTGCGCTACATCGCCAATCGCTCCAGCGGAAAGCAGGGCTTCGCCATCGCCGCCGCCGCCGCACAGGCAGGCGCAAAGGTCACGCTGGTCGCAGGCCCCGTAAATCTCGATACGCCGCAAGGCGTTACGCGGATCGACGTTGAAACCGCCCGGCAGATGGCTGCAGCGGTTGAGGCCGCGCTCCCCGCCGATGTCGCGATCATGGTCGCCGCCGTGGCCGACTGGCGCAGCGCGGGCGAAGCGGCGCAGAAGATCAAGAAGGACGGGTCAGGGCAGGTTCCGCCGCTGCAACTCGTTGAAAACCCAGATATTCTCGCCACGCTTTGCAAGTCAGACCGCCGCCCGTCGCTGGTCGTCGGCTTCGCGGCGGAAACCAACGACGTTCTGGACCACGCCCGTGCCAAACTGGCGCGGAAGGGGGCGGATTGGATCGTTGCCAACGATGTCGCCACGCACGCAATGGGCGGGGAAATCAATGCCTTGCACATCGTCAGCGCCGCTGGCGTGGAAAGCCTGCCTGAACTGCCCAAGGCGGCCGCCGCCGCTGCCCTGATCGAAAGAATCGCCAATGCAATCGCCTGAAATCCCCGTCCTCGTGAAACGCCTGCCCCACGGCGAAGGCCTGCCCCTGCCCGCCTATGCCACCGATGGCGCAGCCGGGATGGACGTGGTTGCGGCGGAGGATATCGACCTTGCGCCCGGCGCGCGGCACGCCGTGGCAACCGGACTTTCCGTTGCGATTCCAGCCGGTTATGAAATTCAGGTGCGCCCACGTTCGGGCCTTGCGCTGAAGCACGGCGTCACCGTCCCGAACACGCCCGGCACCATCGACAGCGATTATCGCGGCGAATTGAAAGTCATCATGATCAATCTGGGCACGGAAAGCTTTGCGATCCGCCGGGGAGATCGGGTGGCGCAGCTTGTGGTTGCGCCGGTCACGCGCGGAACGTGGTTGGAAGTCGAAGAACTCGATGCCACCGCGCGCGGCGAAGGTGGGTTCGGATCGACCGGAGGCCTTGCTGCTCTTCAGGGCTGAAAAAAGGGGCCTTGCATCGCTGCAAGGCCCCGTTTCGTGCTTCTAGGTGCAGTTAGGTGCATCTAGGTGCACTTCAGGATCAATTGACCCGCTTCACCGTCGTCTTCTCGGGAGCGATTGAAATCCTTACGGTTTCTCCGTTGTGGCCGGGGAAATCGGTGAACATCGCTTCGACAAGGTTCGGCACCACATAGGACAGCCGGTTCGACTGCGACGCAGCCTCTGCCTTGCCTTCGAACAGGCGCTGGCCATCGGTGCGGCGATCAATCTTGAGGTCGATGCCGGACGTGTAAACCGTCACCACATCAACACCGCCAGCGCCCCAGCCGCCACCGCCGTAGAAGAACGGATCATACCATCCGTAGCCCCAGCCGCCGCGGCCATAAAAGCCACCACGCCCCCAACCGCCACGGCCAAAGCCCGGTCCCCAGCCGGGACCAAAGCCGCCCCAGCCACCCCAACCGCCCCAGTAGGGATCGTTGAAGCCGGTGGAGCGCACGCGATCACGCCCGCCATCGACGCCATAATCGAACCTGACGATCAGGTCAGCCGCATCGACATTCGCCGGGCGATAGCCCAGCTTTTCCATCTGCCGCCCGACGAGCGAGGCATATTGCGAAAACTCCAGCCCGCCAGCGTCCTTGGGATCATCGGCCACGACAGCGAAAGTCGTGCCAGTTGGCGCGGGAAGCTGCGTCTGGAAACGCTTTACGTCGGCCTTGAACGGCGTGGCGCAGCCCGCCAGCGTTACGAGCATCAGCGAAACCGCCGAAAGCCCCAGCAGGCGGCGCCGGGCGGGCGATCTTGGCTTGTTGTGCATATGAGAACTCATCCTGCGACTCCTATCGTGCCGTCCGCCGCCCCATGCCCCGCGCAGACCCTCTCGGTCTGCAAACGAAGATGCCGGACGCAACCGTGCTTAGCATGTCCGCAAATTGGACGGGAAGTGCTGAATGCACGTTGAATGGTGCCTGCAACATATGTTGCAGGCACGCATTGTTTTGCAACGGAACGCCTGAAATCAGCCCCTTACGAGGCCAAGCGCCTTGTAGGTGCGTGCCAGAGTGGGAGCGGCGAGATCGCGCGCTTTCAAAGCGCCCTTGGCCAGAATCGCATCCAGCGCTTCGCCATCGGCGCGCAGTTCGCGATAGCGCGCGGCCATTGGCGAAAGCGTTTCGACCAGCAGTTCGCCCAGCGCGGGTTTGAACTGGCCAAAGCCCTTGCCTGCGAACTGCGCCAGCACATCTGCCGGGGAAGTCCCTGCCATTGCAGCATAAATGCCGACAAGGTTATTGGCTTCGGGACGGCCCGCCAGCCCTTCGACCGTGCCCGGCAACGGTTCGGGATCGGTCTTGGCCTTCTTCACCTTCTGCATGATCGCATCGGCATCGTCGGTCAGGTTGATGCGGCTCATATCCGAAGGATCGGACTTGCTCATCTTGGCGGTCCCATCGCGCAAGGACATGATGCGCGCGGCTTCGGGCGGGATGATCGGATCGGGCAGGGTAAACAGCGGCGCGTCTTCGGAGCAGAAATCGTTGTTGAATTTCTGCGCGATATCGCGGGCGAGTTCGAGATGCTGCTTCTGGTCTTCACCCACCGGAACATGCGTTGCCTGATAGAGCAGCACGTCTGCCGCCTGCAGCACGGGATAGGTGAACAGGGCAACCGAAGCGCCTTCGCGGTTCTTGCCCGCCTTGTCCTTCCACTGCGTCATCCGGTTCAGCCAGCCCATGCGCGCGGTGCCGTTGAGCAGCCACTGCAGTTCGGCATGGGCAGGAACCTGCGCCTGATTGAACAGGATCGACTTGTCCGGGTCGATCCCGCACGAAACCAGCGCGGCGACCATTTCGCGCGTGTTGGCGGCAAGCTCTGCCGGGGTGTGCGGCATCGAAATGGCGTGAAGATCGGCCAGAAAATAGAGGCACTGCCCGCCCTTGGCCGACCATTCGTCCTGCATCCGCACCCAGTTCCGAATCGCCCCAAGGTAGTTGCCGAGGTGGAGATTGCCGGTGGGCTGGATGCCGGAAACGATACGCATCGAATGTGCCTTCAGTTGGAGCGGCGACGCCGCAGGAGAAGTTTGAGATCGTCCGCCCGGAAAGCCCCGGTAAGGACGGCGGCGAGGCCATAGACCACGACCCCGCTGGTGACCAGAGCGGCCATTGCGGCGATACGGATGGTCCATGTGCCATGCACCCAAGGCATGATCAGCCCCTGCCCGGCCCACAGCACGCCGCCCATCGCCAGCGCCGCCAGCGCCAGCCGCCAGACGCGGCGCTTCAACCGCACATCGGCCACGAAATGCCCGCGCTTTGCCAGCGTGTGATAAAGCAGCCAGACGTTGACGGTGGAGGCAATGGCGGTGGCCAGCGGCGGCCCCATGTGGCGCAGCGGCACGATCAGCAGCAGATTGCCAACAAGGTTTACCGCCATCGAGATGGTGGCATAGCGCACCGGCGTTTTCGTGTCCTGCCGCGCGTAGTATCCCGGCGTCAGCACTTTCACCAGAATGTAGCTGGGCAGACCGATGGAGAACGCGGCAAGCGCCTGCGCGGTATAGAAGGTGTCCTGCGCATCGAATTTGCCATAGCCGAACAGCGCGGCGGCAATCGGCTCTCCACACAGCACCAGTGCCATCGTGGCAGGCAGCGTGAGCAGCAGCGCCAGTTCCATACCCCGGTTCTGCGTTTCCATCGCCGCAGCATCTTCTCCCCCCCCTAGCTGGCGCGAGATCGTGGGCAGCAGTACAGTGCCAAGGCCGATGCCGATCAGGCCCAGCGGCAACTGGTTCAGCCGGTCTGCCATGTAGATATAGGTGACCGAGCCGTGATCGAGCAGCGATGCGGCGAGCGCTGTGGAAATGACGAGGTTGATCTGCACGGCTCCGGCCCCTGCGGCAGCAGGCCAGATCAGCTTGAGCAACTGCTTCACTTCAGGCGAAAGGCGCGGGCGCCGCAGCTTAAGGCTGACCCCGTTCTGGCGACAGGCCCATGCCAGCCATGCCAGTTGCAGCGCGCCGGAAACCGAAACGCCAATCGCCTGATTGCGCGCGGTGATCAGCGGGTCAGCGGAATGAAAGCCCAGCAGCGCAACGATCAGCGTAACGTTCAGCAGGATCGGCGCGGCGGCATTGACCCAGAACTTCTGGAGGGAATTGAGAATGCCGCCCAGCAACGAAACGAGGCTGATCAGCATCAGATAGGGGATCGTCCAGCGCGAAAGTTCGACCGCATAGGCAAACTGTTCGGCGCTTACCCCGTTGAACCGGCCCGAAAGCACGAGCGTGACCGGCCATGCAAAGACTTCGAGCAGCACGGTCATCACGATGAGGACCGGCAGCAGCACCGCCAGCGCGGCTTCGGCAAAGTCCAGCCCATCGCGCAGGCCGTTCCCTTCAGGGTCGGCCACGCGCTTGTTGAACATGGGGATGAACGCGGCGGCGAAGGCCCCTTCGGCAAAGAGCGCGCGGAACATGTTGGGCAGGCGGAACGCCACAAGGAATGCGTCCGAAGCGAACGCAGCGCCAACGAAGCGCGCGAACAGGCTGTCGCGCACAAGGCCCAGAATGCGGCTGAGCAGGGTCAGCCCGCCGATGGAACCGGTGGCTTTAAGAAGGTTCATGACTGTTGCCCGCAGGTGGAGCGCGGTAACGCGCATCCTTCGACAGGCTCAGGATGAGCGGGGTGAGGCCACAGGCTCAGGACGAGCGGGACGAAGCAATTTTTCCCAAACCCGCTCGCCCTGAGCCTGTCGAAGGGCGCTTGCCCCATGCGCGGAGGCGCCTCGACAAGCTCGGCGTGAGCGGGTTTGCGAACCGGTATGATCAGGCCTGTCCAGCCGGAGTTGCCTCTGCCGTAGCCTGCGCCTGTGCAAGCTGCTGCATATACAGACCGTTGAAATCGATCGGTTCGAGCAACAGCGGCGGATAGCCCAGATCGCGCACGGCATCGGAAATGACACGACGGGCGAAGGGGAACAGGATGCGCGGACCTTCGGCGAACAGGAACGGATGCGCCTGTTCATCGGGCACGTTGCGCATACCGATGAGGCCGCAATAGGCCAGTTCCACGATGAAGGCGGTGCCCTGCGGCCCCTTTGAGGTCACGTTGATCTTCAATTCGATCTCGTGAATTTCGGGCTGGATCGAGCGGGCCGAGATGTTGAAATCAACGGCCATTTCGGGCGCATCGGTCCACTGGTAGGATTCCGGCGCATTCGGGTTCTCGACCGAGAGATCCTTAACGTACTGCGAGATCAGGCCAATCGCGGGCGAAGTGTCTTCGCCATTGGGAACAGGGCCATCAAGGTTGAGATTCGAGATGATGTTGCCTTCTTCGGCCATGAGATCGCTACTTTCTGCGTGGTTTCCCTTGGGGCGCGCGACTAGCATCATGGCGATGGGGCCGCAATGCGCCTTTGTCTGGCGCGAGGATACAACAGCAGATCGGGAATCTTGCCCAAGTGATCCGCCCAAAGGGCCATGCACACGTTGTTCATTTGTAATCCGTACCTATTTGAGGCACGTTGGCATGACGCCATGCGCCCGAAGCGGGTGCAGGGGCAGTATCGGGAATTTGCACGTGATTGTTCAGATTGTGATCCTGGCGATGATTGCAGCCTTTCTGGGCCTGCGTCTCTATTCGGTTCTGGGCCGTCGGCCTGAACATGATGAAGAGCCGATGCGCCGCCGGATCGAACAGCCCGATCCTTCGGCACAGAATCGCCAACCGGTGAACACGCGCACGGCTGAAGGCAGCCAGCTTGCTCCGCGTCCGCGCGAACTCGCGCAGCCTGAACCCAGCACGTTCGACAACAGCGCCGAAGCAGGCGTGCGCGCGATCATCGCGGCAGATCGCCGGTTTGATCTGGCCCAGTTCCTTGCGGGTTCGAAAGCAGCGTACACGATGATTCTCGAGGCCTTCTGGCGCGGGGATAAAGACGAACTGCGTCAGCTTTGCGACGATGATGTGTTTGCCGGGTTCGAATCGGCCATTGATGCGCGCGTTGCCGCAGGCGAAACCATCGATGCGCGTGTGATCCGCATCGAAGAAGCGCGAATCGTGGATGCGTCCATCGAAGCGAAGACCGCGCGAATCACAGTGCGCTTCATGGCCGACATCGCCTCGGTCACGCGCGATGCCGATGGCAACGTGATTGCCGGATCGCTCGACGATGCGATCGAGGCGCGCGACCTGTGGACCTTCCGCCGCGACATTACGGCGCGTGATCCTGACTGGCTGCTCGACGAGACGGACGAAGCCTGAGAAACCAAGTGTCGGTTTTTTCAGGGTTTGGCAAAAGCAAGAGCGCTGCGGTCATCGCGGCGCTCTTTCTGCTTGGCGGGTGCGTGCGGCTGGTGCCCGAAACGGGTGGGCCACGCCCGGTAACGCCATCGCGCCCGCCGGTGGTGGCCGGGCAGACGGCGGTGCTGTCTGGAATCACGCGCGGGCCTGCGGTAGCTGGGCTGGGCTTCAAGGCCGATAACGCTGCGCTGGCGCTGCGCAGCTTCGTCGTATCCTGCCCACGCCTGACCAAGCGCACCGACAATTCCGGGCTGACGGTGCCGGGCGACTGGGTTCCGGCCTGCACGGCGGCGGCAAACTGGCCTGCGGCGGATGCGCCACGGTTCTTTGCGAGCTATTTCGAAAGCGCCGAAGTTGCCGGGGGCAATGCTTTCGTTACCGGGTATTTCGAACCGGAGATTGCTGGCACGCGCACGCGCCAACAGGGATTCAACGTGCCGGTCTATGCCATGCCGCGCGATCTGGTGCGGGCCAAGCCTGGAGATGCGCAACCCTTGCCCGATGGCAAGATGCCGCTGGGCCGCTATGACGAGGCGGGCGTGTTCACCGCTTACTGGGACCGTGCGCAGATAGAGGCTGGCGCCTTGGCCGGCATGGGGCTGGAAATCGGCTGGGCGGCCGATCCGGTAGAGTTCTTCTTCCTGCAAATTCAGGGCTCTGGCCGGTTGCGCGCGCCCGATGGCAGCGTGATCCGCATCGGCTTTGCCGGGCAGAACGGCCATGCCTATACCGGCATCGGCAGCCTGATGCGCGAACGCGGGCTGATCGGCAGCAGCCCCGGCCAATATGATGGATCGCTGCAGGGCATTCAGAAATACCTGCGCGACTTTCCCGATGCGGGGCGGCGATTGATGCAGCAGAACCGCAGCTTCGTGTTCTTCCGGGAGATGACCGGAGCCGGGCCGGTGGGAGCGCTCAACGTGCCGGTGACGGGCCGCTCCACCGTGGCGGCAGATCCGGCCTTCGTGCCGCTGGGCGCGCCTGTGTGGCTGCAGGTGGACCGGGCGGAAACAAGCGGGCTGTGGGTGGCGCAGGACACCGGCGGCGCGATTCAGGGGGCCAACCGGTTCGACAGCTTCTGGGGTGCTGGCGCGGAGGCACGGCGCATCGCGGGCGGCATGTCGGCGCGCGGACGAGCGCTGATCCTTCTCCCCAAGGGTGTGTTGACGCGGCTGGAGCAGCGCTGATGAAGGCACCGCGCGGGCTTTCCGCAGAAGAGGCGGCGCTGTGGCAGAAGGTGGCGGCAACAATCACGCCGATTCATCCGGCAGGACCGAAAATCAAGGCGATTGATGCCGTGGTGGCAGTGCCACCTGTTGCCAGCCCCAAGCGGGTCAAAGGACGCATCCCGCCGCCTCCAGCCCCCACTCCTGCACCTACGCCGATCACGCGCCCGCTGGAAAGCCACGGACTGGATTCGAGCTGGGAACGCAAGCTGGCACGCGGCGCGATTGCGCCTGATGTGACGATCGATCTGCACGGCATGGGGCTGGACGCGGCGCACGCGCGCCTAAACGGCGGGATTGCGCAGGCCTTGGCGATGGGCGCGCGGATCATGCTGCTGATCGCGGGCAAACACCGCCCGCATGACGAACACGACGCGCGCGGAAACCGGCGCGGTGCGATCCGGGCCAAACTGCTCGATTGGCTGGCGCATAGCCCCCACGCCAGCCGCATTGCTGCGGTGCGCCCTGCCCAGCCAAGGCACGGCGGGGCGGGTGCGGTCTATATCGTGCTCAAGCGACCGCGTTAGGCTTTCGTCCAGCGGGCGGCAAAGAAGCCGTCGATGCCGCCTTGGTCCGCCAACATGCCGGGATCGGTGCGGAAGTGGCCACTGCTGGCCGTTATGCCTTCCGGCAGTTCGGCATCGGTGACGGGATCGGGCGACAGGCCGGTAAAGGCCGCTGCCTGCTGTTCACCTTCCTGCGGTTCCAGCGAACAGACCGCGTAGACCAGCTTGCCGCCGGGCGCGAGCCAGCCCGCAGCGCGTTCGAGCAGCATGGCTTGCAGCGCGGTCAGTTCATCCAGCCCGGCCTGGCGGTGCAGCACATCGGGGTGACGGCGGCAGGTGCCGGTGGCGCTGCATGGTGCATCGAGAAGGATGGCGTCAAACGGCGCGGCCGGCGTCCATGTCAGCGCATCGGCCACCACGACATCGGCGGAAAGGCCACTGCGGTTGAGGTTTTCGGCCAGCCGCTCTGTCCGGCGGGCCGACTTGTCGAGCGCAATGACGCTCCACCCGGCGGCGGCGAGTTGCAGGGTCTTGCCCCCCGGCGCGGCGCAAAGGTCAAGCGCGCGGCGGCCCTCGCCCGCACCCAGCAGGCGCGCAGGCACGCTGGCGGCGAGATCCTGCACCCACCATGCACCGTCCCTGAAGCCTTCCAGCCCATCTATCGCGCCTGCCCGCGCAAGGCGGACATGGCCCGGCGCAAGCGAGTGGCCGCCCAGCCGCTCTGCCCAGAGCGCGGTTTCCGACGCATCGCGCAATGTGAGATCGAGCGGCGGCGGTTCGGCAAGACCGGCAGCGATGGCATCGATCCGGTCAGGCCATGCCGCCTGCCAGCGTTCGGCGGCAGCATCGGGCAGGGTGGGAGCATCGGGGAGCGTCGCCCCGCTCTTCGTCACAGCCGAGAACACGCCATGCGCAAGACGGCGCGGGCCACCCATCAGCAGTGGCAGGCCGGTGGCGACAATTGCGTGGCCTGGCAGGTTCAAACGCAGCGCCTGTGCCAGCATGATGCGCAGGACTGACCGCGCCTTGGCATCATCGGGCAGGACCTGCTTCGTCGCGCCATCGATCAAGGCATCGAGATCGGCCATCCAGCGCAAGGCTTCCTGCGCGATGGCAAGCGCGAGCGCGCGGTCATCGCCGCGCTCGATCCCGCGCAGGATCGGCGGCGCGGCCTGATCCAGCGGATCGCCACGGCGCAACACGGCATCGAGCAGGCGCAGTGCGGCGCGGCGCGCGGGCACGCCGGGGACTTCATCGGGAGCAGGGTTTCGGGCCATAGCCGCGGCCTATCGGCGCTTGTGCCCCAATATGCAATTGCAAGTGCACGCGCGAAGGTCCATCGGCAAGGACATGGACAAGCCAACCCCTCGCGCAACCAGGCGCCCGGCGGAGTTCACGCCGCCCGCGCACTGGACCAATGACCCGGTTCCCGCCCCCAAAGCCATCGAACGGGGCGACGACCCCGATGGCCTTGATCCCACCCGCTTTGGCGATTGGGAAAAGAACGGAATCGCGATCGATTTCTGATTTGGCCCGTCGCGCTCAGATCAATCCCTTCGTCATGCCCGCGCAGGCGGGCATCCAGCGGATAATGCGCTGTTTGTTGGGATGGATTCCCGCCTGCGCGGGAATGACGTAGAGATGGGGTAACCTAACCCTCGATCACGCGCGTCTGCGGATGGTGCTTGTCGAGGTGCTTGCGCAGGATCTTCAGGTTGCGCGAGTTCGAACGGAAGAACAGGTCAAAGGCATCGCCCACCAGCGGCACTGCGCCGATAGCCGTATCAACCGCAACGTTGGCGCCCATGCGCCACAGCTTCCATTTGGGCAGGCCAAGGTTGCGCGCTTCCCACACCACATAGGCGCCCATCGCGGCGGTCAGCACGTCGCCCAAAACGGGCACCAGACCGGCGATGGCATCAAGGCCCACATCGCGGCGCAGCACCGGGATGGTAAAGCTTCGTTCCAGCACGCGCTCAAGCATTTCCACACGCTGGCGAACCGAGGCGGGATCGTTGCCCAGGCCGGGGATTTCGGCCTGAAGGCGCTGGGGGCGAGTGGCGTAGGGCTTGTCCATCACCCCTATCTGGGAAGCCATGCCATCGGCGGCAAGGGATGCCAGCCCCACGGGTTCTGCGCAAAGCCGGTGGTGCCGCTGCGCAGCAGCGACCAGCGCAGGGGTCGGGCGATGGGGATGAAGCCATTGGCGGCGGTAATTTCTGCCTCAGCCTCGGCCAGCAGGGCGGCGCGGGCGGCAGGATCGAGCGCACGGCGAGCCTCGGCCACTCGCTCGTCACCGACCGGGCTGCATACCGCCTTTTGCACGGTGCAGGAAAGCTGGTTGAGGAACCATGTGGCCCGGCCATAGCGCGCGGCCACATCGACCAGCCGGAGATCGCCCCGGTCGTTTTCAGGAATGCGCCGCACCGCAATGCCGATGCGCGCAAAATCGCGGCGCAGCGCATCGAACACCAGCGTGGACCCCGCACCATCTGGCATGGAAATGTTCATGGTGGGCAGCGCGCGACCCGCATCTCTCCACGCCTTGACCCGTGCCTCTGCCTGAATATGTCGCTCCTCAAGGCTCATGCCCTGCCAGCGTTCGCCGATGGTGCCCAGATCGTCCTCGGCATCGGGAGAGACGATGCGCGTGGTTGGCTGCCAACCGCCGATGTTGAAGCCGCCCAGCAACGTATCGCGATCGATCGCCATCGCCAGCGCCTCGCGGTTGGCGGCAGCGCCAAGAAACCCTTCGGTGCGCGTCACCACAAGGCCGAACAGCCCGGTGACGGGATCAAGCTGCACATTGCCGCGCGTCAGCCCGATGCGTCCGGCCAGTGGCACCGTATCGATCCTGCCACCCAGCACGACATCGACATCGCCTGCATCGAACTGCGCCACCGCCTTGGCGGCCTTGGCAAAAGTGAGCGAAACCGGACGCGCGCGGCTGGCAAAGCTGGCCTGCTGGGGCAGCCCGCGCTTTTCCGGCGGGATCAGCGCGAAAAGCTGCGCGCCATCGTCTCCAGCCGTGAAAGCCATTGGGCCGGTGCCCACGTTCTGCCCTTTGGCGTTCTGCCAGTTCAGCGCCAGTTCGGGTTGCGCCAGCAGGATCAGCAGTTCGGGCACCGGGGCGACAAGATCAATCTCGATCACCCGGTCCGCCATCACCCGCACTTCATCGATCGCCCCCAGATCAAGGCCGAGCGCGGTGCCTTTCAGCCCGCTGATCGCCTTGCGCAGCAGGGTGGCCGCATCATCGGCGCTGATTCGCTTGCCATCGGGCCAGGTGCCGTCGCGCAGGCGGAAAATGTAGCTCTGGCCATTGTCGGTCACGATCCAGCGGTCGGCCAGCGCAGGCACGACGCGGCCCCGCTCGTCAAAACCAACCAGCCCTTCGTAAGTGGCGGCGCGCACCAGTTGCGCAGTCGGGGAAAGGCGCTGCCCCCGCTCATTCAAGGCCGCTGCATCGCCGATCACGGCAACGCCCAGTGTGCCGTCGCGCCCTTTGCCGCAGGACGCAAGCAGCAGCGAAATCAATGCGATTGAGGCGAGCCTACCAGCCATTGGCAGAAGACTAGGCGAGGGAGCGCTATGCGTCCACAACGCACCTGCAAAATAGCCTCAGATCTTGCGCACCGGGCCTATCGGCTGGTTCATGATCGGCGGCTTCACGAAACGGGGTGTAGAAGGCCCGGTGCCAACCGGTGCACGCGCCAGCTTGGGATCGACTTCATCGTGAAAAGCGATCCCAAAACGGTTGTCCTGAATCCACGCGACAACGCCTTCGACCCAGCCGATGTTGCGCAGATTCACCTCGACCATCGTGCCGCGCGTAACTTTCACCGCGCCTTCGGCCATCATCCCGCCAGCGGAGAGATTGCGCACTTTCACGCGGTGTTCGGCGTCGGCCTCGGGCAGGCGCACTTCGGCCATGAGGAACAGGCTGTCTCGCCCCAGATGCCTATGGTCGATGTCAGTCACCAGAAGTCCCACCATTCCCGTGATTTCGTGCGCATCGGGCAGAAATAGACCCGATGCGGACTTATCGCATCAATTCCTCGCCGTTTCCTAAACCGACAAGGTAAACAACGGGTTAGTAGGTGGTTGCGTTAACCGCGTTAGGGCGGACAAACAGCCCGCCCTGCGGCAACGGAAGCATCACATATCGCGGGAAATCTTTTCCCGGCGTTCATGCGCTTCCTGTGCTTCTACGGTCATCGTTGCGATGGGGCGGGCGATCAGGCGGCCAAGGCCGATAGGTTCGCCGGTCACTTCACAGTAACCATATTCGCCCTCATCGATCCGGCGCATCGCAGAATCGATCTTGGCGATCAGTTTCCGCTGACGGTCGCGGGTGCGCAGTTCGATGCCCCAATCCGTCTCGCTCGATGCGCGATCGTTAAGATCGGGTTCGCGAATCGGACCATCCTGCAGCGCCGAAAGCGTTCCGGCGGCGGCAGAGAGGATCGACTTCTTCCATTCGAGCAGCAGACGGCGGAAATAATCCTGCTGCGCTTCATTCATATAGGGTTCGTCATCGCCTGGAACGTAATCGCCCGGCATCGCACGGCGTGCCTTTGCCAGTACGTCAATCTCGTCACTCAAAACGCCAGCCATTCGGCCCTCCGCATAACAAGCTATCCGCCCCTCCCGGCCTGCATTCTTCCCGTTTCCGGCGCGCAGGCTCTTGTGCTGCCGCGCCTATAGGATTGGCCTGTGACAGGCACAAGCAATTAGGCCGCTATCCTGCATTAAGGTGGCGTGAAGCGTGAGGGACCGCACAGGTTTTTCCCAAACTGTTTCAACCGAAAACAGATGGATGCTTCCGCAGCGCCCTGCCGTTAACCATTTATTGACCAAGATTGGTGACTTTCGCCCCATCGGAAGCGCCCCCGGAAGGTTTGGGGACAGGCTTTCCTCAAGGGGGTAATGGTAAATGACACAGGCATGGATCAAGCTCGTCCCCGATGACGCAGCGCAAGGCGTAACCGCCCAATCGACCGAAGCGGGTGACCTGCTCGTGGCGACCTGCCTCGCCGCTGCCGCCAATGGCGACAACAACGCCCTATTCGATCTGGGCGTGGCCTATTCCACAGGCAGCCACGGCGTGGATTGCGATCTGATCGAAGCGCACAAATGGTTCAACCTCGCCGCTGTGGGCGGACACGAGGAAGCCGCACACTGCCGGGCCGATGTTTCGGACGAAATGACAGCGCGCGAAATTGCCGAAGCCCAGCGCCGGGCGCGCGAGTGGTTGCGGAGTGGACGGGCGGCTGCTTGAGGGCAGTCCCGCTTTCAACAAGGCAGGTTTAGACCGAGCCGCGTCGGCCCAGAATGGGCGACATTTCGCCAGCCATTTGATCCTCGATGAACGACAGCAGCGTACCGTGAACCGAGGAAACACCGATAACCTGCACAATCAGGTTGCCGGGAATGTCTTTCGGCCAATAATTCAAATGTATGGCGAAAGTGGCAGGATGTGCCTCGGTCAGATGCTGACGGATTCTTTCCGCAACCTTCTCTGACTTTCCGATGTAGAGACAACGGCTATCGGCGCACCGTTTCCGCTTGTTTACGCGCGCGAATGCCCGACGTTCGGCAACCGGAAGTGCCTTGTTTCGCGCTTTGTTGCCATCAACAAAGTCATGGACGCGCTGCAGCGGAACATCCTCGTCAAAGCAGATTGCATAAACGGCCATCTGCTTTTTACCCAACCGGGCGACGATAGCATCGCAATGTTCATCCATCGCGGCGCTGCCGATGTCAGACATCGGAATGATCCACTCGATCGGCTCGATCAGCACGCCATTGTCAAGCTCATCTGCCATCGTTCTGAGCGATGCTGCAGTGCGGGCAATCAGATCAGGCAGCACGGGTGAAACGGCATCGGTGCCGGGTTCGACATTCAGAGAAGTAGCTTGGTTCATACCGGCGCATTATGGCTTAACAAGCACTGCTGCAAGGCTTGCACCCACGAGTGTTCGGGAGCCCACAGAAGGGCCGTGCTACACAAAGCCTCCGACCTAGCACCCTGACAGAGCCTCTATGCCCCTCACCCCTTCTTGAACGGCGTCCGCGTGCCCAGCACCAACTGATCCTGCGCAATCCCCGCGCGCTCCTGCCGCAAGAAATCGGCCACGGCGCGGCGGAAGTTCGGATCGGCGATGTAGTGGGCCGATAGGGTCTGCACCGGTTCATAACCACGCGCCAGCTTGTGTCCGCCCTGTGCGCCTGCTTCCACGCGCGAGAGGCCCAGCGCGATGGCGGCGTCTATCGCCTGATAATAGCATAGTTCGAAATGGAGAAAGGGCTTCTCCACCAGCGCGCCCCAGTAGCGGCCATAGAGCGCATCGCGCCCGATGAAGTTGATCGCGCCCGCCACCGGTTCATCATCAAGGAACGCCATGACCAGCAGCACCTTGTCGGCCATGCGCTCACCAATCAGGTCGAACGCGGTGCGCGTCAGATAGGGGCGGCCCCATTTGCGCATTCCGGTGTCCTGATAGAACAGCCAGAACGCATCCCAGTGTTCGGGGCGGATCATGTCACCGGTCAGCTGGCGAATTTCGATGCCGTCCTGCGCGCGGGCGCGCTCCTTGCGCAGGTTCTTGCGCTTGTCGGAACTCAGCGCCCCCAGAAAATCGGCAAAGCTGGCATAGCCGCGATTGGTCCAGTGGAACTGGATGTCACTGCGGGGCAGCCAGCCCGCTTCTTCGAACAGCGGCATTTGCGCAGGGTCGATGAAGGTGGCGTGGGCAGACGACAGTCCGTTGCCGTCGCACAGTTGCTCTGCTGCGCGCAGAAGCGGCACGGCCAGATCGGGCCTGTCCCCCAGCAGCAAGCGCGGACCGGTGGCGGGGGTGAAGGGCGCTGCGATCTGCAGCTTGGGGTAATAGTTCCCGCCCGCGCGCTGCCAGGCGTCGGCCCAGGAATGGTCGAACACATATTCGCCCTGACTGTGGCTCTTGAGGTAAGCGGGGAGCGCAGCGGCGGGACGGCCATCTTCGCCCTCGATCACGATGGGCAGCGGCGACCAGCCCGAGCGGCCACCGACCGACCCTGAATCCTCCAGCAGCGTCAGGAAAGTGTGCGAAACGAACGGGTTGGCGTCACCCGCCAGCCGGTCCCAATCTTCGGCAGCGATTTCCGAGACGGACTTATGAATGCGCGCGGTGAAGGTCACGCGGGCTTCATGCCCCCACGCCCGCACCTTCGGCAATAGGGCCATCGGCACAGTCCGCCGCGCGTGCGGCGTGATCGGCGGAGCGGACCGTCCATGTCAGCACCGGGAACCCGCGCTTGCGCTGGGCGGCCACGAACTTGCTCGGCAGATCGCGCACGTCCCACGCCAGAAACTGCGGGCGCGCCTGCCAGAACGCCAGATGCAGCTTCAGCGTGGCAGGCAAAGTGCGACTGCCGTTCTCGGTCACCACAAGCCCGTGGACGATATGTGGCGAATGGCGCGAGAACCAGCGACTGACGCGCGGATCGAAGCTCATCACCGCCACTTCGCCGCGATAGCCTTCGAGCGCGCGGCGCACGGCGAGGCACAAGGGGGCGGCGCGGATTTCCTTCTTGGACTTCAGTTCGATCAGCACCGGAACCCTGCCCGCCACCTGATCCAGAAAAGTGCGCAAGGTGGGGATGCAGTCGGTGCCGCCAGTGAGCGGGATCTGCGCCAGATCATCGGCGCGGCGATCGATCACCGCGCCTGTTTCGGCGGTCAGGCGGTCAAGCTCCCAATCGTGGAAGACCACCGCATGGCCATCGACCGTGCGCTGCACGTCGCATTCGAGGCCCATCCCGCGCTCGATGGCGAGCGCGAAGGCGCGGGCTGAGTTTTCCGGCACGCCGGAACCGCCATGCAGCCCGCGATGGGCATAGCTGCGCCCCTTCAGCCAGCCGACCCGCGCGTGCTTGGGCGCGGGGGCAAGGAAGCGGTCAAGCTGGGCGAACAGCAAGGACAGCATCGACTTCCACCGCAGCACCCAAGGGCAGAACCGGCACGCCCACCGCGCTGCGCGCGTGCTTTCCGGCATCGCCGAATGCGGCAACCATCAATTCGGAAGCGCCGTTGGCCACTTTGGGCTGATCGGTGAACGTGCCGGTGGAGGAGATAAACGCCCCCAGCTTCACCACGCGCTCCACCCGGTCGAGCGAACCAAGCGCAGCCTTGACCTGCGCGAGGATCATCAGACCGCAGGCCTGCGCGGCGGCGGTGCCCTGTTCGGTCGAAACGTCCTCGCCCAAGCGGCCCGTCACCAGTTTGCCATCGATGAAGGGCAACTGCCCCGATACGTGCAGCAGCCCGTTCGCCTCGACCGTCGGCACATAGGCGGCCACGGGCGCGGCGGCCTGCGGCAGGGTGTGGCCGAGTTCCGCCAGCCGGGCTTCAACGCTGTCAGTCACGCATCTTCTCCATGAATTTGTTCGAGAATCCAGGGCAACGCCGCTTCCCATTGATCGATCCGGGCGTGCGCATGGCCTGCCTGATGCGCGCAATCGATGTGCGGGGCAAGCAACGGTTCGCCGCACAGGTGCAGGCGGATCACGTCCGGCGTCAGTTGCGAAACCGAATCGTGGTGCTGCGGCAGATCATCGATGAACAGCGCGCGCGACGGATTGTATTCGTCCAGGATCGCCTTGAGCGCCGGGCCCTTCGGTCCCTGATTGGTGAAGACGCGGGCATTGATGCCCACATCGGCCAGCTGACGCGCGCGCATGTCGCGGCGATGATCGTTGAGATTGGTCAGGATCACCACGTCGGCACCTTCGGCAACCTTGTTGATCCCGGCAACGGCCCCGGCGATGGCCTGCTGGCGATACATCTCGGTATCGAAGAACTTGTTGAGCAGGCTCCAGATCTGCTCCGGGGGAACCAGACTGCCGTCTTTCGCATAGCGCATTGCCTTGGAAAAATCGGCGCTGTCCATCTTGAACGACACGCCTTCCTTTTCACCCAGCCAGTCACGGAAGGGGGCGACCATGTGCAGCAGCACCTCGTCACAATCGCTGACGATCAGGGGGCGGCTCATGACAATTCCTTCTGTGCGGCGATCAGGGATTCGGGCGAGATGTCGAGAGCGAAGGCCGCGTTGACAAGATCGGCTTCGTGATTGGCGAGAAATTCCAGAACTGCCCCAGGATGGAAGCATCTCCAAGGCCGGCCCGCAATTCATCCGGCGTCAGACCGGTCAGTCCAAGAAACCGTTCGGCCCGATCGCCATCGGACAGCACCCAGCCCAACGCCTGCAGGGCAAGGGCTGCCGCATCGGGCGTGGAAGATGGCTCTCGGATGATTGTCAGGGCCTTTCGCGGGGCATAAGGGACGCTTAGGTGCATCTAGGTGCAGTTCAGAAAACAGGCGTGTCAGTGGCAAAAAGAATTCTGGTTGTCGAGGACAACGACCTTAACCGCAAGCTGTTCTGCGACCTGCTGCGTGCCAAGGGTTTCGAGGTGGAACCGGTGGCTGACGGGCGCGAGGCCATCGAAAAGACCCGCCTGTTCATGCCGCACCTTGTCATCATGGACATCCAGTTGCCCGACGTTTCCGGCATGGACCTGATCGAGCAGTTGAAAGGGGACGAGGAACTGAAAGCCATCCCGGTCCTTGCCGTCACCGCCTATGCCGGAAAGGGCGATGAAGAGGCTATCCGCGATGCGGGGGCGGAAGGTTACCTTGCAAAGCCGGTGTCGATCGCGCCGTTCATGGTGGCGGTGAACGCGCTGGTTTAGGAATAGCGCACAGCGTATTCGACCACAAAGGTGATCGCGGTCAGGCACAGGCCGACCATGAAGCTACGATACGCGATTGAGAGATAACGGTATTTCTTGCGCTGCAGAACCTGCCCGTTCTGGTAGATGTCGTGCAGCATGGTGCGGAAGATCGTTTCGTCGGCGCGCAGGTCATCAAGGACGGAAAGCACCCATTCCTCTTCGTCCATATGCGTGAAATAGCCGAAGAACAGCTTGTTCGGCTTGCCATCATTCAGCTTCGCCGCCTTTGGCCCGCTGATCGAAGGCAGCACGGTGAACACCGCACACATCGCTGAAACGAAAGCGAAAAGGGCCAGCACGCCCAACGACCACGGCATCGCCCCGTTCTTCGCCTGTCCCACAGATATAGTGAAAACCACGAACGTCGCGCCCATCAGGATCGACGCCTTGGAATCAGCCATCTGGCTGAGCGAAAGGTTGATCTGCTGACTGGTGCGGACAAGGTGGATGGCGTGGTTGGAATAGCCCGACGGCGAAGGCATCGACGGGGCCGCTTTTGGCGGTGCGGAAGCCGGTTCAGGCTGCGTTACAGTCTCTGCCATGATTCCCCCACCAATTCCCCGACGTGGATTTGCCCGACTTTCGCGGATAAACGGGATGACACAAGGGGCGAGTGCTTGACAAGCGGCGGCAATGGCCGCTTTTCGGCCTCAATCGTCTGGCAGGGGCGCGTGTCTCTTGCCCATTGGAGAAGAATTGATGGATCGCGCCGCAACCGCCGAAAAGATCGCCGAACTGATCGAACCCTTCAACAAGAAGGGCGTAGCGATCACCGAAGCGACGACTTTTGCCGGCGATCTCGAATGGGACAGCCTGACCGTGATGGACTTTGTTGCGGCGATCGAGGACGATTTCGACATCATCATCAGCATGAACCAGCAGGCCGAGATCG